>JAIQFM010000269.1 GCA_020073285.1 Terriglobia bacterium | reverse complement strand
GCAAGATGCCCTACAAGGACCACGGCAAGCCGGAATCGCTGCTCGACGTGGCGCTGAACCACCACGTGTTTCTCGACCACGCCTGCGGCGGCAACTGCGCCTGCACCACCTGCCACGTGCAGGTGATCAAGGGCGCCGATCTGCTCAGCGAGATGGACGACGACGAGGCCGACCGCCTCGACATGGCTGCCGACCTCCAACTCAACTCCCGCCTGGGCTGCCAGTGTGTCGTCACTAAGCCCGGCGAGATCGTGGTCAACGTGCCGGAGTGGAACCGCAACTACGTGTCGGAGCACCCGGAGGAACACTGAGAAATTTTGTAATTTGGTGATTTAGTAATTTGGTAATTGCTTCACTGGTGTCCTGGCGTGAGTAGCCGATGGCGTGATTGGTCTTCAAATTACCAAATTACAAATTTACGAAATTACCAAATGGAGCCGTATGCCCACTGACCTGCACTGGGACGACACCGAAGACATTGGCCTGCTGCTGGCCGATACACACCCCGACATCAACCCGCTGGAAGTGCGCTTCACCGATCTGCACCGCATGATTACCGAGCTGCCCACTTTTGTGGACGACCCGAAGAAGTCTAGCGAAGGCAAGCTCGAAGCCATCCAGATGGCCTGGAATGAGGAGTACGAAGACCGCCACGCCGCGTGATCGTCAGCCAAAACAAAGACGCCCACAGTCGAAACTGTGGGCGTCTTCAATTTTGCCGCGTCGGCTTTCAGGCGCTCTTCCTGACGACCGAAGACTTCCGACTGAAGACTCTTATTTCGTTGCCGGCGCCGGCGGCCCCGGAACGGGCGGCTGCGTCTCCACGCTGGCCTCGCGCAGGAACTTGGCGGCTTCCTGCGGCGGGGTCGGACTGATGTAAAACCCCGCACAACGCCAGAGAGTTCCTCGGTTACATCGTTGGCGCTGTAAGCGCACGCCCGTCGCGACTCCTAAAGGCACGAAATTTTCGAGCTGGGGCGGGACTCAATCCCTGGCAAGCAGCGCCTCGCGACTGCATCCATTTCGGCACCAGCACCAAAACGAATTTAGAGACCATGAGATAGCGCATCAACCGCTTGGGGCGCGTGGCGCACGGGGCGTACAAGGGGACATGGACGAAACGCCGACCGAGTCATTCGCATTACGGCCGCCGAAGGGAGAATTTTGTGGAATCGCATTCTCTGAGCACAAGCCGGCCCTCCGTGCATGACGCTGCCTCTTCTTTCTGTGCTTACTTTTGGCGATGGGTGTGCGTGGCCGCGATCCTGGCGGTGTGTTGTGACCTAGGTGCGCCCATGCTCCACGCCGCGAATCTGACCAACACGACGCTGACGCTGTCATCGAATTCGGTGACCGCGGGAACCGTGGTGACTTTCACCGCCGCGGTGTCGAACGGATCTCCGGTGGTCACGGGGCTGGTGACGTTCTGCGATGCGGCGGCGGCCTTCTGCTTAAACGGGGCGATGCTTGGCACAGCGCAATTGACACCGTCGGGCACGGCCGTGATCAAGTTTCGGCCTGGCATCGGAAGCCACACTTACAAGGCCGTGTTCAGCGGGACGACGACGGACCTGCCCAGCACCTCGACAACGCAATCGCTGACGGTGACCGCGCTGGGGTCGTTGTTCGCGACGACCACAGAGATTTCGTCGTCCGGCTCGGCGGGGGACTATACGCTGACCGGGACGGTGGTGGGTTCGGGCTCCCGGGATCTGTCGCCGACAGGAAGCGTGGAGTTTGTGGACACGACCGCCGGTTCCACCTTGGGGTCGGCGGTGCTGGGGGCGGCCACGCTGGCACAAACCCTTGCCTCGCCGGCCGCGTACGCTACCGGCACAATGCCATTTCCGGTTGCAGCGCGAGACTTCAACGGCGACGGAATATTGGACCTGGCGGTGGCGAACTGGTCCGGCAACACGGTGAGCGTGCTACTGGGGAACAGCGACGGTACATTCCAGACGCAGGTGAGTTATGCGACGGATACGAGTCCGTGTTCGCTAGCGGTGGGAGACTTCAACGGCGACGGTAAGCTGGACCTGGCGTTAGCGAATACCGATTCCAACACGGTGAGTGTGCTGCTGGGGAACGGCGACGGCACCTTCCAAGCGCAGGTCGCTTACGCGACCGGCTCCACTCCTCAGTGGGTAGCCGTGGCGGACTTCAATGGGGACGGTAAGCCGGACTTGGTGGTGGCGAATAACCTCGAGAACACGGTGAGTGTGCTGCTGGGGAACGGCGACGGCACCTTCCTGGCGGGGGTTACTTACGCGACCGGCGATAGTGCATATTCCGTCGCCGTGGGAGACTTCAACGGGGACGGCCTCTTCGACCTGGTGGTGGCGAATTTCGGCGCCAACTCGGCCAGTGTGCTGCTGGGGAACGGGGATGGCACGTTTCAGACGCAAGTCACCTACGCGACCGGCACCAATCCATACTCCATCGCCGTGGGAGACTTCAATGGTGACGGCATCTCCGACTTGGCGGTAGTGAATTTCACTTTTGAAACGGTGAGCGTGCTGCTGGGGAACGGCAATGGCACGTTTCAGACGCAGGTCACCTACGCCACGGGCAGCCAGCCATACTTCGTTGCCGTGGGCGACTTCGATGGCGACGGCAACCCGGACCTGGCGGTGACAAACATAATTTCCGACACAGTGAACCTGTTGCTGGGCAACGGCGATGGCACGTTCCAGGGGCCAGTCGCCTACGCGGCGGGCAGCGCTCCAATTGGGATCGCGGTGGGAGACTTCAACGGCGACGGCATCCCGGACCTGGCGGTGGCGAATATCATTTCGGATACGGTGAGCGTGCTGTTGAACAACATCACCCAGACTGCGACGGCCGAGATATCCGGCATCTCGATCCCCGGTGCGGGCGAGGAGCACCTGGTCAAGGCTGTCTATCCGGGTGACACCAATTTTGCCGCCAGCGAGTCCGGGACGATTTCCCTGACTTCAACCCTGACCCCGACTACCCGTGGGCAGCGCCAGCGGCGATCACGGATAACCACTAGCATGATACTGAGTGCCTCTCCGGCTTCGAACCGTGATATCGGGCGGCAGGTGACGTTGAAGGCAAAGCTGAGTCCCTCTGCGGTGGGCAACCTCACCACGGGTGGCGAGACAATTACGTTCATGGACGGGGCGAAGACGCTGGGGACGGGGACACTGTCCTCCGGGGTGGCGACGCTGCGCATGTCACGTCTGGCGGCGGGCAGATACTCCCTGACGGCGGTGTACGCCGGAGACACGAACTTTCTGGCCAGCACCTCGCCGGCGGTGCACTATACGGCGCCGATGAGAGCGCGGCCGGGACCTACAAAGGTTCCGTTTACCAAGAGATAGCGCACGCCGATGCGTCCATCAGGGTCAGGGAGCGGCGTGATCGTCAGCCAAATCAAAGACGCCCACAGTCAGATCTGTGGGCGTCTTTAATTTTGCCGCGTCGGCTTTCAGCTGCTTCGTTCTTCCTGACGACTGAAGACTTCCGACTGAAGACTCTTGTTTCGTCGCCGGTGCCGCCGGCCCAGGAACGGGCGGCTGCGTCTCCACGCTGGCCTCGCGCAGGAACTTGGCAGCATCCTCCGGTGGCGTCGGATTGATGTAAAACCCCGCACAACGCCAGAGAGTTCCTCGGTTACATCGTTGGCGCTGTATGCGCACGCCCGTCGCGGCTGCTAACGGCACGAGATTTTCGAGTTGGGGCGGGACTCAATCCCTGGCAAGCAGCGCCTCGCGACTGCATCCATTTCGGCACCAGCACCAAAACGAATTTAGAGACCATGAGATAGCGCACCAACCGCTTGGGGCGCGCGGCGCAGCGGGCGTACAAGGGGACATGGACGAAACGCCGACCGATTCATTCGCATTACGGCCGCCGAAGGGAGAATTTATGGAATCGCGTACTCTGAGCACAAGCCGGCCCTCCGTGCCCGATGCTGGCTCTTCTTTCTGTACTTTCTTTTCGCGATGGGTGTGCGTGGCCGCGATCCTGGCGGTGTGTTGTGACATAGGTGCGCCCATGCTCCACGCCGCGAATCTGACCAACACGACGCTGACGCTGTCATCGAATTCGGTGACCGCGGGAAC
>JAIQFM010000072.1 GCA_020073285.1 Terriglobia bacterium | reverse complement strand
GTATAGAAACGCGAACAGGTCGCTGACCTCGGATTGGCTCATGGGCGAAGCGCGCAGGTTTTCCTGCTGCATGCGCTTCCACATCTCGGGCGCGTGGTTCCACATGGTCGTGACCAACTGTCCCAGGTTCGCCCGTGACGTATTTCGTCCTGCACCGAGGTCCGGCGCGAGCTTTCCACCCGACCCGTTGATCGCGTGACAATGCAGGCAGCGCTTCGATTGAAACAACATCCCGCCCGCTACAGGATCGCCCGAAAGAAAACTGACACTGCGCTGCGGCACGCGCTCCCGTTGCCACGCCACCACGCTTGCCAGGAGGGCCAGTGCAATCACCGCTGCTGCCAGCCAGACCGCCGGTCGCCGCCGAAGGTTGATCGTCATGACGGTCCACACTCCGCACTGCCAGGTGCAGTTTCATGGCCAACCGCCAGAGCGCCTGCCGGCCGCAGACAGAGCAGTGCGCCTGGCGAGTTGCCAGCTTCCGGCAACTACCCGGTAACGCAGCTAGATACGGGCGCAAAGTGTGCCTGCGATAACGGCACACGAGCGTGCACGCGAGAAAATTTCTATGAGAGTGTCGGGAGAAGTCGCGGGGTAGCTCTTAATGTGTGTCCGCTTCTCGTACACTTGGCGATTTAGTGCTCTTGAAAGCGTTTTCGTCGATTTCGGGCTCCATCTCGCGCAGCTTGCGATACAACGTATCGCGCGAAATGCCCAGCAGCGACGCCGCCTTGCGCCGATTGCCGTGAGTAATCCTTATCGCCCGCTGGATGGCCATGTGCTCCAGTTGTTCCAGGCCGAGCGGCTGGTCCACACCGCGAGTGCGTGACTCCGGAACCGCGGACGAACGAAGCAGCCGCGCCAGGTCCTTGTCGGTGACTCGCTGCGGGTCGTCGAGCGACACCGCCGTAACTGCCTCCAGAAGGTTTTCCAGTTCGCGTACATTGCCGGAGAATGATTGCTCCAGCAGCAACTCCATAGCGCTACGGCCCAGCACGATGTCGCGGTCATACCGTTCCGACAGCCGTCGTGCGAAGTGTTGCGCCAGCACCAGCGTGTCCTCCGGCCGATCGCGCAGCGGCGGTATCTCGATGACGACGGTTGCGATCCGAAAATACAGATCTTCGCGCAGACACTCCGACCGCAGTTCTCCGACCGGCCGGTTGGTCGCGGCGATGATCCGGACATCCACCGGGACGGACTTCGTGCTGCCCACCGGACGCAATTCCTTCTCCTGCAGCACACGAAGCATCTTGACCTGTGCATCCTTCGGCATCTCGCCTACTTCGTCGAGGAATACCGTGCCGCGATTGCCGCTGACGAACAGGCCGGGGGCATCGGCGTAGGCGCCCGTAAATGCGCCGCGCCGGAAACCGAACAACTCGCTCTCCACCAGATCCCTGGGCAGCGCGCCGCAATTCACGGCGACGAACGGCGCCGACGCGCGCTTGCTGGCACCGTGGATAGCTCGGGCCACCATCTCTTTGCCGGTGCCGGTTTCACCCAGCAGCAGCACCGACGCGTCGGATTGCGCCGCCGTACGCGCCACTTCGACCACGCGCTGCATCATCGGGGAGACGAACACCAGCGATTCAAAGGGTGTTGTGCGCTCGTACAGGTTGGCCTCGAGCTCCGCCACGCGGGTCCGCAACTGCATCATCTCCATTAGCCGCCCGACTTTTTTCCGCACCGCATCCGGATCCAACGGCTTGGTAATGTAGTCCTCCGCGCCGCGCTTCACCGACTCAACCGCCGTCTCAATGGTCGCGAAACCGGTCATGATGATCACTGCCAGGTCGGGATCGTGCTCGCGCAATCGCTCCATGAGCGTCAAACCGTCGCTGACCGGCATTAACAGGTCCACCAGCGCCAAGCAAAGATCGCGCGCCGTCTGCTGCAGTTCCAGCGCTTCGGCCGCCGAAAGCGCCACCTCCACCGAGTATCCTTCCTGCTCCAGGAAGTGGCGCAACGTATGCGCCAGGCTGGCGTCATCGTCAACCACGAGAATCCTGCCCTGTTTGCCGATGCAATGTTTCATGCGCTAGCTCCCGATCCTGTCGTTTCGCTGTCAACCGGCAAATTCACGATGGCCGTGGTCCCCTGGCGCGGTACGCTATCGAGGCGCACCGTACCTCCGTGAGCTTGCAGGATGTTGCTGGCGATCGCCAGTCCCAGGCCGGTGCCGACGCCTGGAGCTTTGGTGGTAAAAAACGGTTCGAAGATGTGCGGCAGAACTTCGGGATCGATGCCGCATCCATTGTCCGCGACGCGCACCTCGACCGAATCGTGCGCGGACCGCGCGCAAGTCATCCGGATTGTGCCCTCGGGGCCAACCGCGTCCGCTGCATTGCTCAGAAGGATCAGGAAAAGCGCCTCCAATTGATTGCGGTCCGCCAGCACGCGCGTGCCGTCCACACCGTCGACGTCGAGCGTGAGCCGGACCCGCTTGGCCATTAGTTGCGGCGACAGAAAACTCGCTACCGCCCGCAGCGTCGCCGCAATCGATTCCGGCTGCTTTTGCCAGGGCGAACTGCGGCTAAACCGCAGCAATTGCTGGACGAAATGCTGGCAAAACACCATGCTGGTTTCCAGCCGTTCCAGGTCCGCATTCAGATTGCCTTCGAACTTGCCCTCCCGCATCATACGCATGCGGAGCAACATAGCGGCCAAAGGGGTATTGAGGTGGTGGGCGGTACCGGCCGCCATCTGTCCCATCGTCGTAAGCTTCTCGATTTGAAGGAGAGTTTGGCGAAGCCGAACGCGCTCTCGAATGTCGTCGGTGATCTCAAGAAAGTATTTCTCGTCGGCGCGTTCTCGGAACGGCAGCAGGCTGACTTGCACTTCGAGCGGGCTGCCACTCTTGGTCTGCCGCTGCGTCTCTACGTCGAGCACCGGCTGGCCGCTCTCCACGTGCCGCATAAACGTCGCTAACTCTGCCATGCGACCTTCGGGTACGGTCGGCAGCGCTTCGCCAAGCAGTTCGTCCTTGGAGTAGCCATACAGCCGCTCCGCGGCTGCATTGCATTCCGAAATCCGCAACGCACTGTCCAACAGCAGGATGGCGCTGGGCGAGCCATCGAGGATGGCCCGGTAGCGCTCGCTGGAACGTCGCAAATGTTCTTCTTTTTCCTTCCGCTCCCGAAGGACGAACCACGCGGCCCAGAAGGCCAAGATCAGAGAGACCGCGATGCCACGGCTGATGTACAGGTAGTGCAGCGTAACGTAGTCGAGATTGCGAAAGAAACGGTTCTCGAGCAGTTCCCACACCGCCAGCACGAGCGCGACGACCGTGATGCTGGAGAGCGTCAGCGTCACCCAGAACCAATTGCGTTGCCGGGTAGGACGGCCCATCGGGCCTTCTCCCCACGCCATGAGGGGCGTGTGTCGCATGGAACCGCGAACATGTCTCACGGGTCAGTGATAGCCGTCACAGCCTCATGTGAGGCGCAGCCCGAGCAACTTCTTCATGTCTTATTTCCTGACACATTTGGGGTTTTCTGACATGCTGCCGGCGTCATCGCGGGAACCTGCTATGTAGTTGGTGATCCTTGAGAAGCGCATGTATCGCTATGACGCGGGTGGTATCCATCTGGTGCGATCAACCACTTCATGGGCATGCTAACCGACCTGCATTAGGTGCAGATGCTATTAGCCCCAAGCCCTACAAGTTATCTGCAACCCGGGGTATGCCATTTGCGAGCGACATATCCAATGATCTTCTCGCACGGCAACCGATTCTTGAATCAGTCGTACAATACTGGCCTGGCCGCAAGTAATTGAAAATGCTCGTAAGCACATCTGGAATTGGCGCGCAATTCCGCTCATTTTGGCGCTAAGTTTTGGTCAGAATCTTGGCCAAAGCACCGAAAATGGTGCAGCGGATTTGGCGGTAAGTACTTGAAAAAAATGGTGAGCGCGGAAGGAATCGAACCTTCAACCTACTGATTAAGAGTCCAGAATTCGCCGCTGACACTAAAGGGGATCAACAAGTTAGAGCGGCAGATTCCGGCAAAGTCCGGCAAAATCCGCAACCTCCGCGCAACCAGGACGAAGGAGATTATTGCGGAGCGTAATCGCAACCGGATCCAGTCATTCCGCCATCTCTGAACGACCCTCGCTGAAACCAGTCTGCAATTCCCTGTGCCGCTGAAGGGCCATTCTGAGCTAGTGCAACGCAGCATCGGCCCGGACGACCGTGTTGGGATAATAATGATCGAGTATCTCACGAAAGCTTTTGCCCTCAGCGGCCATGCCGACGGCGCCCATCTGGCATAGCCCGAGGCCGTGTCCCTGTCCCGCGCCCTCGATGACAATCCCCTCGTCGGTATCTTTCACGCTGTAATGATTGCCGGGAAGCGCGCTCCATCCATGCTGACGGTCGAGTTCGAGCCGTCCGCGCTCGCCCTCCACCTTTCCGGGCACTTTCCGCGTCCAGCGATCCGCGTTCCTGCGGCAATAGAGGCAATCGACCGGGAAGTAGGGATAGTCGCGCGCCGGCAGTCCGAGTTCGGCCAGCGTCTTCGTGCTCCCCCCGCACGATGACGCGAACATGGCCGAGAATGGCGAACCGAGATAAGTGAGCACCATGCCTCGCGTCTCCCGCGCGGCTCGTGCGGCAAGCGAATTCGGCGCCGGCGGCTGGCGCAGGAACTGGCAGTGCGTCGTATCGCAAAAATCGAACAGCTTGTGGCCGCTGCCGTGCACAACCAGGAACGAACGGGTTGCAACGGCTTGAGCCTTCAGCGCCTCAAGTGGTGCGCCAGGCGGACTCTCCGCAGCCACAGCCGACGCCACGGCTAGTTCCAGATCCATGGTGACAATCGGGACGAGTTCGCTGCGGTTGGAAACGATCTCCAGAGTGCCGCGATAGCGCCTCCGGATTTTTCCAGGAACGCTCAGGACCAAGTCCGTCAGGCCGCCGTCACGGGCGTGAAAATGCACGCGAGTGACACGCCACGAAACGCCCTGCGCCAAAAGCTGCACGCGGTCGCCAGCGAGGCGCACATGAACAGCCTGGTTCATGGTGACGCTCCCCCCGTCTTTTTCGATCACGAGAGAGCTGCCTGGCGGCGGAGCAACACTCAACTCGGTGGGATGAAACAGCCCAAAGACACCGATGCGGACCGTCCGCGCCCATGCCGGCGCGCCCAGCAACAGCGCGAGCGCGATTGCAACGGCCCTACTCACCGCCCACCCCGGTTTTCTGCTGCAGACGCTGAAGCATCTGTCCCGCCGTGACTGCCGCGTGCGATCCAGGCACACCATGGACTCGAACCATCAGCAACATGGTCGGCGCGTCTGCCGGAACAAGCGCCACCGCAAATCCGTCGCCGGGAGCGCCGCCGTGCGTACAAGCGGCCGTACCCGTCTTTGCCAATGCCGCACTGCGGCGATATCCGCGGCTTATGCCCTGCCCGGTACCTGCACGCGCGGACTCTGCCATCCCAGCGAGCACGTCGCGCACGCCTGGATCGAGTGGATGGCGCGCTAGTTCGAGATAGGCCCGCGCCAACGCCAGCGGCGCGATCTTCCAGGAATCGTCGAGTCCTATCAATTGCTCCGGCGTCAATCCGGCTGTCGGCGTCTCCAACCCAAACTGGCGCATCGCACTCTGGCCCTCGGCCGCGCTGACGTCGGCGGCCAGCGCGCGAAAGTATGCGTTGCAGGAGAACGCCACCGCGTGCTCAAGGTCCACATGACCATGCCCGCGCGGCCGCCAGCAGGTGCGGCCGCCCGTGCACTCGTGCTCGGGAAATCGAGAATCGTGTGCACGCGCGTAAGCGACTGCGGTGAACGGCTTCACCAGAGAGCCAACGGGAATGGGCTGCTCCGGATGATCCCAGCGAGAAGCAAGCACTCGGCCATCGCGCGCATCCAGCAGCAGATAGGAAATACTCGAGTCGGCAAAGTCGCGCCGCAACATTGCCGCCGCTGCCTGGGCGAACAGCGAAGATGTCTCGGACTCCGCGCCGTCGCCGTAGGTCGGCAGCGCCAGCGCAATGGCAAGCGCCAATATCGCCGCGCGTCTCATTTCGACCACGTATACGTGACGGTTTGGCGGACGCGGCTGCGGCCCTGCCGCACCACGATCGACTCCGCCTTGACATCCTTCAGCGTTGCACTCAGGCTGGCGATATTCTCCGAGAAGAAGTCGGGTTCGCGCTCCGGCGCTTTCGCGTCGCTCTCCGTCTTGGGAGCGCGCTCCTCGGCGGCATCGCTCTCCTGGGCTGCGACGTTGCTTTCGGCCGGCGCTGCAGCGCGATGAACCAGTCCCGTCAGGTGAAGAAAGTTTTCCCGTTCGCCTTCATGGTTGAATCCGGCTGCGTAGGTAGCCGGCTGCATTTTCGAAGCCGATCCGCTCCTGGCCACGATTGCGTCGAGCATTGCGGGGTCATCGGAGACGAACAGGTACTTGCCCTGCGATGCCATCGCAATCGGCATCAGGCCGTTCAGCCGATACGACGCGCCCGCCTGTGTCCACTCCAGGCCAAGTTGGCTCGCGGTCAGTCCGGGCTGCAACGCGCGCTGCAGTGCAGTGCGCATGCCCTCGGCGTTCCAGTCGGAAGATGCAACGAACACCAGCACGGTGCGCGGACCGATGAAGACACCGTTTGCCGAACGCTGCGTTCCTTCCACTTGCAGAAGCGACTGCACTTGCGCCTGTGCAAGCTGCGCTTCGAGTTCGTCGGTGGCACGCTCCGACGCGTAGCGCGACACCGGCTGCTGATCGATACGTGTCTCCAGATCCGATTCGCTCCCGGTCTCGCCGGAAGTAAGCGCGACCTTGGGCGCAAGGTGCTGCACCGGAGCGGGCCCAATGTGCGGCGTCAGCACTTTCACCAGCATCAATCGCAGCGCCTCTTTGGGTGTCGGATTCGCCACCGCGCGATACACGCCGGCGCCATCCGGCACGAACTTGACGAGGTCCGCGACGGCCTTCGTCCCTTCGGCAGTAACGAGGCCCTGCGACGGCTCTTCCCCGCCCTCGGATTCCTGGTCGCCGGCACGAAGCAGCACGCGCTCTTCGCGATACTCCGTGGCGCTGCGATACAGGTCGACTACACCGGCCGAGTATTGGCGCGTTTCGGTGATGTTCTGCTGGACCCAGTAGGTGCGGAACTGTGGTGTGTGCGCGATCTCAGCCAGATCGAGCACCATGCGCAAGTCGCCGGCCTGTTTCGGCGCTGCGGCAATCGCCTTCCGGTACCACTCGCCCTGCGCAAGGTTGCGTCCCGGTTGGCCCGAAACCAGCGCCATCGCGCCCGCAATCAGGTCCTCGCGGGTGCCCAGCACAAAGTATTCGTCGGTGGCGCCGAATCCTACGACACGCTTCGACTGCGGATCGGTGTGCACGAAAAAGCCGGCGCCGTTCGCGCTGCGTGGCTCGAACTTGGTTCGCAGTTGCCAGATGGCCGTTTGCATCGACTTCGCCGACGGCATGCGCGTGACGTATACGAACTCCAGGTTGCCGATGTCGTAGATGGCGAGTGCGCTCTGTTCGCCGGCAAGCGCAGTCGCAAAGTTCATGTCCGGCGGCAGGACGGCGGCTGCGCTGAATTCCTTCTGCGCCCGTTCCAGCCGCTGGAACAAGCGCGAGCGCGAAAACACCGAGTAATTGTCGCTCTTCAGCCACGAGACCTTTTGCGCCGACGCGTTCCACTCTCCGAGCAGGCCACTGAAGTTCTTTGCTTCGAGATATAGGATGGCATCGGGCGGCATGAATCCGCTCAGCGGCTTCGCTGCGGGAGCCAATGCCTGGTACGTGGCCCAGGAACCGATGGCGATCGCCGCGATCGCCACCAGCGTAAGTGCTCGCTTCATGGCGTCCTCCTTCTGGCCGGCGCGGCTGCGGGAGGCGGCGCGCTGCGCGCCACCAGCATCGGCCTGACGATCCGGTCCTGCTCGAGTTCCGGATGGATCATCGGCCGCCTGTTTTCATTTAACGCGCGCCGGCGTATGCGCGCGCGCAAGTCTTCGATTTGCTTTTGCACCGCGGCCTTCCTGTCCGCGGCCGACTCCAGTTGCGCGGCGACAGTCAGGAACCGCACCGCTTCCGGCCAGCGGTTCAGGCCATCCAGTGCGGAACCAATCCCACGTGCGATCGACGCGCGCTCCGCCGGCGGCACGCTCTTCCAGCCGTACTGATTGTGAGGCGACTGCTCGTCGTCCGCGTCGCTCGCGGCTTCGGTGTCCTTGCCTCCCTGCAGCGATCGGAACACGGACTGCATCATCGGCTGCAGCGTCGTGATCGCAAGCTGGTTCTGTTTCGCCTCGAGAGCGGCGCGGAAGAACGGCACGCGCGCCGCGTCGCGGCTCGGGTAATCCTCAATGGCAGCGCGCAGCAGTTGCATGCGGAGTTCGCTGGAAGCCGCCTGCTGTGCCGCCCTGAGCCGGGCCTGGTAGAAGAACGACGGATTGAATGCGGCCGGAATCGTCGTCGCGTTGGTTCCGATGATGCGCAGTTCGTTCGAGCCCCAGATCATTTCCGTGCTCGGTGCAGCCGCCGCCGTCGCGCGAAGCCGCGTGTCGTACGCCACCTCCCCGTTGCGCGCGATCGCCATCAGCGCGGCGCGTGCGCCCACAGCATCTTTGCCCGCCTTCATCTGCGCTTGCGCCAGGTTCACACGCGCATCGGCATTCCAGGGCTCCGCCTTGACCAGCGCCTCGAGGAACTCGGTGGCTTCGACGGAATGCCCGGTTCGGAGAAGCAGCGACGCCGCCGCGTCGAGATTCTCGAACGGCTGCCCCACCACGAGTGTGGCCCGGTGCAGCAGTTCGAGCGCGCCCTTCATGTCTCCGGAATCGATGCGGATCTCCGCCAAACCGAGCAGGTTCGCCGCCGTCAGCTTGTGCTCCTCGATTTCGCGGCGGAACACATACTCCAGGATCTTGCGCGCCGAAGATTTGTCCTTCTGTTTTTGCAGAACCATCGCCACTTCGCGCAGAAGCTGCAGCGGCGGTGCATGATCCGGATCGGCGCGATAGGAATCCAGCGTCGCTTCCAGCCGGTTCTGCGCAGCGTCCACCCGCAGGCGCCCGTGGACGAAGATGTCCACTCCGCCGGCTTCGGCCCGCAACGAATCGAGTGCCGCACGGGCGCGATCGAACTGGCTCGTGTCGAGGAGGTAGTCGATCCAGTGCCGGCGCCACGTCCGATAATCCTGCAGGGCGTAGTCGCGTTCAATGCCCTGCGTGCGCGCAAGCACATCCTGTTTGTACTGCAGCATGCGCTGGTAGATCGGTTCCTTGCGCGATGTGGGAATCCAGCGGTTGCCCGCAAACTCCGCCACCATGGCCGGCGGGTTCGGAGCCACCGACGCCAGGTCGAGCAGCCATGCGACTCCCGCCGCGTCGTCGCCTATTGCCCGGTACGCATCGCGCATCAGCGCCGTGTTGCGCCACGTGCCATTCTTGCGGATGTACGCACGCAGCGCGGCGTCAACATCGCGCCGGTAACCACTGAAGATCCTTCGCGTGCTGAAGTGGTCCATGACGCTGCCGAATTCGCGCCAGAATGTCTCGGGAACCTGGCGGCGCTGCACCTGCCGCGTCAGGATGGCCAGCGACTCGCGCCAATGCGCATCCGCTTCCGCGCGGTTGTTCTGTCTCCAATAAATGACGGCGAGTTTGTCATGGATGTCGGCGCGCTCCGGCCCAAGTTCCAGCGAGTGGCCATAGTCGGTGATCGCCTTCGCGCCGTCGCCGGCATCGTTGTAGTACTCGGCCAGCGTCTCATAAGCGGCGGCACGGCCCGGCGTCTGCTCCAGCGCCGACGGGAGGTAGTCTTCCGCATTCGACTGCTTGGTAACGCTTCCCAGGTACTCGCCGTAGCGCGCGCCGTAGTAAAACCAAATGTCGCCGGCTAATTGCTGCGAGCGATCCACCGGCTTCCCGAGCCGCTCGCCGATAGTGGCATCCGACAGCGCCGCGCGGAACGCGGTGTCGACCGCCGGTGATGCATCGCGGAAGTAGAGTCCTGCCAGTCCCGTATACGCCTTCAACCAGATCGGCGGCAGCCCGATCGCGCGCGTGTTGATGGCCTGCTGCGCGAGGTGTCCGTCACCGTTGGCGACGATGTAATTCGCAACCACATCGCGTTCCGTGCGCTGCTGATTGCTGTTTGTGAGTGCCACCAGCGTCTGCGGATCGTGTGCCAGCAACAGCTCGTAATACCGCTGCGAGTGCATCGCGGTCAACAACCGCAACTCCGACTGCCAGTCGTCGCCGGAGCGATATGCATCCGCCGTCCGTTGCAGGTACGCCGCGCGTGACGCCACCGGAACGCGCGCCGCGAGGGCTTCCATCTGTGCCCCGAGTTCGGTGAACTTCAGGCGCTTGGTCTGCAGTTCCACCAGCCGATACACTCCGGACTGCGCCGAATCGATTCGCGCCAGCAGCAACTCCTGCCGCCATTGCGCCTCCAGCGCCGGAATTCCCGCGGATTGCGCCGCCGTAACCAGGAAGTCGCTGACGTCATCCAGGTTCATGCCCGCGCGCTTCCGCGCAAGGTAAGCCGCGAACTGCGCGCGCTCCTCGGGCACGAAATACTTGTCGATGGCCGCGCCCATTTCCTGGAGGCACGCGCTCATGTTCGCGCGCGCGTCTTTCCGCCGCGCGGCCTCGCTGGCACGACGGACAGCATCTTCGTCGGAATTCGGCACGGCCGGCTTGGCCAGCGCGGCGGCCACGCTCGCCGACACGGTGTTCCGGATTGCGTCGAGCCGCGTCCATGCTTCTTCCTGCTTACGCTGTCGCGTGAGGACGCGCATCCACAAACGCGTTCCGCTGAGCAAATCGTGTTCCAATGCGCGGTCGCCGGCGGCCTTCATGCCCTGTTCAGCGAACTCGCGCGCCGGAACCAGCATGTTCCACTTCTCCAGCCGCTCCGCCGCGGTGAAATAGTTTTGTGGCTGCTCGGGACGGCCCTCGAAGAATGCCAGCTTCAGCGCCTGCACAACGTCGGCCGTCTTCCCTTGCCGCGCGCGAACTTCCGCGATCCTCTCCATCCAGCTCGGGTTGTTATAGGTGAGCTCGTAGAGCTTGTGGTAGTCGGCCACCGCGTCGTCGAAGCGCATCAGCCGTTCCAGCAATCCGGCGCGGGCGGTGCGCAGGTCCACGCGATCCGGCCGCACCACGATCGCCTTTGCATAAGCATCGACGGCCGCGGGGTAGTCTTCGAAATTCGCCTCCAGCCGCGCCAGCACTACCGCCCAGCGCACGTCGCGCGGCGATTGCTGCACCGTCTTGGCGTAGAACTCCAGCAGCCGCTGCTTCAGCGCGTAGCGCCCGGCGTAGTAGGCAGCCTCGGTGACGAGCCCTTCGTCCTCGGGATAGCTATTAATAATGAGCATGTACTGATCGACGGCGCCGCTATAGTCCTTCAGCCGGGTGAGCGCCGGGATCAGCCCGCGGCGCAGCGCCGCGATCTGCATCGTCTTCGTATTCGCGTCAATCGGTGCGCCTTGGAAGAACGCGATTTTCTCCAGATAGAACTTTTTCAGGCCACTGTCGTCGCCGGATCGCGCAAACGTGTCGGCCATCGCAGCCAGGTACTCGGTGTTGTACGGTTCAGCCGCCATAAGCGGCACGATGATCTGCCGCGCCTGCTCGTATTGGCCGGCCTCGGTCATCTTGCGCGCCGCCTCGAAGCGGAATCGCGTGGCAAGATCGGGATGAGCATCCTTCGACGCCTGCTCCAGCACCTCGATGGCCCGCTGCTGCTGTTTCATCCGCCAGAAGAAGTCCACGGTCGCCCGCACCACGCCTAGAATCTTCGGATGCTCGCTGTAAAGCGCCTCCACGTTGCGCTGCGCCGCCGCGAAGTCTTTCTTGCCTTCATAGAAGCGCACCAACTGATAGCGCAATTCGAGGCGCCGGATGGGATCGGTGGTCAGCTCCGCTTGCCGCTCCAGTGCGCGCTGACGCGCGGATTCGACCGACTTTTGTTGGGCCAGTGTTTCCAGACTTTCCAGCAAATCGAGCGAACTTGCGCGCTCGATCAGCCTGATCAGGAACTTCTCCAGATCATCCTTGCGGCCCTGCGCCTCCAGTACGGCGATGCGCAGGTTCACGGCCTCGGGCGTCGGATTCGCCTGCTCCGTCGGCTTCGTCGTCGCCTCTTCCACCAGGTCGCGATAATTCGCTCGCGTTGCCAGTTGCAGCAGTCGCCCCTGAGCGGAGCTTCCCTCTCCTCCGAGCGCGCCCTTCACGTACTCGGCCACTGCCTGCGGATACGCGCGCTTGCCTTCGTAAATCGCGCCTTCCTCGTAGGCATACAGGTCGGGACGGCCGAGTTTTGCGCGGCCATCGTTCAGCAGCCGCAGCGCATTGTCGAAATCGAAGTAATCCCAGTAGATCGTCGCCGCGTCGAGATATCCGGCCTGCGATCCGGGCTCGGTCTCCACCATCTTGTTCCAGTACAGCGCGGCCTTCTCGAACAGTTGGCGATCGGCGTAGATGTCCCCGATGCGCGCCAGCGTCTCGCGGTTACCGGAATCGGCCTGCAGCAGGTTTTGTTCGACCGCGACGGCAAGCTCCGTGTTGCGCGAATCGAAATACGCCAGCGAGCGGTACACGGCCGACGCGCGCCGGCCGAACTCGAAGTCTGCCGGAAACACTCGCGCCATGGCGCCCAGTGGCGCCGCCGCGTCTTCAAAGTGCGAGCGCCACAGGTGCGCGTCAGCGACGAAGCGAACGGCCAAAGGATTCTTGTTGGCCGAAGCGTCCCAGTTGCCGACCATCTCGCCGGACTCCACTTGGCGCAGTTCGGCCTCTAGCTTTGGCCCCGAAAGCGACTGGAACAGCCGGTCACGTAAGTCGTCCGCTTCCATCCAATGCTCCCGCAGCAGCCGTTCGTACGCGGCGTTGTCGCGCGTCTCCTTGCGGCTGTAGGCGCCGAGCAGGTTGCGCACGAACGTCAGGTTGTGCGGAAACCGCTGGTGAGCAAACAGGTTCAGTTGCAAGTACATTTGCGGCCCGATCTCGTAATCTGACCCGCGCACAACCGCGTCAAAGTACGATTGCAGCTCCGTCCCGGCGAAAATCTTGCTGACGTCAGAACTCAGTTGCTCGAAATCCGACTTGCGCTTTTGCGCCAGGTACCACCGCGCCAGCTTGTGATACCAGGAGCGAACCGGGAACTGCTGAATGGCGCGCTTGTAAACCTGTTCCGTCTCGCCGCCGATCTGGTTCTGCTGCAGGAACTCCGCCAGCCGCTCGTACAGACCCGGATCGTTCGGATTGCGGTCGATTTCGCGGCGCAGCACGGCGAGCGCTTCCGGTACCTGCTTCTGCTGCACCAGACGCCCGAGGTAGCGCTCCAGTACGCGCGCATACTCGGCGGAACGCGGCCCGCTCGGCTGCTCGACAGAAGTCTGTCCCACCGAGAATGCCTTCTGCTGCGGCCGTTTTTTTAAGTGGGCTGGCGGCGGTCCCTCCCGGCAATCTTCCTCTTCGCATGCGGCAGCCGGAGGACCTTGTTCTTCGGCTTCGCCTTGCTGGACACCCGGACCGGCGCTGTAGTCTCTATCATTCGCCGAAGCACCCAGCGGAACTTGCTGCGCGTTTTTTGCCAGCTCCTGCAGCACCGAATCATAGATGGCGAATTCTTCTTTCGCTTGCTTCGTGCGTGAGTACGCGTCGGCGATGAGCAGCGCCACCTGCGTGCGTTGTGGCGCTCCGGCAAAATTCGCGAGGAACTGCCTGCCGTCACGGATCACCCGATCGCTCGCGCCATAGTTCGCGTAGGTCTCCAGCAACTGCTCGTGCAGTTCGGGACGCCGCGGCGATTGCGGAAATTGTGCGTCGAACGCTGCCAGCAACTCCGCCGCCTTGGCGCGATGGAAGTATGGAACTGCCCGTTGCTCCTCTTCCGAGAAATGACTGGCGGGATGGCTCGAGTTCAAGATCAGCGACAGGATGCCGTTGAAGAATCCCGGCCCTGGATCGAGGGTCGCGATGTCCTGGTAAATCGACAGCTCACCCGCGCCGAGCCGCAGCGGCTGCTCTGCAGCCGTCAGCAGGACCGACGTCAATCCGGCCATCGCTTTCTCTTTCGCTCCCGGCCCTGGCGCGTTGTAGAGCGCGTAGTAGTAGCGCGAAGCCTCGGCGTAGGCGTGCACCTGCTCCAGCAGGCGCGCCAGCGTGTACAACTCATCCGCCGACCACTGCCCCTTGCGCTCTTGCTTGCGTAACCGGTACTCGTTGATAGTCTGCTGGGCTACGTCGAGCTTTCCCTGCTGCTGGTAATAAAAGAAGATCCGTGCCAGCGAGTTCAGGTCGTCGGGATTCGCCTCCAACTGCCCGCGCCATTTATCCAGGTAGGTGCGCGAGCTACGCGTCTCTTTGAGCAGTTCGAAGAAGTTCTGCACCAGTTCCGCCGGCCATAATGGCTGGAATGCCTGGTCGTAGACGGCGAGCCCCTGCTCCACCGAACCCTGTTTGTAGCTGACGAGCGCCTTCGCCTTCACCGGAAATACGGCGTCATCGGGAAATGCTTTTTGGTATTCCGCAATGGCCTGCTGCGCTCCGGGCGCATTTTTCTGATCCAGCAGGAACTGAAAGTACCGGATGTAGAGCGAACGCTCCTGCGGATAGCGCGCGATCCATGACTTGTATTGCGCTGCCGTGAGGTCGCTTGGCATGGCGTGCGCCTGCGCGACGTCAAGGATTCGCTCGAAAGCCTTCCACGACCGTTGCTGCGGGTTGGGCGTCAGCGCTTCGCCCGCTGCCGGCGGCATCTGCCCGACGGTGGCCAGAATCCTAATCTCATCCTGCGGACGCACGCGCCGATGATAGAAGTCCGCCACCGCCAGGTTGGCAGCGGCCTTGTCCTGCGCCCTCTGCGCGTACTGCTTCCAGTCGGCTTCCGCGGCAGAGAAGTCGAGCGCCTGTTCGTCTTCCAGCGCGCGCAGCGAATACAGTTCGGCGTCGTTCGGCTTGCCCTGGATTAACTCCGCCAGTGCGGTGCGCGTCTCCGCCGGGGGACGCCGTCCCAGCACTGCGCCTCCGGGCATATCCATGATCCGGAAGAACGCGCCTTCCAGCGCAGACTTGCTTTCGACGTTGACCATCCACTCCGGCAGCGCGCCGCTGGCCGCCAGAACCAACCCGGCGCAAACCGTCGCCACCACGATCGCCACTCGCCCGATGCGCTTTAGGCTACGGAAGTACTTCAATCTGCACCTCCTGCGAACCGGTGTTGTGCGCAATGTCTTCCGCCGTCACCGTGAGCTTGTACGTTCCCGCCGGCAAGTTCTCGGGAACGATCAGCTCGCCCGTATTCGTGCTCGCCTGCTGGTTCCACTTGAGAGCGACCGGCGCGGCGCCTTCCAGTCGCGCTACCAGCGTGCGCGTGCTGGCGGACGCGTTAACTTTCAGCAGCATGCTCTCGCCTCTTCGAAACTTCTTTTTGTCGAGCCGCACCTTGACCACCGGCGGCGTGCTGGCGATGACGAACGTCTTCTGCTCGCGATACGTGTTGCCGCCGCGATCGCGCAACACAAGGCGCACCGCGTAGGTTCCGTCCTGCATGTCGCCGGGCGCGAGGAAGCGCGTCTGCCAGATGTCTTCGCCGGGCAGGTAGCGCAACTTCTTTAGCAGGCCGAAGGGAAACAGCGCGATCACGGACACGATCGATTCATCCGTCTTCACGCGCAGCACGGGATCGCCCGGTCGGATCACGCGCGGACGCAGCAGCGATCTTGGCACCGCCAGGAACGAGGTGTACGGCGTCACGAACTTGTACTTGCGTGCCAGCCGGATGATTTCATCGATCGACGCTCGGTCTTCGCCCTCGCGCTCGATCTTTTCCAGCAGTGCGTCTACGCGTGCCCGCGCCCACAGCCGCGGCAGTTGCGGATGGTCTCCCGCCTCCGACGGCAGATCGGAGGTTTGCTTCATCTCCAGCGCTTCGCCGTCGCGAACACCGCGGGCTGCAAACGCGACTCCGCGCTGCGGCTGCTTGTACTGTCCGACCCATGAAGCCATGGAGCCGGAGAACGCGGCGTCCTGCAGCGGGTACACCATCTGCACGGAGGCCTGCGACGCAATCTCCAGGCGCAACTGCCCAACCGGGCTGCGGCCGATCTTCGATACGAACGCGTTGAGCTTGAAGTCGGCGGCCTCCGTCGACAGAACGTTTTCCAGCACGCCGTCGTTACGCGACAACATCCGCAGCAGCGGCAGGTTGGCGTCGTCACCGACACCGAAGATGTACGTGCGCGGCCGCTGGGCTTCCGGCAGTTTCTTCCATTGTTGGGTGTACCACGTCGACAGTTTGCCGCTGTGAATGATGCCGCGGTCCGCGCCGCCGTCGCTCAGCAGCACCAAGTACGCATTCGCGCCGGAGACCGCCGCCTGCGACAGCCCCGTCTCGAGGGCTTTCTGCAGATCGGTGCCGCCGCGCAACCGGCTGGCTTTCACGAAATCGAGCGCCTTCCCAACCGTCGCTGCGTCCGCCGGGGCCGGCGCCGGCTGGAAAGTCTGGAGCTGCGTATTAAAGAGGATGAGGTTGAAGCGGTCGCCCGAACGCAGCCCGCGCAGGATCTTTTCCAGCGCCTCGTAGCTGCGCTCGAGCTTCTCCCACTGCATGGAGAGCGAATTGTCGAACAGCAGGATCGTGGTCTTCGGCGCCTCATCTTTGCCGGCATCCGCTCCTCTACTCCCGCTGCCGATCAGGGCTTCAGCCTCGAAGAAACCTGGTTCTGTGGTGGAGCGCACCGGCGTCATCTCGTCCGGGGATGGCTGCCCGCTCACCGGGTTGCGATACGTCAACACCTTGAGCGCGTCGGCGCCCGCGCCCTCGAGTTGCCACTGCACGCTGAAGTCTTCGGTCAACGCGATCTGCCGCGCCTCGAACTCGCCTTTCACTTCGTGCTCCGAGTTCTCCGACAGCTTTAGCGGGAAGATTTTCCCGCCCACCTGGAAACCGCGAATGGCGTGGGCCGAATCCATTTCGAAGTGAATCCAAAGGTGCTGTGCGGTTTGCGCCTGGTACGCATCGGGCCGCAGCGGCATCGCGAAATAGGAGCGCAGGCCCTCCACCGGGATCGACTGGTGATATTCGATCTCCATGCGCTTGGTGCCCCATGCCGGGATGGGAGTGATCTTTGCGCTGAACACCGCGCTGCGCCGCGCTTCGTCAGCACCGCGCTCCCCTTGCTGCAACAGGCCGGGATCGATGTACTGCTGCTTCAGCTGGTTATAGATCTCCTCCGCGCGTTTGCGCTCGAGTATGACCGCGGGCAACCGCGTCGGCCCATCCCAGGTCGCAAAGTCCGAAACCGTAGCTCGACTGGGCAGCGCAAAAACGTAGTTCCCTTCCTGCACGCCGCCGGTATGGTTCGCAAACACCTGCCGCACGAAGACGCGCGCGTCGCCGTTGTCGATGCGAATTGTGATTTCCATCTCTTCCAGCGACAGTACCGCGGGATCCGGCTGTTGCTTGTCACGTGGAATCAACACGCCCGCGTCGCCGAAGCAAGTCGCGGAAGCCACGCAGATCACGAAGATAAGAAGCCGTCTCATGGCAAGTTCTGCTCCACGATCCGAACCAGTCCGTTGTCGGTCCCCACATACAAATACCCGCCGCTTGCCGCCAGCGCCGTTACGCTATTCGACGGTAACCCGTCGCGCACCACCGTCCAGCGCCGCGACTCGCGGCTGTACACATACAATCCGTGACCCAGCGTGCCGGCGAAGACGTGTTTCGCCGTCGCCAGCATCGCGTTGGGATTGACTTCGAATTTTCCCGTTGCTGCGTCAAACGGCTGGAAATGGCCGCTCGCATCCAGACTCATGATGCCCGAGCCGTAGGTGCCGATCATCCATTCGTTGCCGACGGGCACGACGGCTGTGATCCAGTTGTGCTTCAGCTCGGAAGTCGCAGTGGTGTAGCTGCCGACGATCTTTTCGCCGTCGAGCACAGTCAGACCGCCGAGCGTACCCGCCATCAGGCGGTCGCCCACTACTCCGAGAGCGTAAACGTGGTTATTCACCAACCCGTGAAAGGCGTACAGACTGCGCGCTCCCGACGCATCGAGGAACGTCAGCCCAGCCGGTGTCGCCACCGCGATCCCGCCGCGATAGGGCACAACGTCGGTGACATGATCCGCGATCAACCCATCGCTGCGCTGCAGCGCCTGCTGCTCGTTGCCGCCGTTGTCAAACAGAAGCAGGCCGTTCGCCGTGGCAACGTATGTGCCATCGCCGCCCAGACGCGGCACGATGCGATTGATGCAGAACGCGCGCTCGTTCTCTACGTGTTGCGTGCGCCCGCCATGCGGCGCCAGGATGTCGAGGCCGCGGTCGAAGTAGCCGACCCACAGCCTGCCTTCGGGATCCACCGACAACGCCGAAATGTTTCGGTCGGTAAGCTGCGCGCCTTCGAGAGCCAGCACTCGCCTCCAGCCAGCCCCGTGCCCCAGCTCGTAGAGGCCGTCCTTTGCGAGCGCGAAAACCGTATCTTCGGCATCGAACAGTTGCTGGGTCTCGTCGATATCCACCGAGGCGCGCAAGCGCACCGGAGTCACTCGGTTCTGCGCCAGCGGCACATCCGCGATGCCTTCGTCCATCGTGCCGATCAGCAGCCGAGCGCCAAGCGGCAACAACGCGCGCGCCAACGCGCCTTGTGCCAGCACTCGCCGCAGCTTGCCATCGCGGAACTCCGCCACGCCGGCTGATGTGCCCACGTAGACCGAGCCTTCCGCCATCGCGATCGAGTGCACTTGCGCGTCGGGCAGCCCTTCGGCTTCGCCGAAGCTGTCGGTTTGCCCCGCATGGAAGCGCAGCACGCCGCGATCCAGCGTGCCCACCCACAACTCGCTCTCATCGCCCGCGAGCGCGGTTACGTGCATATTGGCGAGAGTCGAATGAAGCGGCGTGATCTGATGCCCGTCGTAGACCAGCACACCTTTCTTCTGGGTGCCGATTAGCAGGCTTCCGGAAGCCATCGGAAGAATGGTTGTGACGCTGCGCGCTGCCGCATCTTCCGGCCGGATCTGCCGAAACGCGTGGCCGTTGAATGCCAGCACGCCTTCCGACGCGGTTGCAATCAGCAATTCCGGCTGGCGCGAATCGGTGAGTGTCGCCTGCGCCATGCTGCCGAGCGGTGAGGGCGGCAGCTCCCGCCCCGCGAGATACTGTTTCAGCAGCGCTCCACGTGCGCTGTATTCAAACAGTCCTGCTGGGCCGCAGAGGTATAACTTGTCCTGGAAACGCGCCGCGCTAGAGAAAACTGCTGGCGCGCTGATCCACTCGAAGCCCGGGTTGGCGCCCGGTTCCACGTTGTGCACGGTGAAGCGGATGTACTTCTCCGCCGCGACTTGCTCGCTTGCGCCGCGCAACGCTTGCATTGCGCGCCAATACACGGCTCCCGCTGCAACGACAAGTAGGGCAGGAATAAGGAGGAGGGTGCCGCGCCAGAGACGTTTGCTGGACAAGCTCACGCTGGTTGTTGGATTTTCGCCCCGAACTGTCAGATTATGCTCCGCAACACCGGGTACAACAACCGAAAAATCTTTCGCCCGGCAGTATTGCTTCTGAGACGGCAACGTCACAGCCTATGGGCTGTGGCGTTCGACGTTGCGGGGGTGGATTTGAACCACCGACCTTTGGGTTTATGAGCGGAGGGTTAATCCAGAACTTCAACGAGTTGCGCGGCCAGGAACTTCCGCAAGCTGGCAGAATCTGCCACCCTCGCGAATACCATATCCTGATTGTGCCCACGTCACGCCAGCCTGTGCCCTACATCACAGACGCAAGTGCGGTCAGATTCCAGAATGGAAAAACTCGCGAAAGGACCCGCACATGGCTACCTCTGCCGTGAAGCCCAAACCGGAAACCCTGCGCACCCTTCCCGGAGACGACGTCCGCCAGCTTATGTGGCGCTTCGCCGACCGCTACGACCTGCAGATGCTGGTGCAGTCTTCGCGCTCTGTCGCCCGCGGCCCCGTTGCCCGGCTGGTCGCCGCCGGCGAACGCCACTCGCACGACTGGACCAAGAGCAAGTCCGAACTGCTTCAGGCCTACGACGCCGCGGGCATCACCGCCGTCTTCATGGACCCCGAGCACGGCGGCTTCATCGCCGGCCCCAAGAACCTCGCGCTGGCGCTGGTGGCCTTTGAACTTGCCTGGGTTGACGGCGGCGCCGCCACTGCCTCCCTCGCCGGATGTCTGGCGCTGGCGCCCATTCACGAGCGCGGCACGCACGAGCAGGTCGAACACTACATGCGCCTCGCCGTGCCGCCCGCTCCCGGCGAGGACCGCCCGCACTGGCGCGGCGCCTTTTGCCTCACCGAGCCCATCCCCTACGTCGGCGTGGACACCGGCATGTTGAACGGCAAACTGCGCATCGCGGAGTGGAAGGAAGGCCAAGAGCCTGTGCTGCAGGTGGACAAACGCGGACGCTTCATCACCAACATCGCCTACGCCAATTTTGTCACTGCCGCCGTGGACTCCGCCGATGCGCGCATCAAGGGCTCCTGCATGGTGATCCTCGAAGAGAATGATCCCGGCATCTTCGACCGCGGCACGCCCACCAAGAAGCTCGTTCACCAGCTCTCTTCCACCGGCGACCCGATCTTCAGCCTGAAAATTCCCGCCTCGCGCATCATCGGCGGCTACACCGTCAAGGACGGCGTCATCGTTCCCAACTACAGCCATGGCGAGATCA
Organism: Terriglobia bacterium; assembly: GCA_020073285.1. GTDB lineage: Bacteria > Acidobacteriota > Terriglobia > Terriglobales > Acidobacteriaceae > JAIQGF01. The sequence continues at coordinate 825 of JAIQFM010000072.1, read as the reverse complement.
TTGAGGCCGTCTTCCGCCGCACCCGCGTCACCGTCGGCGTCATGACTGCGGCCAAACTGCTCTCCGCCATCGAACCTGTCATCCGCTACCAGCGCGGACGTTTTCGCGGCGCCGAGCAGGCCACGCCCGGCGCCGTCCGCTATGAGCTCGGCCTGCAGCAGCGCGAAGACGCGCTTCAGCGCCTGGTGGACATCTGGGCCACCGGCGAAGCCAGCGCCTCACTCGCCTTTGCCGCCGCCCGCGCCTTCGACGTCGTCGATCCTCTCGAGCGCGAAAAGGATTCCATTCTCCAGCTTCGCAACATCACCGGCGGGCGCGCCCAGATGAAAGCCATGCGTGCCGCCGAGGAGCGCGCCCTCGAAGCTCTGTCGTTCCCGGTTGGCAGTAAGGCCCGCCTCCAGCTCGAGTCCGACCCGCTCGTCCGCTTCGCCATTCTCGACAGCGAAGCCGGCGTCCTCTGCCCCGCCGCCAAGCTGTGGAACACCGGCCACGGCGCCAACATGATGCGCGAGGCTGTCTCCCTCATGGGCGGCTACGGCATCACCGAGGATTGCCCGGGCTTCCTCGGCCACAAGTGGATGGACGCGCAACTGGAGGCCACCTACGAAGGCCCCGAGTGCGTGCAGCGCCGCCAACTCTCCGTCACCATGACCAATCAGGTCTTCCTCGCGCAGTTCCGCAACTGGATTAAGGAAATGCGCCAGATCGCTTCCACGCATCCCGGCACCGGCGCGTGCACGCTGGCCACCGCCATGATGATGTGGCTGTGGTCGCTCGACTACCTCCAGGCTTCCACCGACGCCAACGGCGCCAAGCTCTACCACG
>JAIQFM010000071.1 GCA_020073285.1 Terriglobia bacterium | reverse complement strand
GCCGCGCGGCAGCACTACGCGCTCGCCGTGTTCCTGTACGTCGCCATGCTGTTGCTGATCGGCAAGCTGCTCGGGCTCGGCCTCGACTTCTACAGCTTTCGCCTCGAGCACCGCTACAACCTTTCCAACCAGAAGTTGCGCTCCTGGATTTGGGACCAGGTTAAGGGATGGCTGGTCGGGCTGGTGCTGGGCGGAATCGTGGCCGAGTTGATTTACTGGACCATTCGTCAGGCGCCGCAGCGCTGGTGGCTGATCGCGTGGGCGGTATTCATCGCGCTCTCCGTCTTTTTCGCGCAGATCGCGCCCGTGGTGCTCTTCCCGCTGTTCTACAAATTCCAGCCGCTGGAGAACGACGACCTCCGCGAACGCCTGCTGCGGCTGAGCAAGCGCGCCGGCACGCGCGTTCGCGGCGTCTACGAGTGGAAACTGTCGGAAAAAAGCAACAAGGCCAACGCCGCGCTCACCGGCCTGGGACGCACGCGCCGCATCATCCTGGCGGACACGCTGCTGGAGAATTATTCGCCCGAGGAAATCGAATCCATCCTCGCCCACGAACTCGGCCACCACGTGCACCGCCACATTGTGAAGGGCATCCTGGTGCAGGTGGTGATCACCTTTTTCGGCTTCTGGGCGACGGCTGCCGTCCTGCGCTACGCCGTCGAGCAGCGCCACCTGTTTGAAACCCTCTCCGACTTCGCCAACCTTCCGCTGCTGGCGCTGGTCTCCACCGTGATGTCGTTATTGCTCATGCCGGCGCTGAACGCCTACTCGCGCTACAACGAGCGCCAGGCCGACCTCTACTGCTTTGAGTCCATTCCCGACGTCGCGCCCTTCATTTCATCGATGGAGAAACTGGCGCAGCAGAATTTGGCGGAGCGCCGGCCTTCGCGCTTCGTGGAATGGCTGTTCCATTCGCACCCTGCGATCTGGCGGAGAATTCGGGCGGCCGAGCGCTTCCGCCGACAACCGCCGAACCTCAGGCCTGTCGCACCGCCATGATTAGCGCGCCAGCAGCATTCTCTCCGCGCGGCGCAGATCGTCCTCCGTGTCCACTCCGATGGTGTCGAACGGCGTCTCGCCGACCTGGATGGCGATGCCATTTTCCAGGAACCGAAGCTGCTCCAGCCGCTCGCTGCGCTCCAACGGCGATTCCGGCCAGCCGCAAAATTTCGCCAGCGCCTCGGGCCGGTAGGCGTAAAAGCCCAGGTGCTTGAAGTACCGTGTCTGGCCAGTGCCATCGCGGTCGTAGGGAATGGCCGCCCGCGAGAAATACAGTGCGCGTCCCGCGGCGTCGGTCGCGACTTTCACCGCGTTCGGGTTGTTGACGTCTTCGGGAGCGGCGGGGGTTTTCAGCGTGCCCACTTGTACGTTCGCATCGCGCATCAACTCCAGCAGCGCGGCGACGTGTTCCGGGCGCGTCAGCGGCTCATCGCCCTGTATGTTCAGGTAAACGTCGGCGGGAAGGGCGCGCGCGACCTCGTAAATGCGCTCGGTGCCGCTGCGGTGCTGCGCCGAGGTCAGCCGGACGTTCCATCCGCGCTCGCGGCCCAGCGACACGATCTCGTCCGAGTCGGTCGCCACCAGCACGTCCTCGGCGCCCAGCAGTGGCGAGCGTCGCACCGCTTCGTACACGTAAGCGAGCATGGGGCGGCCGGCGATTTCCCGCAGCGGCTTGCGCGGCAACCGCGTGGATGCCAGCCGTGCCGGGATCACCGCCAGTACGCGCATGGAAGTGAGTTTCCAGTTTCCAGATTCAACTTGCAACATGAATCCGGTGCACGGGAGCAAACTAATCACCCAAGCTCATGGTAGTTGGTAGCTGGGAGTTGGTAGTTCGTGTTGTAGCCAATAACGGAAGTCGGGATGCGAGGTGCGGCAGCTCTGATCCCAACTACGGATTACCGACTACGGAATACGAACTGCCAGCTACGAGCTACCAGCTACTTGTTGACTACGGACTAAGTCTCTAAGGAAATTCCAGCGTTACTGCCATCAACTCGCCGCAGCAGTAGTGTTGCCGCGCGTGACGAACGCTGCCACTTGCGAGAGCAGGTGCTCGGGGCCGCGTAACCCGTCCACGAATCCGTCGGCCAGCGAGCGCTGCGGACGGACGATGCCGCCGACATGGACCACGACGACCGGCACCGGCGCCTTCAGTCGTCTGATTTCACGCACTGCGGCCTCCAGTTCGTTGGGCGGGACAGAGTGGCAGGCAAGGACGAGGCTTACGGCCCGGCTGCGCAGGATGCGCAAAGCGGCGCTCTGGGTCTCGGCGATGATGACCTCGTAGCCGGCGTCTTCCAGCACGCGGGCGCGAGCATCCGTCAGCAGCGCGTCAATCCCGAAATGCAACAGCAACCGACCCGTAGCCATAGAGGACTGTCTAAGTTCTTGCATTCAATGCAGTGAGATGCTGTACGATATAGAAGTTTGCCGCTGTTAGGTGCGCCAACATGCGTCAACCCTCGGAGCCATTCGCCAAAGCCGCTGTGTTGAATTCGTGGAAGGAAATCGCCGGCTATCTTGATCGTGGCGTGCGCACCGTGCAGCGCTGGGAGCACGACCTCAACCTCCCCGTGCATCGTCCCAAGGGCAAGGACCGCAGCGCCGTGCTGGCGTTTCCCGCCGAACTCGACGGATGGCTGGTGAACACGCCCGTCCGCAATGGCGGCTATGTTGCGGTACGCGTCCCCGCTCCCGAACTGGCGCAGCGCGCGCGCGACCTCCGCATGCGTTCCCGCCTGCTGGTGGGGAATGTCCACCAGAGCGCCGAGAGCCAGCAGGCGAAGACAGAGAAGCTGACGAAAACCCTGCAAGGTGTGATGAGCCGCATGCAAGACGCGCGCCGCAATGGCCGTTGGCGGCAGGCCGTGGAACCCGCTTAGCGTTTCCCTCTCGAAGCTCTCTTGTTGGACGACCCGGACTTCCGGTTCGCCGCCGGCGCGGCTTTCTTCTCCGTTCGCGCTTTGCCGTGGCTCCTGGCCGCGGGCGCGGCACTCAAAGGCTCAAATACGATCAGCACGCCATCGATACCCGAGTCGCCGCGGGATACCGGCGTGAGATGAATATCAAACTGCTGTCTGCTTCCTGGTTTCACTAGCTGCTTGCTGAGCACGGCTGCGCGACGGCTCTCCAGCACCGATCCGCACCGCTGCACCAGCGCATCGAGCAGCTTGCCGCTCACCGGCAGTTGGCTGAGCTCCACTCCGGGCACGGAGGTGTCGCTCGCGCCCAGCAGCTTTTGTGCCGCTGCGTTCCACAGTTGGACCTTTTGGCCGCCATCCACCAGGATCACCGGGAACGGCATGCTGTGCAGCGTTTCCGCATAGCGCTGGGTGTGCTCGTTCAGTTCCCGCGTGCGGTGCTCGAGCTCTTCATTCATGTTCTCCAGCTCTTCGTTCAGCGATTGCAGTTCCTCGTTGGCGGTCTCCAGCTCTTCGTTGGTGGACTGCAGCTCTTCGTTGGTGGTTTCCAGTTCTTCATTGGTGGACTGCAACTCCTCGTTGGTCGTTTCCAACTCCTCGTTGGTGGACTGGAGCTCTTCGTTCGCCGTTTCCAGTTCCTCGTTGGAGGACTGCAGTTCCTCACTGGTGGACTCGAGCTGTTCCACCGTGGCGCGGAGTCTTTCCTGGGGAGTTACGTCCTCGCAATGCATCAGCGTGCCGGTACGGTGACCGTCTTCCCGCAGAATGGGCTTCAGGGTCACGGAAATCAGGCGCTCGTCGCCGTCAGCCGGCGTCTTGAGCCAGCATCGGAAATTCGCTTGCACCGGAGCGCGGTGGTTGCCCTCGAGCCGGGCTGGCAATTCGGGACAGCGGTCGGCGATCTCGGTCTTCTGAATTTTCTGCCCAATGAGTTGTGTTGATTCGATGCCCAGAATACGCATGGCGGCATCGTTGTGCGTGGTCACCGTGTCGGAGCCGTCGAGCAGGATCACTCCCGATTTCAGGCTGTCCAGGAGGTGGCGCTGCTCCAACTTCTTCCGGCGCAGCTCCTCCTCGGCTGCGTGGTTAGTGGCTGGATCGGCCATTGTGGCCTCCCTGACGCCGAGGCGGCCCTCACCGTCCGCCGGCGCCAATTTCTGAAATATACGCCAGCGGGGGCTGACTGCGCGGAAAACTTGCGACTCGCTCAGCTTGGATTCCGCTTTGCCTAAAAAGAGAATTCCGTTGGGTTCCAGCGCGTAGTGCAACCGTTTGAAGATCTGCTGCTGCGATGCGTTGTCGAAATAGATCAGCAAGTTGCGGCAGATGACCAGGTTGCAATGCGAGATCGGGGCATCCGCCAGGATGTTGCTGCGCCCGAAAATCACCAGCCGCCGCAGCTCGCGGATGAGGCGCATCGTGTTGCCGTTTCCCTGGAGGTATTTTTCCCGCCATTCCGGGCGCACGCGCCGCAACCGCTCCCGCGGATACTCGGCGCGCCGCGCGACGTTGAGCGCGTCTTCATCGTTGTCGGTGGCATAGATCTTGATGTCCCGCTCCGGCAGCCTCTCGCCGAAATAACCCGCCAGCAGCATGGCCAGCGAATATGGCTCTTCGCCCGAGGCGCAACCCGCGCACCACGCCCGGAATACATCGCCGCTGCCCATTCCGCCGAGCAGTTCCGGCAACACGCTGGTGCGCAGCACCTCCCAGGCCGGCGGATCGCGAAAAAACTCCGTCACGTTGATGAGCACGGCGTGCAGGAGCTCGTTGACCTCGGTGGGATCTTCCTGGATGCGCCGCAGGTAGTCGGCGTGGCTGGCGATGTTCAGTTGCCGCATGCGCTTACTCATGCGCCGTTGCAGCGTCCCGAGCTTGTAGCCGCGCAGATCAAGCCTTCGCTGGGCTGCCAGTTCGTTCACCAGCTCGGTCAGCGACAGATCTTGTTCCGAGGCGCGCCGTGCGTCAGACATGTTTGGCGTTGAACAAATCTATCAAACTGTCGGCGAGCTTGGACAGCGGCAGCACGATGTCGACGCAGCCGGTGGCGACCGCCGCGTAGGGCATGGCGCTGAACTCGGCCTTGCTCGGGTCTTCGGCCATGGTGACGCCGCCCGCCATCTTGATGGCGCGCACGCCGGAGGCGCCATCGCGTCCCGTCCCGCTCAGGATCACGCCCACGGAACGATCGCCGAAGTTCACCGCCACCGAATCGAACAACAGGTCGATGGAAGGCCGCAAGTAGTGCACCGCCGGGCTGCCCAGCAGACGCACGCTTCCCGGCTCGGCCAGCAGGTGCAGATTGGGCGGAGCCACGTACACCGTGCCGGCAATCATGCGTTCGCCGTCGGCGGCCTGGCGCACTTTCATGTTCAGCTTGCGCCCCAGCACTTCGGCGAGGTGGCTGGGATGTTCGGGACTGATGTGCTGCACCACCAGGATGCTGGACGGAAAGTCCGGCGGCAGCGGGCCCAAAAACTGGAACAGCGAATTCAGACCGCCGGCAGAAGAACCGACGGCGACAATGTCATACTTGCCGTGTGGCTGCGCGACATCATGCGGTGTGCTGGTGGCGGTACTCTTTCGCTCGGACATGCGTCTCCCCGCGGACGCGAACTCTGGCCTGTCCGTTCCGTGAAAGCTTCCGAAAAACCTATCGTAGTCCCGCTCCGCTCCGGCGCGGCCATTTAATTTGCGCCACCGCTCACATCGGCACTTGACGCAGGTCACAGCGGGCGCCGCGCTGCGGGACTAGGCTGGTAATGGTCCGTGATTCAGGCTCCGAGGGACCAGAAGGCAGGCATAGACATGCGTAAGACAGCTCTTTGGGTGGGTATCATCATACTTGTCGTCAGCGCCGCGGCGATGGCCGCGAACCAGTACGGAATCGCCGACAAGCGGCAGGTCACGTTCTACAACACGGTTCGGGTGGGAGATACGCTGCTGCCCGCGGGTGACTACGTGGTGTTGCACCAGATGAAGGGCGACGAGCACATCATGGTGTTTACCAAGACGGGCAAGAAAGTGGTGGAAGCCCGCGTGAAATGTACGCTAACGCCACTGAACGCGCCGGCGGCGAAGACGGAAGTCGAGTACAAGGTGACGGCGAAGGAACAGGTGTTGACGCGCATGGTGTTCCAAGGAGATCGAGCGGAACACCGGTTTTAGGCATCGGAGAGCAGAGAGTTTTCCCTGTCGCGAGTCGCGAGACGAAAACTTGGGACTCGCGTCAGGTTTACTATTTGTGTATTAGATCGTAACTAGACGTAGACATCCCCCTTCCCCTCCCGTTATTAAAGTCAACAACTTACATCCAGATAATCCGCAGGTAACCTGGGCGCTCCGAATAGAGTGGGCGAGGAGGGCGCGAGGGTCGCTGGTTCACCAGAGATATAACAGGTCTTCGGTGGTCGCTTCTTCCTACAGAGGAAGACCCACATCTGCCAAAACCGGGCAGAAGTGGGGCACCCTCGCCGGACTCCATCCACCCGACTCGCGTTCGGGGGCGAACGCGCTCCAACGTTTCCTATTGCGGGATAGTGACGGTCACCGTGGACGTGTGTTGCAACGTCCCGGAGGTACCGGTCACGATTACGGAGACGGCCTTAGCGCCCGGCGTTGTGGGCGAGGAGGATGCCTGCGTCTGGGTTGCGCCTCCACCGCCGCAGCCGACATGCATTGCCACCAGGACCAGCAGCAGCATGAGCAGCACGGCCATTTGCAGCTTTCTGCGTCGACCGGCGGCGACGAAGACGATGCCGAACAGCGGCAAGGTTCCTAGCCAGAGGGCGAGCTGGCGAGGCGCGGAGCGGCCCACATCTCCCAAAAACGGGGAGATGTGGGGCACCGTTGCGATGGTCGACGCCGCAGTGACGGTCAGCGTGGCGGTGGCGCCGCTGGCTCCCGGCGTAATGCTAGCGGTAGAGAAAGAGCAGGTCACGTCCGGCGCACTGGGCGCGCAGGACAGGCTGACCGGGGCAGCGAACGCGCCGTACTGCGGCGTCGAGGCGATGGTGAAGGTAGTGGACTGACCGCGGGTCAGCGTGATGGAACCGGAGGGCGCGCTCAAATGGAAGTCAGCGACGGCGATGTTGACGGCAACCGCGGGCGAGTCGGCTTCGCCGTCGTTGACGACGAGCGAGACCCTGGAGACGCCGAGCGGCAACGAAACCGAGGGATTGACGCCGGTCACAACGCCGCCCCCTTCGGGGAATGGACCCGTCCAGCGATAGGTGAGCGCATCGCCGTCAGCGTCGGCGGAGGCGGAACCGTCGAGCGCGACACGGGCGCCGGCAGCCATCACGCCGGGCACGCTGCGATCCAGGCCGGCATTGGCCACCGGAATGGTGTCCTGCGGCTCCAGCAGCGCGAAAGGCGAGAGCGACAGCACGCGCCCGGCAATAGCGCCCGAGGCGGCGTCGAGGCCGGCGGTGCGATCCACCCAAGCGCCGGCTTCGTAGTGAAAGAGGCGGACCAGCGCCGGGTGGCGGAAGTTCGAGGGCACGAAGCGAATCGTGAGACCGATGGCGCCGGTGAATTCCGCGTTGGTGCTGATGTCGAACACGATCGGCTGGCGTCCGGTACGGAAACCGGGCGGCAGGCTGGACACCGACAGCGGATTGACGGTGGTGCTGCCGGTTCGCGTGACGTTGTTGAAGGTCAGCGCAGCGGTGACGTTATCCGCTGCATCGGAGACGTTGACGGCGACTCCGCTGCCAACCGGCGTGTTGAAGCTGTCGAGCGCCGGCCCAAGGCGGACGGCGTTGTTGATCGGGTTGGGATCGGGTTGCGCGGCCGTGGCGTGGAAGGTGATTGCCGCCCAGCCGCCATTGGGCGATATCACCACCGCGGTGACGATGACGTTGGCGTCCTTGGCGAGCGCGCCGAGGTTGCAGCTCACGACGGGCGCGCTGAAAGTGCACGGGGCCCCGTTGCCGGCGAACGCATTCACGTAAGTGAACCGGTCCAGGGTCGCAGTCGCAACGATGTTGGTTGCGTCGGACGGTCCGTTATTGGTGACGGTGGCGGCATACGCCGGGGAGCCCCCCACCGGGCTGGTGGCGCCGGCGGCCGACACGACGATGTCGGCGGCGGCGGCGGAGTTCAGCAGAATCATCGTGTTGTTGCTGGGCAGCGGGTCGGGCTCGTTGCCTGCGACGGTGACGGTGCTAGTGAGAGCGGCCTGCGCCGTCGGGGTTACCACCACGGCATAGACCGCGCTCTGGCCTACGCCGAGCGCGGAGCCGTTGCACGTCAGGACAGTCGACAGCGCGCACCCGGCAGTGGCGCTCACGAAGGTGACGTTGGAGGGGAGCGTATGGGTGAGCGTGTACCCGGTGGAAGCCGACGGGCCGCCGTTCGTCACCGTGATGGTGTAGGTGAGGTTCGATCCGGGCGCGACAATCGTCGGAGCGGCAGTCACGGTGACGGCGAGGTCAACCACGATTGCCGTCACCGTAACCGTGGCGGAGTCGTTGCCAGCCACCAGGTCATGTTCAGTGCCGGCCACGGTGGCGGTGTTGCTGACCGTGCCCGGCGCGGTCGGCGTCACGACGACGAGGTAATTCGCGCTTTGTCCAGCGTTGAGGCTGGAACCGGTGCAGGTGACCACCCCAGTGGAGAAGGAGCAACCAGCGGCGCTCACGAAGCCGACAATCGAGGGAAGCGTATCCGTCAGGGTGTAGCCGGTGGAAGCGGACGGGCCGTTGTTCGTGACGGTGATTGTGTAGGCAAGGTTAGAGCCGGGCGCAACCTGAGTCGCAGACGGAGACATGCTGACAGCGAGGTCGGCGACATTGGTATCGGTTACCGCCGTGGCCGCGTTATTGCCAAGGTTCAGGTCTTGATAATTCGGGACCGAAATCACCGCAGTATTGGTGAGCGAACCGGAAACGGCGGGCGCAATGGTGGCCTGGATGGCGATATCCACTGTTGATCCGCTGGCGATCGATCCGACATTGCAGGTCACGACGACAGGCTGGCCCGCGGCGGGGATAGGCGGGGTCGGACAAATCGTGCCCGGCGTTGCCGCAACGAACGACAAGCCCACCGGCAACGTGTTGGTGACGGTCACGCCGGTTGCCGTGTTGGGCCCGTGATTGGCCGCCGCGAGGGCGTAGATGATGGTGCTACCCGCCGCGGCAAATTGCGGCCCGGTCGCGGTGAGCGCCAGATCAGCGGATGACTGGACCGCGCCACCTCTCACCTGGAAAACGTAGCGTCCGGGCTGGGTGCTGTTCAGGGTGTTGTAAATCAGCCCCGTGGCCGTGTTGTTGTCAAGGAAGGAGCCAGGCACACCGGAGCCGGGGAGTTCGAAATAGGAGCCGGTGGTCCCAGTGCCGTTGGAATAGCCGACGCGGGCCGAAGAACCGCCCAGCCCGTTAACGCCGTCGCTGGCATCGCCGGTCTCCCATTGCATTTTGTCGTAGTTAAATTCAATGTCGAAGTCACCGGGATTCACGTCGGAACGGTCCACCAGAACCAACTGGAACAGGTCAAGCAGGCTGGCCGTGGCCTCGCCGTAGTAGGTCACGTTAGGCCAGTTGACGCCGAAAGCCGGGCGGCCGTTGACCGTATCGGCGCCATACGTCGCGAGACCAGATCCGGCCACGTCGGTTTCCACGTCGGAGAAATAGGGCGCGATGATCTGCAGGTTTGTGGTGGTAAGGGGGAACGGCGTATACGTGCCGAGCGACGAGCCAAAGGTGACATTGCCGTTGTTGTTGACGAACAACGAACTGACCTGCACACCAAAGAAGTTGACATTGAAACCCAGGGGCACGGGACCGAAAGAGTCGTCATCATTCGGCGGGGTGATGGTGTTGGAGAATCCAGCCAGGTTGCGGAGAGCGCCACCGCCCGACAAGTTTGCGCCCGTGACTTGCACGGTCTGAGTGGCGCTATTGTTGGACAGAGCCGGATCGGGCTCGCTGGCGGCAACGGTTGCGGTGTTGTTGAACGTCCCCGCATCGGAGGGCACGGTCAGCGGGACAAGGATGAGATTGACTGCGGTGCTGCTGCCCGCACCAAGCGAGGCGAAGTTGCAGGTAAGCACACGGTTGGACAAAGCGCAGTCGGTCAGATCGTCGATGCTGGCAAACAGGGTGCCCACGGGCAGAGTGTCGGTGAGGACCAAGCCCGTGGCCGGACTCGGACCATTATTCGTCAGCGTAATCTGATAGGTGACGCTGCCGAGGACCGCCACCGGGGAAGGCAAAGCGGTCATGGTCACGGCGACATCGGCGACGGCGGCAACCACGTCGGCGGCGTCGGTGGCGACGTTGTTGGTAGTGTCGGGATCGTAGGCGCCGCCATCGATATAGCCCGTGGCGCTGAAGGTGCCGACCGCGGTGGTCTGGAAAAGGATGTTGCCGCTGATGGAGACGGGCGGCGCGCCGAGACCGACATTGCTGAATCCGCACAGCAACTGGGTTGCGCTGAAGGTGCAGGTTAGGAAGGGCGAGGTGGCCAGGGTGGAGGAAATGGGAACCAGCGACTTGTCAAAGTTGATCAGGAAGCCGCTGTTGCCAGATTGCGGGTTTCCCGAACTAGTGAACGGGCCGTTGTTGGTGAGGGTGAAATCAAAGGCGACATTGCTGCCTAATAGCACGGGATTGGGCGCGTGGGTGATGGCGATGGCCACATCCATGGGAGCCGCGTCCAGGCGCTTGGGGCTGATGACGATGGAGGTCGGTCCCTGGGCGGTGGCGATGGCGGTCAGCAGCATGGTGGGATCGCCCTGAACGCCGGCAAGCAGCTTGACGTTATCAATAACCGCGACGGAGTCGTCCTCACGGTTGGAGGCGTAGAGCAGCGCTTCATCGGGAGTGACAGCGAGGCCGGCGATGTAGCCGTTTGCGGCCGGCGTACTTCCCGGCACAATGAAGTAGTTGACGAATGTGGTGTTTTCGGTGGCGCGATTGAAATTGAAGACTTCGACGATTCGTTGGAGCGAATCGTAGGCATAGAGGTGATTGCCCACCAGCGCAAGGCTGTCCATAAACATGCTAGCCGTCCCGGATGGGACGAAGGGGTTGATGGTGGTCAGCAGCGTCGGCGACAGCGGGTTGTTGGAGATATCGAACGCCTTCACACTGGAGTTGCCGGTGCTGTCAATGATCAGCAGGGTATGCCCGTCGGAGGAAACCAGGGCACGGTTGAAGAACAGGTTCCCCAAAGTCCCGGCCGGAATGATGGTGACGCCGCGAGCGGCGACGTCGAAGATGACCAGGCGGCCGTCGGCGAGGATCTGATACACGAACCGGCCATCGGACGTAACCGCCAAACCTCCCGCAACAACCGAACTGCCCAGGTGCGCCGGAATGGTGTACAGGATGGAATTGACGGCGGGCGAGAATGGGTCGGCGTCAATGACGTTGAGTTGAACGTCGGGTGAAGGGGTGGGCGTTTGCGAAGAAACAAAGACAGCCGGTTTGCCCGTGTCGGGGTTGACGGCAGTGGCGATGCCTTCGTCTTGTCCGGGGCTGCCGGACAGCCCGATAAGCGTGTTCTGGCAGCACTGCGGCGAGCCCGCAGTGACGGAAGCGATGGAGATGCTTTCCGCGTAGAACTCGCTACCGTCGGGCGAGAAGGAGGTCCCCAGGGGATCCGGGCCGACGAATATCTGGTTGCCGCTGCCGCCTCCAGATTGGCGCAGGAAATCAATGGTGCCGGCGCCGAGTTCGCTGACGACCGCCTGGAACTTGGGCTGGTAGGTAATCGGGCTAATGATTTCCAGGCCTCTGCCATCCGTGCCCCCCCTCAAGAATGCGCTCAACAACTGGCCGGCGGGAGCAGCGGCGACGTTGGGGTTGGTTACGATGATGTCGCGGCCATGGGCGGGCGCGCCCGCGGGGATGTCTACCTGGAGTTCGCTGTCGGAGATGAAGGTGACCGGCAGGTTGGTCTTGCCGACGAGAACTCGGGCATCCGACGCAAAGCCAGAGCCGGAAATGGTGATGGTCGTCGGGGTGTCGTTCAACACGATGATTGGAGTGACACCAGAAATGACGGGTGCGCCAGCGATGGGAAGCGTGTCTACGTAGCCTGCCGCCACAGCTCGAAGGCTCACGGGACAACTGTTGGTGGATATGCACATTCCTCCAAAACGTCCCTGAAAGACAACCGAGGCGGAGTCGCTGAGCAGGGCGCCGGTGTCCACCACCGCCGCATTGTTGGCCGGGAAGTTGGAAGTAGTGATGGCATACAACCGGCTGCCATCTGGGGAGACTGCGAGATCCGTCGCCGGGAAGCTCAAGGAATCCGTAAGACCCACGATCTGGCCAAAGCTCGGCCCCGGCGTGAGGTTAACCACATTGATCACGTTGGTGCCGAAATACCCGTAGGTACCCAGCGGGGCGGAGGTCCTGGCGCCGATGGCGATCTTGGTGTTGGGGAAGATAGCAGTGCTGGTCACCGTATTGACCACGCTGTTGGCGGCGGTGCTGATGATTTGCAGAGAGTTCGGGTTTTGACGAACGGCGACCACGTTGAGCCCATCCGGGGTAACGGCCATGGTGCTGTTGCCGGCGAATAGGGTCGCGGTTCCCGTCACGCCGGAGACATTGGTAGCGGAAAAAGTGTTGGTATCCACAACCGCGATGCTGCCGCTGGAAGCGGCTGCGACATAGGCCTGGTGCCCGGTGACCGCTAGTCCGATCAGGATGGGCTTACCGGGTGCCAGATCGGAGAACTGCGGTGTCAGATCCACACTTTGCAGAAGCTGGAAGGTGACGGCGTCGATGATCAGTAGCTTGGGAGTGTTTGCCAGCATAGCCACCAGGCGCGAGCCGTCGGGCGTCAGAGCAATGTTGCGCACGCCAGCGTCGCCGAAGCGAATGCGGTAAATCTCCTGCTGGATGGAGAGGTCAACCACGGAGATGTAGGTGGCATTCAGGTTGGCGACGAAGGCAATGTGGCGGTTAGGGGAGATGGCAATGGCGCTCGGACTGACGCCGGTGGGGATCGTGTGGCCAAGGGGAGTGTTGGTAGCGGAATCAATGATGGTGATCTGCCCGGTGGCGCGATCGGCGACCAGCCAGCGTTGCACCGGCGTGGCGGAATTGGACAAAGGCAGATTGAGGGTGAAGGAGTTGTTGCCGGTGTTGGGATCGGCCGTGCTGCTGGACGCGGTGCCTGAAATTGGCACGTCCGTCGCAGCGACGCCGACGATGGTGGCGGTGAACGTGGTGGTGGCGGTGATTGTCGCGTAGGCGCCCGAAGCAAGGTCACCCAGCGAACAGGTGCCAAAGGTGGAGCAGGTCCCCTGACTAGCCGAATAGACCGGAGGCTCGCCGGCCGAGACGATGGGGAAGACCAGCGAGCCGATGGCGGCAGTAGCCACAGCAGGTCCATTGTTGGTGATGGTGGCGGTGAGAGTCACGGGTTGACCCAGGGCGACAGGGTTGGGCGAGGCACTGACGGTGACGGAAACATCGGCGGTGACCGGTACGGAGACATCCAGGTTGGCGGCGTTGTTGGCCGGGGAGGGATCGAGTTCATTGCCCGCGACGGTGTTGGTGAAGGTGTAGGCGCCCAGGGCGGTGGCGGAAACGTTGACATCCACGTTGACTAAGTCGCCTACGTGCCAGTTGCCGACTGGGCAGGAGACCCGGGCCGGCTCGATGCTGCAGGTAAACGACGCGAGTCCATAGGTGATGACCGCAGAATGCACAACGATGCCGGCAGGAATGTCCAGCGTCATGGTGACGCCGGTGGCGGTGGCGGGGCCGTTGTTCTGCACGCCGATGATGACATCAAAGGGCTGGCCGACACCCGCGAGGGCGAGGCCGGCTTCGGTGATGTGAGGCGCCGAGGTGGAGACGGTAGCGAACAGGTCGGCGCTGGCGTTCGTGCGCGGACTGATGGCCAGGTTGGAGGGATTGACGGGCGTCCGCATCTTGGTGATGAGGGGATTGCCAGTGTCGGAGGTGATGGCCTGCGCATCGAGGACAGCGACAGCGTCTTCGTTCTCCAGGACCGCATAGATGAGCGTGCCTTCGGGGGTCACGGCCATGGCCGAGCCGGCGAAGGCGCCAGCAAGGGCGCCGGGAATTGTGTAGGAGCCGAGAGACGCAAAGTTGGGCGTGGCGCGGTCGAAGTTGAAAACCTGGATGTAGCGCTGATCGCTGGCATAGGCGTAGAGGCGTGGTGAGGCCGTCCCCACAACCTGGAACCAGTAGAGCAACGGCGGGTTGGTGGTGAGCGCGCCGGAGCCAGTGATAGTGGCGACCAGGACAGGGGCGAGCGCATTGGTTCCCTGAATGTCGTAAACCTTGATGCTGGCGCCGCCGGGGCCGCTCAACAGTAGCGAGTGGCCGTCGGGCGTTACCTGGATGTGCCCCTGGTATGGGTCGGCGCCGAGGGTGGTGATGTCGGGGATGACGGTGGAGGTTCCATTGAGCACGTCGAAGATGACCAGACGCGTGCCGCCATTGGTGGAATTGACGTCCACCGAGTAGACAAATCGGCCGTCGGGAGTGGCGGCGAGCGCTTCGGCAAAACTGAAATCGGTGGGCGCGGCCTGAACGATTCGCTGCGAATAGCGAGTGGTGGTGGAGGCGGGATCGACATCCACAATGTGCAAGGTATCGTGGTTGAGGGGGCCGGTACTTACGAAGTAAGCAGCCTGCTTGTTCAATACGGGGTCGGGCGCGATGGCGATGCCGTCGCCGCCGGGACCGGTGAAACCACCGGCGGGGTCACTGGGAAAGACCGAGGTGACTTCGCGGATCTGGCTATCGAGATTGGTGGCAGTGAACTCCCAGATTCCGGTGTAGGCGAACAGGCCGTCGGTGGAAATGGCCAGCGAGTACGTCTCCGGCGCGGCAGGCAAGAAGTTGGACTCGCGAAACAGGAGAGCGAGATTGTCGGTGCTGAAGCTGGATACCGCAACGGGATGAACTGGGGCAAAGGTCGGCGGCGGACTGATGCGCAGCGTTAGGTTGTTGTTAGAACCACTTCCGCTAACGTTGGCCGACAACGGACCGGCGGCGGAGTTGGGCAGAGTGACAACGATGTTGGCGAGTTGCACCGCGGCAGCCGCGGGAATGGTTACGGTTATCTGTTGCTGAGAAACGAACGCGGAAGACAGCGGCTCCAGGTTGCCGATGCGGACTAAGGCGCCCGGGGCAAAGTTATCGCCGAAGATGGTTACGGTCTTGGCCGTCTCGTTGGTGATCTCGGTGGGTACGACGTCGAGGACCTGCGGCGCGCCGGCCAGCGGGCTGTTCTGAACGTAGCCGATGGCAATGCCGCGCGTCGAGATGGCGCCCGGGATGGTAACCGTCGAGAGCAACGCGATTGACGGAGAAGAGAGGAAGGCATTGGCGTTCAAGGTGTAGAGGGTGCTGGAACCGGTGAGACCTTGTGACGGGCCACTGATCGCCTGCAGGGTGCCGCCGTCGGGCGTTAAAGCCATGTCGGCAATCGCGGTGGGCAGCGTCAAGGTTGCGCTGGGCAACAGTTGCCTGTAGGTGGCAGAGGTGGCGCGCAGGTCGAGCGTATCGATGGTGGCACCATGCGCGAGGAATGCGAGTACCCCGGTCCCGGCATTGGCACTGGGGGTGATGGCAAGGCTGCGCGACCCGGCAAAAGTGGTGGTTACGGTAGTGGAGGTGTTAGTCGAGGTAGCGATGAGGTAGACGACCGCATTGCCACCCGCCCTAGGAACACCGAAGACAGCTATAGTGCCGCCATCGGGAGTGGCAGCGAGATGGTGGCCGGCGGGGAGAGAAATCAGCGCGGCAGTGTTGGCGATGGCGGTGATGGTGGCCGGACCGGGCAAGGTGGTGAAATCGACCGAAATGACCGGCTTTAGCTCGTTGGCGATGTAGGCGCGAGAGCCCACCACGGTCACCGCGAAGGGATGGATGTCATTCACGCCGGCGGAATCTCCGACCCTGCCGTCGAGACTGATCCGGGTAACGGCGAAGGTGGCAATGTCAACGATATCCAATTCGTCGCGGTTGTAGCCGACCGAGACCAGCTTCTGGCCGTCGGAGGTGATGGCGAGACTCCACGCGCTGAGGTCGCGGATGCGGGCAATCTCAGCCTGGATGGTCAGGTCGATAACCGAGATGTAGCTGCCATTAATATTGGCCACGAAGGCGAGCCGGCCGTTGGGCGCAATGACAATGTAGTCGGGGTTGGCGCCGGCCAGAATCGGTTGCGCAAATATCGAGAAGGGATTGGGATAACCGGTGAAGGCACGGACCGTGCTGGCTTCATAGTCGGTGAGCAGCGTGGTGAGAGCGGAATTCAGGGCTCCCGCAAACGTCACCTGGGTAGTGGCGTTGTCGTTGCTCGTATTGGTGTCGGTTCCGGAAAAACTGACCGACGCGGTTGCGGAGTAGTTCCCTTGCAGCACCGCAGTGGCAAAGATGGTGACGGTGATGCTTGCGTTGGGGGCCAAGTCGGGCAGCGAACAGAACACCGAGCCCTCGACGCCGCAGCTCACGCCGGTGGACGATGAAGAGAAGCTCACGTACGACATGCCCGCCGGCAAGGCGGTAGTAACTGTTTGGGACGTGGCCGTATCCGTGCCGAGATTGCGAATGGTCAGCTCGATGGCGGCGCTGCCCCCCACGGGAACATTTACCGACGAGGGCGCGGCGGTGATGGAGAGATCGACAGCCGGGGCGACTGTGGTGGTCCAGGAAGCTGAGTCGTTGAGCGAGTGCGTATCAATCGCCTGCGAACTGGATACGGTCGCCTTGATGGTTACCGGTCCGGGCGCGGTCGGG
Source organism: Terriglobia bacterium (assembly GCA_020073285.1). Classification (GTDB taxonomy): domain Bacteria; phylum Acidobacteriota; class Terriglobia; order Terriglobales; family Acidobacteriaceae; genus JAIQGF01. The sequence goes on along the minus strand of JAIQFM010000071.1, from coordinate 19,147 downwards.
GTCCAGACGAACAAAATCGGGGAGGTCGCGCCGGAGGCTAGCGTCCCCATGGAGCAGGTGACAGTGGAGCCGCTCAAGGTGCAGGGCGTGCTGTTTCCCGAACCGTTGAAGGTAACTCCCGCCGGTACCGGGATGCTGACGATGACGCTGGTGGCATTGCCGGGGCCGTTGTTGGCGATGTTGAACAAATCGGTGGTTTGCGTACGGTCCAGGAGGGTGGTCGGGCTGTAGCCGCTGGCCTGTTGCTCGGCGGTGGCGTTGCTGACTAGCAAGTCGGCCTGCACCTGAACCGTGACCGAGGTGGTGGCGCTGTTGTTGGTGGGATCGGGATCATCGTCATCGGTGGTTGCGAAGGCCGTATTGGCAACGTCGACCGAAGCTGGAGGCGGCGTGATGGTTGCAAACACCGTGAGCGTGGCGATGGCGGAGACTCCCAGTGGAAGTGTGCCGACGTTACATTGCACGCGCGCCCCAGCCCCGCTGCCGGTGCAGGGGAACGCACCTCCGGTGGAGAGATTTCCGGCGACGTTGAGCAGGGTCACAGTGCTAGGCAGCGCGTCGAAAATGCTCACGTTGGGCGCGCCGAGCGCAGACGGCCCATTGTTGGTCACGGTGATGGTGTAGGTATAGTTTTGCCCCACAGCCACGGTTGCCGCCGACGGCGTAATGGTGGTCGCCAGGTCGCTGGAGTTGCCGGCGGACTGGAACTTGGTGACAAAGGCGTCATATAAGCCGGTAGTGCCCGCCAAAGTAGTTTGCAGCGCACCGGTTGTTACCGGGAAATCGGTTGAGGAGGTAGAGCCCGCGATGTAGGCGCTGCCGGCCGAATCGATGGCCAGCGCATACGCCTCATCGTAGGAGTTGCCGCCCAGGTAGGTGGAATAGAGCAGGGATGCCGGGCCGCTGAGGGTGGTGTCCAACTGCGCGTAAAAGCCATCGCCGAGGGCCGCGAGAAACGGTTGCTTCGCGTTCACGGTCGGAAAATCGGTGGAGTAGGTGGCGCCGGCGATGGCTACGCGGCCGTTGGTCCCGACGAGCGCGACTGCATTGCCGTATTCATAATTCGTGCCGCCAAGAAAGGTCGAGTACAGCCGGTTGGCGCCGTTGGGGTCAATCTTGGTGAGGAATGCCGTGCCCTGGCTCTTGTTCGTGGACTGGTAGGCACTGCTTGGGATCACGGGAAAGTCGGTGGAATCCGACTCGCCGGTGAGATATACATTCGCGCTGCCGTCCACGGCCACGCCGTAAACATAGTCGGCTGCAGTGCCCCCTAGATAGCGGTCATAAACCACGGCGCCGCTACTGTTGAGCTTGACCAGGAAACCAGTATTGGTGCTTGGAGGGGTCGTCTGCTCGACCAACGGTCCCGGGATACCGGTGGCGCTAGTGTTTCCGCCGACGTAGAAATTGCCAGAGGAATCGGCCGCTGCACCGTAGGCGTAGGTGTCGCCCAGACCGCCGTATTGCGAGCTGTAGATGGGCGCACCGGCGGCCGAGAACTTGGCCACGAAAGCCATGATATTTTCCATGCCGACATACAGGTTGAGGGAGTTAGCGGGATCCACCGCGATCACCGTGACGCGCTTGGGCTGCAGGCCAGAATTACTTGGCGTCCAGGTAGCGCCGCCGTTGGTGGTTTTGAACAGGCCGTTGGCGCCTCCGGCATAAATTGTGCCCGCAACCAGCGGGTCCAGCGCGATATTGGTGGAACCGGTGGGCAAGGCAGAGCTTCCGCTGCCATTGATCGCCACCCAAGCGGCGCCGGCGGTGCTGGTCCGGAACAGGCCGGAGGAGGTGGCCGCGTACAGGTTGGAATTTGCATCTTCTACCAGGCTATAAACATACGTACCGACGAGGCCCGTGGAAAAGGCGCTCCAGGGCCCTCCCGCGAAATGGAAGACGCCTTGGCTGGTTGCGGCATAGAGCTCGCTGGTGTTCTTATCCACCACTAGGGCGTTGATGGTGGCGGGCGTGGTAGAGGGAGAAATAATCAGTCCGCTAGTAGCGAGCTGAATGAAAGTGGGGGTGGCGGGGGGGAGGACATTCGCGTCGCTGGAAACCCACACGCCCTGGCTGCTGGTGCCGACGTACAGTTGGGCGGCATTGTTGGGATTGAGCGCCAGGGCACTGACGCAGCAGGCGCCGACATTGAGAACGGCGAGCGTGGCGCCGCCATCGGTCAGCCGCTCAATGGAGGATGTGCCGAGACCGGCGTAGAGCGTCGCCGATGTCCCCGAGGTCGTCGGATCGATGACGAGTGCGTGCGCGTTGATGAAAGAGCGCGTGAGTGCGGTCGGCGCCCAGGTACTGCCGCTGTCCGTGCTTTTGTACAGACCGAGGCCGTAGCCGGCAGCGTAGACGGTTTCAGCGGTCCCGCCGTCGACAGCGACAGCACTAACTTGGAGAGACTTAAAATCGGCGCTACCGGACCACGAGGACGCCCCGTTGCTGCTGTGGTAGAGCACGGGCGGTGGGGTCGAGATGGCGGCGCCGACGATCGGGAAGTCGGATGAAAACGACAGGCCGGTAATGTAGATGTTCGGACTGGTGCCGCCATCGAGGGCGATGGCCAAGCCATCGTCATAGGCCGATCCGCCGAGCAAGGTCGAATACCGCAGCCCCGTGCCGGTCGGGTTGAGAACGCTCACAAACGCGTTGTAGATGCCGTTCAACGTGCTCTGGAAGGGGCTGCCGGCAAGCGGGAAGTTGGGCGCGCTGGTCTCGCCAGTGACGTAGGCGTTGCCGCTGGCGTCCACGGCAATTGCATAACCGTAAGCGAAGCCGCTTCCGAAGTACGTTGAATACACGGTGCCCGTGCCAGTGGGGTTCAGCTTGGTGACGAAAACCTGGCCGCACCCCGGGCACGAGGTGCTGAAGGATGCCAGGGCGCCCGGAAAATCGACTGAAGTGGTGGAGCCGGTGAGGTAGGCATTGCCGCCGGAATCCACGGCGATGCCATAGGCATAATCATTGCTGCTGCCGCCCAGATAGGTGGAATAGCCGAGCACCGGGTCAATGATCAGAGGAGTGTTGGGGTCGTAGTCGGCGACACGGATGCTGACCTCTTGCTTCTTGCCGAGAACAAAACCGCCGGCGATTTCGCGCTTGCCCTGTGGCGTCTGCTGGTAGATCAGTGGCTTATGCAGGCGCACTTCGCCATCGGCAACGTGCAGCACCAGGTCGCCGGAGGCGGCGATCTCCACGCTGTTGGCGCCATCAAATGCGAGGCGGATCTTGCGCGGATCGGCGCCGGGCGATACTTCAAAATCGTGCTCCAGCCGGCGCTGGTTGCCGTAGTAAACGACGTCGATGCCGGGATACACGCTGTGGTAGCGCACGCGTGCGTAGTTGGCGACGTTAGTGCGCCACTGAGATCGGTCGTTGCCGATCAGGTAATTGCTCTTGCCGGGCAGCAGATTTTCGGGCACGGCTTCGGCGGAAACATTCGCCCCGAGCAGGCGCAGTTGCAGCGCGATCGGCGGCGTGATGGGCGCAAGGGCGCCGCCTGCTTCTTCCCTTTCCCTTTCCCTGCGGTCGCGGCCTCCCGCCGGACGAGGGCGATGCAGCGACAGAGTAGTAGTGCTGGGATTAAGCGATAGCGTGTAACCCTGGCCGCGCGCGACGAAGTCGGCGGCGCGATTGGTTTGTCCTTGTCCTTGGGCCGGCTCAAAGCTGAGCGGCAATCTGCCATAGGCGGAGATGGCGGACTGCCGCTCCGGCCGCACGAGGGAGTGCGCTCCCGCCGAGGAATCTGCGACCGTTTGCGGTTGACCGGAAGAAGTTTGCGCAACGGCAAACACACTGAGACAAGCCAGGAGAAGCCCCGGAACACACTTCACCTTCAAGAACATATGACACTCCACCGGATCGCCGTCTCACCTGACACGGCGGTCGCCGCATTCCTCGCGGGCATTGCGGGCTACGGTCCAAGTATTAAGGGGGAGACGGCAAATCTTAACCCGCTTTACTGGAGTGTCAACAGGAATTCTGGGCGGAGCCTGGTCCAGGAGTAATTGTCTCGGGTAGCTAGAGTAATGGAGGATTCCCGCCGAAAAACTCGTGGGAAAAAACCGAGAGAGCGGCGAGTGCGAGATGCCGCTGGCAGGTTACAGCAAGAATCACCGTTCGTCCCGCCCAGAACGTCGTTCGTCCCAGTCTAAGTGCTTGCAATAGAGAAGGTTAACCCGGGAGAGTTTCCGACTCTTGAGCGCTTCGCGGGCGCTGCGTAATGTCGGCCAGCACTTAAGACTCTCTGGCTTGAGGTTCTGAACGCGCTAGCGCAGTTCGTCTGATGTGACCTCGCGTTGCTGGTTGGGGTCTTGCTTGGGATCTTGTCAGGGTTGGGAGAGAGGACAAAGATGCGGATTCGAATCATTAAGAGTCTATGCCTAGGGCTGAGCCTGGCCCAAGCTGAACAATTTCGGGCAGGTGTTCCGCGACAACGGCTACCAGCTCGGCAACGATCGTGACGCTGCCATCTATCAGGCGCCGTCGTATTGGCCGTCCACCATCCGGATCACGCCGCAATGGCATCGCGAGACGACGAATCGAGCCGCGGTGGACACGGTTGCCGGCGACCCGAACTCCGGGACCACCGAAGCGCGCCTCAAAGCGTCGGGATTCGATCTTTCCGGCATGGACTTGATCACCGCCGGGACGCTGGCCAAGAACATCTCGTTCCTGGTCCTGCCCGCGTCGGATGAGACCGGAGCCTTCCACTTCGAAGCCGCGTGGGTACGTTTCGATAACCTGCTGGGCTCGCACTGGCTGAATCTGAAATTCGGCAAACACGAGCTTGACTTGCCGATTTCGGAGCATCGCTCCTTGACGTTGAGCGAGAACGGTGGCTATCAGACCTATCACTTTGCGCCGAGCAACCCGTTGCTTCCCTTCGTCCCCGGGGGCCAGCTCAACTCTTTCGGCGGCATCGGGGACAACCAACTAGGGATGGAACTCGCCGGCCATTCCAAGAACAGCTACACGCGCTACGCATTTTCCGTGCTGAGCAACAATGCCGGCAACGTCGCGCTTCCGTCCAGCGGCGGCTACGACTACTACGGACACTTTAGCCAAGCGTTCGAGCTGCCGCGCCTGGGACTGCAGAGGGTAGGTGCATACGCCTATTTTGGCCAGGCGCCGACGTATTACTTGACCAACGGCGGCGAGGCGATTCCCGGCGCCGGCAAGGGCGACAGATCGTTCTACCGTGCCGGCGCTTACGGGCAGTGGTACGTGGGCAAGTTTGACCTGGCCACGCTGTTCATGCATGGCCGCGACAGCGCTTTCCTGGGCACGGGCACGCCCGCCAACCAGCCGTTCATATTGCCGGCAGGCGCGCGCAGCCCGAACTGGAATGGCGGTTTCGTCGAACTCCACTACAACCCCAACCCGCAGATGGTGTTTCTGGGCCGCTACGAGCTGATCCGCATGTCGCAGCAGGCCTTCCCCATCGGCACCTTGCTCACTAACGGCCAGCTGCTAACGCACAACTTCGGCAACACGGACGCGTATGTTGCCGGCTATCGGTGGTATCCCCTGATGATCAGCCGCGGCGGCCTGGCTTGGCACCAGGAGTACTCCTGGGTGCGCAACATCGGCGCAGCGCCGATGAGCGGTCTTAACGTGTCCAGCAGCAGCTTTCTAATGGGCTTGGACTTTGCCTTTTGAGGGAGAGTTTATGCAACGAATCGCAATCGCTTCGACCTTGCTTATCCTGGCTCTCACGGTTACAGCCGCGGGGCAGGAGACCCGAATCGGTAACCTGGCCGGCGATGCCCATCGTGGCAAGCAGCTTTACCGCCGCTACTGCATCGGCTGTCACGGCGCGCGCGGCGACGGCTTGGGCGACAACGCTCCCTGGATGGATCCCAAGCCGCGTGACTTTACCGCCGCCACCTTCAAGTGCCGGTCCACTCCGACGGGAACCCTCCCGACGGACAAGGACCTGTACGACACGCTCAGTCGCGGGGTGCACGCTTCCGGCATGCCCTCCTGGGACGCCCTGACTCGCCGGGAACGTGTGGACCTGGTGGCGTACGTAAAAGGTTTCTCCGCTCGATTCCATGAGGAGAAGGCGGGGGCTCCGTTGGCGATCCCGGCGGGGACGCCGGATACCGCCGAAAGCGTTGAACGTGGCCACGCGCTATTCGAGAAGATGAACTGTTGGAGCTGCCACGGCAAGCAAGGCCGCGGCAACGGTCCATCCGTGATCGGGTTGACCGACAGCAAGGGATTTGCCATCACGCCGTATGACTTCACCGGAGCTAACCGGTTCAAGTGCGGCGAGACCGACCAGGATATGTACCGGGTGCTGGTGACCGGTCTGGATGGCACACCCATGCCGTCGTTCGCCGATGCTCTCGACGCCAATCAGCTCTGGGACGTTGTGCACTACGTTCAGACCTTCCGCGGAAAGAAGGCGCCGGCGCCGGTGCAGCGCACGAGCCACCCACAGACAGGAGACAGCGCAGGCAGCGTAGGCAATCAGTAGCCGGAGTAACGTCTGCTTCGGAAGTTCGACGCCTGAGCGGTCATTGCACGTGAACGGGGACCCAGGCCCACACCAACGCTGTGTGGTGAAAGGGGGCCAAAGTGAAATGCGTGGTAGGAGTTTTTGCATCGCGGCTGGCAGCCGAAGGCGCGCTTGGCACACTCCGTTCGTCGGGAATCTCCGAGCGACGACTCAGTTTTCTCACGCCCGAGGCCGCGGAACTGACGGCGGTGCCGATCACCGACACGGAAGGAAGCGGCGTCGGGATGGCGATTGGAGCCGTGGTTGGGGGCGCAATAGGTCTGGGAGGAGGATTCTGGGTCGGAGTTCTGGCCGGAAGCGTGCTTGCGCCAGCAACAGATTCGCTGTCTGTAGGACTGGCGAGCGGGTTGGTTCTCGGGATCGCTGGGGCTCTGGGCGGCTTTGTGGGCGGTGGCGCATGGGAGGAGAACTGGTCGGAAGGGTTGCCTCGAGACGAGTTGCTCCTCTACGAGGACGCGCTCAGACAGGGCCGGTCGGTGGTGATAGCCGCCGCCAAAGGAAGTGCCGAGGCCAATTTCTTTCGCTGGCTGCTGGCTGCCAATGGAGCCGAAAGCGTCGACCTTGCCAGTCATACGTGGTGGGTCGGATTGCGAAATAGAGGTTATGCGGGCGGCGGAATGGGCTCGGGGCGTAAGCGCGGAACTATGCATGACGAATTCGAGATTGCTCTGGATCTGCTGAAGACGCCTCCGAGTTCGGGGCCGCGGAAAGCCTCGTGATCCGCCCCGATGCTCTCCGGCTTGCGGCACCCGCCACGTTCGATGGGTTGCGATTGGGTTGAGACGACGGGAGTGTTTAATCTGCATGGATCATGATGGCAAGCAGCCGGCGCGAAAACGCCAGCGCGGCGTGACAACGCTGGTAGCGCTCACACTTCTGGTGACGGTGGGCGCGTTCGGCCGCGGGCACGAATCCCAAACCTTGACCCTCGTCCTCCCTTCACCGTACGACGACGTTCTGAAGGCTGCCGGCGAGGTGGCGGCCGATGGCATGGTGCGAGGCTCGGCCGAGTACGCCAAGGAAACCTCCCTTTCCGGCGCGCAGGCGGGCGATCCCGGCCAGCTTTTTGGCGGTTGGAATGGTCCCGGACAGGCCTTGTACAAAACTCGCACCGGTGTGGTCTCGCCTTCTCACTTCGTCGCCAGCAACGATTCCGGCACGGTGACGGTGCGGTATCTGGTACAGGCCGTCGACGCCGGTTCCACGCGGATCACGATTGACGCGGTCTTCGTCGAGAGCGCGCGGCATCACCGCCACTCGTCCGACGGGGCGGTCGAGGTCACGGAGTTGGGGGAGATTCAGCAGCGGCTTCGGGTGCACGAGAAACAGAAGCTGGCCGAAAAGCAGCGCCAAGAGGCGGAAGAGCTGGCGCGCCTGCAGCAAACAGCCGAGGCGGAGAAGAAGGAACTCGATCCGGTCCTGGCCGACATCGCCGCCCTCGAACAGCGCGCGCAGGCGCTACGCTTCAGAGTGCTGGCGCGCGTCAAGTCTGTTACCCAACTCCAAGACGAGCCGTTCATCCACGCCAGTTCACTGCGCGCGCTGCCCGAGGGCGAAACGGTATCTGTGTTGATCTCGACCGCGCACTGGTACTACGTGCGCGATACGCAGGGGAAAGAGGGCTGGGTGGGGCACTCTTCCTTGGAGAAGATGCCATGAGTGCGGCGGTGCGACGGTTTGCAACGATGTTGGCGTTGGCCTTAGCCTTGCCGGTTCTGTCGCCAGCGCAGGCGCTACCTGCCGAGCAAAGCTTTTCTTACCCGCGGGACGTGGTCAACCTGGCGCTGGACCGCCTGGGCGCGGCTGAAGGACGGCTGCCCACGCTGGACGGGTTCGTTTCCGCCGACCCGGCGCAGCTTTCGCGCTACAGCCAGCCCTATTACCAGTTGCAAAGTGAGGTCAAACCGGACGCCAATGGTGGGACTGCGGTTCGCGTGAGCGCGCGAATCAGCGCCCTCTACAACAATCCCGATAATCACCGTTCCGAGTATCGGACCCTGCTATCGAACGGCAGGCTGGAAACGGACCTGCTGGCCCGGCTGGCGCGGGAGTTGCAAGAGCAGAGCAGCCGGCCGAAGCTGGACCGCAAGGCACTGGAAGCCACGCTCGCCGATCTCCGCTCCCAGCGCGCGGCCGCGGAAGAACATCGCGCAGCGCTTAGCAAGCAGATTCACGACCTCGAATCGGTAGCGGGGCCTTCTCCGCTTCCGCGCATGGTTGCGGTGGACCGCGCCGGGGCTGCCGTTCTCGCCAGCCCGGCGCCCGGCGCGTCCACCTTGTTCCGCGCGCAATCGCATGATGAATTTGAAGTGGCCGAAGAGCGAGAGGGTTGGGTCCAGGTGCAGCTCGGGCGCGACAGCACCGGCTGGATCCGCCGATCCCAGGTACACCAGACCGAGACAGCGACCGGCTTCACCGTGCCACGCCGTGGATTCCAAGTGGTCCGCGAAAACGCGACCACCTTCGCCGGCAATTGGGCAGAGCTGAAAGGCAAGCCTACGTTATTTCTCTGGGTTCGGCCGGAGGCCAACGCGGCTGCGGGGCAAGACCGGTGGGCCTACGCACGACAGATGTTCGAAGAGCGCGCCGAGAGCGCGGGAGCGGTGGAGGGGATTGTCGTAGTTTTCCTCGGCGACCCAGGAGTAGCCGCAGCGACGGTCCGCGACATCCGAAGTTGGGCGCGCGGTACGCTCTCCGACGCCGGCTTCCGCGCCCGTTGCTCGCTCGATCCGCCGCGGGCATTCAGTTCCGCGAAAAACTCTGCCACACGATTGGCACGAGCCGATCAACGTTCCATTAACAGGAGGCCTTTACCATGAATCGACCGCCCCACACCGCCATTACGGCAATCGGGATTTTGGCTCTCGCCGGCTGCTGTGCGCTAAGCGCTGCCGCCGCAGGCGGCGGCCCCGTGGACACGCACGGGGCCGCCTCGGTATCCGGCACCGTGCGACTCGATGGTCTGGCGCCGAAGCCGACGCACATCGCGATGGCAAGCGATCAGAACTGTGCCAAGGCGCACCCGTCGGGCGCCAGTAGCGAAGACGTCGTCGTTGGACCGAATGGCGCGCTCGGCAACGTCATTGTTTACATTTCCGACGGCCTCGGTCCCGCTAGTTTCGACCCGCCGCCGACCCCGGCGACGCTGGAACAGAAGGGCTGCATGTACACGCCGCACGTGGTGGCGATGCAGGCCCGCCAGAAGCTGCGCGTCACGAATGAGGATGGCACCACCCACAACATTCACCCCATTCCGCAGAACAACCGCGAGTGGAATAAATCGCAGCCGCCGGGCATGCAGCCGCTGGAGGAAACCTTCCCGCGCGAAGAGATCGCCATTCCCATCAAGTGCAACATCCACCCTTGGATGAAGAGCTATCTCGCCGTGTTCAAACACCCCTATTTCGCGGTGACCTCAAAGGACGGCAGCTTCGACATCCATAACCTGCCCCCCGGCAATTACACGCTGATGGCATGGCATGAGAAGTTCGGCACGCAGGTTAAGAAGATCACCGTCGGCGCTGGCGCTAGCAAGGTGGACGTCAGCTTCAAGTCGCCACTGGGCAACTGACGGGGAACAGCGGAGCACAACGGAGGTGCAGAGGATTCCAGGTGAAACACACACTTGGGATCCTCTGCCCCAACCCCGAAACGGCACGCAATAGCCCGGACGAGAGCGTTCAACGCCGTTCAACCCCGTTGCCATGGAGGTTTTTTTCGTACTCTGAAGGTGATGGAAATACATTTCACGCCCGAGCAGCGAGCACAGCTTGCTCAGATCGCCACGAAAGCTGGGACCGCCCCCGAGCGGCTGGTGACGAATGTCGTTGCCCGCTATCTCGACGAAGAAGACCGCTTCCTTGCCGCCGTGGAAAAAGGAATAGCGGCAGCCGAGCGCGGCGAGTTTATTGAAGAAGAAGCAATGGACGCTCGCCTTGAAGCCATGTTCAAGCGCTGATGCGCATTCGTTGGACCGTCCCCGCCACCGACGACCTACAGAACATCAAGAACTATCTGCTTACCGGGGAACGATTATCGCCCGCCCGGGCGAGTGCCGAGACTCTTCGCAGCGGGAGCACTGGGCGACGAAGTCGGGAAGTATTCTTCATTGAGTTCCGTCTTGACGGATTGTTCGATCTTCTGCATGACTTCGCTGAATTTCTGCTGTGCCAGGCTAGCTCCGATATCCGATTGCGCCTGGGCGAGCGATTTCACGCCTTTCGACATGGCTTTGAAGACGTAGTAACCAGAAGGGTCTTCGATCAGGTCCGAGACCTCGCCCGGCTTGACGGTCATGACAGAGCGTTGGCCCGGCGGCACGTCGTTAGCCGTCAGCTTCCCCAAGTACACCGGAGGCCGAGCGCCCACGATGCCGGCAGATTCGTAGGCCTCATTTTGTAATTTGATGAGGTTCTCGCCGGCGGCCGCTCGGGCTTGAAGCGCATGAGCTTCCTTCTTCATCGCTTCCTGGTCGGATTCCGCCCTGCTCTCTTTTCCGTCCGCCTGTCTCTTTTGTTTAGGGATATAAACGCGCTGCAGTTCCGAAGTCTCGTAAGCGGAGGCATGGTCCTTGTAGTATTTCTCGATCTCGGCTTGAGGTACGTTGTCCGCGTCCTCCTTCAACCGCTTCGCCGTCTCCTCCGCTTCCGACCGCAGCTTAGCAAAAGCCAGGGACTTTCTAACCCTTGGATCCTTCTCCAGACCACGCTGGCCGAACTCGCGCTGCATCACAAGCAGCTTGGGGTAGAAGGTGGCGAGTTGGCGCTTCGTAGCCGCATCCATGTCCAGTCGAATGGCATTGGCTAATTCGTCGAACTGCGCGCGCGTGATCGCCGTCTTGCAACCCGCGGCGCTTTTGGCCTTGGAAGCGGCTGCCGCACTCTTGGGCCGCGCCGGCGGAGTTTCACAGAAACCGTCAATGATGATCACCGGAGCGTCCGGGCCGATGGCAGAGCTGCGGGAAGGACTCGGCCGGACAGCCGTGGCGGCGGTGCTGGAGGCTGCTGCCCGCTCAGTCATTGGCGTAGTGGAACCCCCTGGAGTTACCTGTCCTAGCACAAAAGGAGCAAGGAACAGGATGGGCAGACACGAAAATCGCATGAGTTGACTCTCCTGAAAGGTGAAACACATGTGCTGCGGTTGCGCATCGGGGACTAGCGCGGCACGGTGGCAACTCGGTTTCCGGTCGCCGGCTTGGCGGGAATCGACCGTGCGGGCTGCATCCTGTCGGCAGGTTGCGCGCTCGGCTCGCCCGCAGGCGCGGCGCTCTGTTGCTTATCCTGATCGGGTACCGACGGTGGCGTGGAAGGAGTGTTCTTTTCTTCGTTCTTGGGGGGCTCATTGCTGGTGACGGTAACCAGCAGGTCGCCGCCCGTCGCCGAGGCCGCTTGCATGCCTGGATCCAGCACCGACGCTCCCGTAATGTCCATCACGGATTCGCCAACCGACTTGGCCGACAAGGTAACCACGAATACCGTCCCCGAACCGGAAACGCCGCCAGCCTTTGGCGGGCGCGTCCCGGTGATCTGCAACGTGCCTTTCGCCGTGTCCGCACGATACACGACTGCGGCAGGCTGCCTGTCCTGACTGAGGAATCCTCCATTGGCAACGTCGACGACCTGCAACAGTTGCGGGTCATAGTTGATCTGCAGCGGGATCGAGAAAACGTTCTGCGCCCCGCTGATGCTGACGTACACCTTGAAAGTGCCGCCTACAGGCTGTGAGACGGTAGCGGGCTCAAAGCTCAACGTCGTATTGCCGGCGGACACAACGGCCGGCACTGCGGGGGCGGCCGCGTTATTTCGGATCGTGCTCGCCGGCGGTTTGGCGGCCGGTTGCGCGCCCGTCTCCGTTGCCCGCCGTGGTTGCGTTGCCCCGACCGTCCCCGACTGCGTCGACGGCGGCTGTGGCGGCTGCCCCGGAGCCGGTTGCTGGGGCGCGGAAGGTGCTGGCGTGGCGGGCGGCGTCGCGGGCTTGGGCGGATTGCTGAAACGCAACTCGACCGTGCCGGGCGTGCCGACATCGATGGCGCGCAAGTTACGCGCCGTCACGTCCTGCGCGCGCATGATGTGCGGAGTAATCGCAAACACAATTTCGCGCTCGGTATGATTGGTGTTGTTCTGGCCGAAGAGATAGCGCAGGAGAGGAATCTTGGAAAGCCACGGATAGCCCGAGAAAGCATCGGATACCGAGTCTTCCAAAATCCCGCCCAGCAGATTCACTTCGCCTTCGCGCAGGCGGGTCTCATGTTCGATACGCCGCTGGCCGATGACAGGCTGCGTAACGCCGCCGATATTCTGTGTTCCCGTTACGGACGAAACTTCCACCGCAATCTTCAGAGTCACATCCTGCCGCGAATGGATACGCGGGGTGATATCGATGTTGACTCCGACGTCCAGGTACTGGAATTGGGTGTTCACCAGCGCGTTGATGCCGCCACCGCCGACGCCCGGCGAGAACGAGCCGGTTGCGACGGGCACGCGATCGCCGATCTTCATGGTTGCTTTTTGGTTATCCAGCACCCGCATCTGCGGGTTCTGAATGATCTTGGTGTTGCTGTCGCTCATCAGCGCCGTGAAGGAGGCGCCCGGAATGGATACCAAGAAATCGGCCGAGTTCAGATTTCCCAGGCCTTGCAGGGTCAGGGGGGTCTTACCGATCGACGCGCTGGCGGTTGTGGGGGGAGTCGTCCCCAGGGTGCGCAAGCGATCGCGCGTGACATCCAGAATCGCAACATCGATCATGACTTCGCCTTTGGCTTTGTCGATGTCCGACAGCAACTTCTCGGCGAGCACCAATTGGTCCGGCGTAGCTCGGACGAGCAACGCGTTTTGCGCTTGGATAGGAAGCACGCGGGTGATGTCGAGAATGGAACGGATGGCGTTGGCGGCCTCCGTCAAGTCGGCCGGCGCACCCACGTTGGACAGATAAAACGTCTTCATCACGCTTTGTTCGACTTCTTTGTGCTTCGAGACCGAATCGGCCGCGACATAGATGGTGTTCGCGGTGACGGGACGCCAGAAGGTCTTGGAGGCCAGAGCCACGATTTCCAGCGCATCGTTCAGCGCCACGCCGTTCAACTCAATGGTGATTTTCCGCGGCGTGTACTCGGGGTCGAAAATTACATTGATGCCGACCAGGCTGCCGATTGTCTTGTAGATGGCTTTGGTATTTTCCGTCATCCGCAGGGTGATGGGAGTATTGGCAACGGGCTGCAACTGCACCGGCCCCTCGGCACGGTCCGCCATTTCCGCCAGGGGATCCACGGGGGCGACGACTTGGCCCTGCGCCGATGCGGTCGCAATCAGCTCTCGAGTACGCTGGACCTCTTGCCGCGCCATCGCATTGGACGAGTCGATCTCCGCAGCTCGGACAAACTCGGCAAGTGCCAGCGTCAAGTTGCCCGCTTCCAGCAGCACCTCGCCCTTGTGGACGTGCTCAGCGGCGGCGCGGAAACGCAGGCGTGTATAGGAAGCCAGGTATCTTGGGTCGTTGGGCTTGAGCTGGTAGGCACGCTCGTAGGCTTCGTAGGCCGCGTCGGTTCGATTGCGGCCTTCCGCGTCAATCCCCGCCTTGTACGCACTGTTGGCCTTGTCGGCAAGCGCCGGCGTGGTAAGGGCCAGCACCACCATCAGAGCCGAAACAACTCGCACTCGTCTCATCGTCCCGGCCTGGCAAAAGGAAGAAATGTTTTGTGGTGAGATCGCTTTTTGCTCGTAGAAGTTTCCCATGACTCCTTTTGCCTAGTTACCATACTGAGAATTTCTCGACTCTCGCGGGCGACGAACGGTCCCGCCTCCGAAATGGAGATCCTGCTCCTTGCGATAGCTCGGCTGTCTCGATGCAACCGGAGACGCTGGAGCCTCAATCCTGGCGGCGGTGCACTGCTCGCACCAGACGGGGGCGCTCGGTGGTTGCGCGCAGCCGTGGTTAATCGCATACAGAACAAGTTCCGCGCGGTTGGATACCCCCAGCTTGTCAAAGGTGCGAAAAATGTAGTTCTTGACGGTATGCTCGCTGAGCGTCAGGTGCGATGCGATCTCCCGGTTTGTCATGCCCTCGGAGACGCAGCGGACCACATCCAACTCGCGCTTGGAAAGCAAGGAGCGACCCTGGCTGTCCACGATGGTTTCCGGCACCCATCGGCGCGAGAAGACCTCAAGCAGGAATCCCAACTGGGTGCTATTAGCCCAGATCTGACCCCGGTGAACCGCATCGATGCATTTGCGCAGGGCATCGAGGCCCTCGTCTCGGCAGATGACCCCACGCGCACCCGCCCGGAAAGCATTCACCACCAAGTCGTGGGTTGAGGCCTCGAGCAGCATGACGGCCTGGATGTTGGCCTCACGCAGCTGCTTGTGCCAGAGCAGATCAAAGTCGGCTCGAGCGTTTCCGTTTGCGCGCACACCGATCACCACTACGTTTGGCTTGAACTCGGAAACGTGCGCAGCTATCTCGTCAGGAGCCGCAAGGACTCCCACAGCGGTGAAGCGAGTGTCTTGGCGCAAGGCCTCCAGAATTAACTGAGTGCCCATACGCGTACTGTCGGCAACCAAGACACGAACAGCAGCCCCGTTGGTCAATCCACTCCCCATGCAAATCACCTGCCCCCAGAAAGAATTGCCAAAGTATTTGTGACTGCCGGAGTCCCCGGTGAGTACCGTTTCCTGCGACGGCCTTCAGGAAGCGGCTCTTGGATCAAACATTCCCCACTCTGATGCTACGGTTATGAAAGTTTTCGTCACCCTGTTTGCACCTTCTTATGAGTCCCCACACCAACCCCTACCCCACTCCAATGTGCGGTTATTTAGCAAGTCTTGTGCCAGGGACAAAGCGACCAGTGCGCCAAGTTGCGCTACCTCGCGAACCGTCATCTCTCGCCTCCCGGCATTCGCGCCGGAAGGCGGATACGGCGAGCATCCCATAGAAAATAAAACGGTTGTCGGCATGGATCATCCTGGATATGAAGTTCGCTTGGGGGGTAGATAATGGACATTGGAAACATTTTTTGCACAGAACGTCCCAGAGCATGCTCGAAAACCACTGGCCATATGTGCAACTTTTTGCACATCCAAGGGAAAATCAATTCCATTTTTAGAGTCGCTGAAACTTGGTTGAATCATGGCTTTTAATGCTAACGGGAGGAGCTAAGCATTAACTCTCCCAGTATGGTTGCCGCAGAGCTGGGGCTGGCAATTGCAGAACAACCAGGACGACACGGGTTGGATGCTGGTAAGGTGCGCATGATGCAGAAAAAAGTTGTCATGTCGGAGGAGAACGCGCCGCTGTAAAATAATCTCCATGCAGGTCCGTGCATTTCATCGCCGCCCCGCCGCCCAGTCCGGCTACATCCTCATGGCGATCCTGTTCTTCATGGCCCTGCTGATGATCGGTCTGCTGGCCACTGCGCCCGCCATCAAGACCCAGATCCAGCGCGACCGGGAAGAGGAAATGATCCACCGCGGGGCGCAATACTCCCGCGCCATCAAGAAATACTTCAGGAAGTTCGGGCGCTATCCCGGCTCCATCGACCAACTGAAGGAGACCAACACCATCCGCTTCCTGCGCAAGGAATACAAGGATCCGATGTCTCCCGACGGCAAGTGGCGGATGTTGCACGTTGGCGACGTCAAGCTGGGCACGACATCCAACTTCGGCACTCCCGTCTCCGCCATGAGTTCTGTGGGCGGTACTTCGGCCAGCGCCGGCCAGACCGCGCCCACCATGGGAGGAACGCCGGGCATGGCGGCGCCTGGCACCAATTCCTCAATGGCGAACACTCTCGCCATCGGCGGCGGCGTCGTCATCGGGGTGGCAAGTGTCAGCGAGAAGGAAGGTCTTCACGAGTTCAACGAGAAGACCCACTACAACGAGTGGTACTTCGTTTATGACCCGACCCTTGATCGTGGCGGCCTGATCAACGGTCCTTACACCGGCAAGACATTCGGGGCGGCCGGCGTCGTCGGCACTCCCACCACCACTCAGGGCCAGCAGCCGTCCGGCGCATTCGGCCAGCCCTCGTCCTTTGGTCAACCTTCTTCCTTTGGTCAACCTTCTTCCTTCGGCCAGCCGAGCCCTTCCCAACAACAGCCCCCTCGCCCGCGCTGAGGCCAACCCGCGGAGCCTATCAACGCCCGGTTCACGCCGCGATGGCGGCGATGTGGACGGGGTGAAATTGTTACTCGGCGCGGGGTTTGCGGCGCGTCTGCCGCCAGCTTTCGCGGCTGCTAAGCATGGCTTCGTGCTACTCCTGGGTGTGCGAACGGGCGCGGTGCCGGATGGAGAAGTTTGTCTCGATAACATTAATCTCAATTACATTGAGGCAAGGAGACGTGTATACAGGTTGTTCGTTCCGCTCCATTCGCGGGAGAGGCGCATGGCAGCCCTGGAATCCGAGTTACGTCGTCGGCACGAACGCGTTAGTGTCACTGGTCCCGCCGCGTTAAGCGTAGACGGCCATACGCTTGGCGCGACCATCAAGGACGTTAGCCTAGGCGGAGTATTCCTGTTCAGTGACGCTCCGTTCAGCGCGGGCGCCGAGGTTGAAATCGTCCTCATGCTCCCCAAGGAACTGGGGCTGGAATGCAGCAAGATGGTGCGCTGCCACGGCCGGGTTGTGCGCGTGGAGGGATCTTCAGGCCAGTTTGGCATCGCGGCCCAGATCGAGCGAATCGTCGATCTGCCCAAGGGACGGCCTGAGTCGTCTGAGTGACGGAACGCGGCGGCAGGGCTGATGCCGGCGAACCGCCGCCAGTGAGATCCTAGCTTCGATTTTGCTCAACCACGCGCACGGCCATGCAGGTGATGTCGTCGTGCTGGCTGGCTTGGCCGGCGAAGGTGCGCAGGTCCTGCATGAGGCAGTCCACCAGACCCTGCGCATTCATGGCGGCGCAGCGCTGTACCAGCGGAATCAGGCGGCCTTCTTCGTATTCTCCACCACGCTCGTTGACCGCCTCGACCACGCCGTCGGTGAAGATGACCAGCATATCGCCCCGGCGCAGCACGGTGCTACCGCACTCGTACGGACGATCGCTTTGAATGCCGAGGGGAATGCCGCCAACGTCGAGGCGCTGCAGCGAACCGGAGGCGCGCCACAGCAGGGGCGCGTTGTGCCCCGCGTTGGTATAGATCAGCTCGCCGGTAGAGGGATTCAGGCGCGCGAGAAACGCGGTGGTAAAGCGCCGGCCGCCGAGGCTGTTCGCGCAGGCGTAGCGGTTGAGGCCGCGAACGAGGTCGGGCAGGGAGCGCGCGGTGGTGGCGAGGGTGCGCAGGCTGGCTTGCAGTGTCGCCATCAGCAGCGCCGCCGGCAGGCTCTTGCCGGCCACGTCGGCGACGACCAGCAAAACCTCCTGAGCTGCGCCGTCCGCCTCTATCGGCAGGACATCGTAATAATCGCCGGCGACGGTATTGGCGGGGCGGGTGACAAAGGCGACATCAAGACCGGCGACCTGCGGCGGCGTTTCGGGGACCAGCCAGTGCTGTATTTCGCGCGCGATTTCCAGGTCGCGCTTCATGGTTACGCGGTCGGCGATCTCCAGCACCAGCAGCAGAAGCAGCAGCGCGCCGCCCCAGAATGCCAGGCTGCCTCCGCTAACGTTCACTCCCTTGTCGGAAACCTGGAACACGATCACGGGAGTCACCAGGAACACCACGGCGACCAGCAGGATTACGCGGCGTGCGGGCGAGAGCTTCATCACCACGGCCCAGAAGAATTGCTTGGTCAGAGCCCAGATCCGCTGGCTGCGCCGGAGACCTTCCACGTCGCCGCGTTTGAATTCGCGTGAGTACAGGCCGTAGCTGGTGCGCGCCTCGTGCACGAACTGCGACCAAAGCTGGTTGAGTTCCAGACCCTCGCTGACTTGGGCCCAGAAATCCCGGGCGCGCTGCCGGAAGCGCGGCGGCGGGGGAGGTGGCGGGGTGTGCGGGGCAGTGGCGGTAGAACCCATTCTGCTGATTATAGATATCGGGGGGCGAAGGTGCGGCCGGTGGGCCCGGCAAAAGGGCTTGCGGCGGCGCGTCCGGGCTGTTATGCTAACTAACCAGTTAGTTAAATAAGAGAAGCCTGATGCCGAGCAAATCGAAACCGCTGGGCACGCGCGGGCAGCCGGAGCAGACGCGGGCCGCCATTCTCAATGCTGCCATCCTTGAGTTTGCGCACGAGGGCGCGGCGGGGGCGCGGACGGACGCCATTGCGCGCGCCGCCAAGGTCAACAAGGCGCTGCTCTACTACTACTTCAAGGACAAGGAGACGCTTTACGGGGCGGCACTTGACGAGGTGTTCGTCGGGCTGACGAAGCGGATTGCGGAAGTGCTGGCGCGCGAATTGCCGCCGCGGGAGAAGATCCGCCAGTTCGTGGGCGCGCACTTCGATTTCATCGCCGGCCATCCCGCCTACCCGCGCATGGTGCAGCGGGAGATGATGCGCAGCGGGCGCAAGGGTTCGCCGCACCTCAGGCGGATTGTCGAGCGCTATCTGCGGCCGACGTTTGCGCGCTTGCGCGAGGTAATGCTGGAGGGAATCGCGCGCGGAGAAATTCGTGAGCTGAATCCCATGGACGTGGTGCCCTCGCTGATCGCCCTCAACATCTTTTATTTCAGCTCGATTCCGATGATGCG
>JAIQFM010000268.1 GCA_020073285.1 Terriglobia bacterium | reverse complement strand
ATGTTTCGAGCACGGTCGCCTGCGTCGAGTCCTGTTCGCCACCGATTTCTTGCCGAATTCGCTGCACGCGCTGACCCATGCGGTTTCGCTGGCGCAACTGCACCAGGCATCTCTTTCGGTGGTACATGCAATTCCATGCACCACTCCGCACGAAGACTTTGGGCCGACAACGCCGACTGATGAGGAAATCAGTGCGGCGCGCTCGCAGGCCTTGTATCTATTGCCCGACGGCGTGCAGGCCGATGTCATTGTCGAAGCGGGTCTGCCCGACCAAGTCATCGTGGAGGTTGCGCGCCGGCAAAAGGCCAGCATGATTGTGATTGGGCTACATCCTCAGAAATCGGCATTCCTTGCGGAACATTTGCCGTGGACGACTGCCCATCACGTCGTCTGCGACGCGCATTGTCCGGTGATGACGGTGAAGTGAGCCCGCACTCGATCCGGATTTCCTTGTGACGGTTTCGAGCAGCCCATCACAGGCGGAGGCGGAATGGCAAAGGAAGAAGGGCGGTACGCCTACTGGCTGGGCGCACCGCTATGCGGACAGGACAAATGCTGCCCGCAGCTAGGTAGGAGAGCATGTCGAGTAAGCAATCTACGCCTCATACATGTCAAGCGAATCGAGCGTCCAATCGGTCGCACAATCCACCTGCGACGTCCGGGCACTTCAACATGGAGCGGCAACGTACCGGTCTCCCCAAGCGGTTGATCTCCAGGCAAACTGCAGTTGCCAAGCCGACAGCAGATGCAGGCAAATCACACCAGCCGAAGGCCGAATTGAAACCGTGGCTCCTCTAGGTACTCGGCGATGTTTCGCCGCCTGTGTCCGATGCCGGGCAGACAGGCGACTCTGTCTGGTGTACAAGGGAGCCTCGGGGTTACCCGAGGATTTTTCATTCCCGCAAGAGGTAGGAGGCCAACTACATCTGAGCGCTGCGAGGGATTGTGGCCCCCCTGCGGTTGGCCTTCTCCTTTCCATACGTCCGGGGCTCAAATCAGACCCTGAATTGCGCCGGTCTTATCATCCACATCGACCCGGAATGCCTGCGGGGATTTGCCAAGCCCGGGCATCAGCATCATCTCACCCGTCAGCGCCACAACGAAGCCCGCGCCAGCAAACAACTCAGCGTCCCTAACGGTCAGGGTCCAACCGCTAGGCGCGCCGAGGACGTCCGGATCGTCGGTCAGGGAAGCCTGCGTCTTTGCCATACAGACTGGCAAAAGACCGTAGCCTCGTTCCGTGAAAACCTCCAGTTTCTTCCGGGCGGTCGGCTCGAACACCACCTCACCTGCTCCATAGACTTGACGAGCAATCGTTTCGATCTTTTCCCGCAGCGGCAGATCGGGACTGTAGAGCGTACGAACGGACGCAATGCCGCAACAATCGGCTGCGGCGACAACTTTTTCCGCCAAATCCACGCCGCCCGCTCCCCCACGTTCATACACGTCTGACACAGCCAACTCGACCTCAAGATCGCGGCAGAAACCGGCGATTGCATCAAGCTGTTCGACCGTGTCATCCGGGAACTTATTGATCGCGACCACCACGGGCACCCCAAACTTCCGCAACGTGCCCACGTGCTTGGCAATGTTTGCAAATCCTGCCTGGAAACCGGCACTGATGGGAAGCGTGCCCGCGTTTTTCCCGCCATGTCTCAAGATCGATCGGGCGGACACGATGAGGACCGCGGCCGAAGGCTGCAGGCCGGACGAGGGCATCACTATGTCAAAGTACTTTTCCGCGCCCAGGTCCGCCGCGAATCCTGTTTCGTTCACGACGTAATCGGCCAAGTGGAGCGCCATTCGCAATGACAGCACGCTGCTGGTTCCGTGTGCGATATTTGCAAACGGACCCGTGTGGATGATGGCAGGTGTGTGCTCGGTTGTTTGGACGAGGTTGGGCATGATGGCATCGTTCAGCAGCACCATCATGGCGCCGGTTGCTTGCAGATCCCGCGCACGAATGGCTTTGCCATCGTAATCGAGAGCGACCACCACCTGGTCCAGTCGTCGCCGCAAGTCCTGGCGGCTGCAGGTCAGGCCCAGGATGGCCATGATTTCCGATGCTGCCGTAATCACGAAACCCGTCTCGCGTGCCGGTCCGTTCGTCAGACCGCCCAGGCCGCTGACGATCGTGCGTAGCGCCCGATCGTTTATATCCATCGTGCGAGGCCAGAGCACGTTGTTGACGTTGATACGCAAGGCGTTTCCGTGATGAATGTGCGCGTCAAGCATGGCCGCAAGCAGATTGTTGGCCGATGTTACGGCGTGGAAATCGCCGCTGAAATGCAGGTTGATCCGCTCGCGAGGCAGCACCTCGGAACGGCCGCCCCCGGTCGCTCCGCCCTTCAGGCCGAAAACGGGCCCGAGCGATGGTTCGCGGAGAGTCACGATCGATGTCTTTCCGATGCGCTCGAGCGCCTGCGCCAATCCGATGGAGATGACTGTTTTCCCCTCGCCGCTGCTTGTCGAAGTCATCGCCGTGACGAGAATCAACCGTCGTTGGCTCGGCGGGCGAGGCGTGGACAACAATTCCAGCCGCAGCTTGGCAATGTGCGTTCCCCACGGTTCGATGAACGCGTCCGGAATATTGAGTTTGGCGGCGATTTCTGGGATGGGTAGCAATGGAGTAGGCATACGGCCTCCCTACGAGCAAACCTCGAAGTAGAGCGGAGCAGGTTGTGCTCGACCGCTACCACAACTGTGGATGTGCTTCCGCCTCTTCACAGCGGCACCCATCACCTCTGTGTGTGATCGGTTCGTTGCGGGCCGCGGTCCGCCAGCCGATCTGCTTGTTTTGTTTGCCGCTCATCCGATCATCGGTACGGGTAAAAGATGAAGAACAACAGCGAGAGTGCGCCCAAAACCCATAATCCACCGCGAACTTCGCGCCACCGCCCCGCGACTACCTTGCAGAGCGGATACAGCACCAGGCCGGCGGTGATCCCAATGCCGACGTTGTAGGTGAAGCTCATCAGCGCCACCACGGCGAAGCCAGGCACCACCTCGGTCAGGTCATCAAAGCGCAAGCGCGTGACCGGGGCAAGCATGAGCAGGCCGACCACGATCAGCGCCGGGCCGTAAGCCTGTGGCGGAATGGCAGCGACAAAAGGCGAGAAAAACAGAGTGAGCGCAAAACAGGCGGCCGTCACCAGGGCGGCAAAGCCAGTACGTCCGCCGGCTTCGATTCCGGTCGCCGACTCGATGTACGCGCCGGCAGTGGTCGTCCCGACCAAGGGCGCGAACATCGTGGCCAGCGCGTCCGTCAGCATGGGACGTTCGATCTGCGGCAATTCGCCCTTTTCGTCCAGGAAGCCGGCTCGGGCCGAAACCCCGATCAGCGTACCCATGGTGTCGACGAAGGCCATTACAAAGATGGTCAGCACCACCGGGAAGAAGCTCCAGCTAAAGACGCTGGAGAAGTCGAGTTTGAGAAACACAGGCGTCAGACTGGGCGGGGCGCTGATCCAGGCATGCGGGCGCGGCGTTACGCCCGTCGCGACCCCGAGAATTGTGGTGCCGACGATACCGACCAGGATGGCGCCCGGGAAGCGGCGGATTAGCAACATGGTCATCAGTAGGAATCCGGCAATCGCGAGCAGCACCGGCGCCGAAATCAGGTAACCAGGCTTGACCGGAGCTCCGGGCGTGCCGAGCGCCACGATACCGCTCTCGTTCAATCCCACGAAAGCGAGAAACAACCCGATTCCCACCGCGAAGCTGTAGCGCAGGCTCTCGGGCAGGGCACTCACCAGCCACTGCCGCAGACGGAGCAGCGTCAGCAACAAGAAGAGCACGCCGCCAACGAAGACGGCCGCCAGCGCCGCCTGCCAGCGGTAGCCGAGCGCCTGCACCACGGTGTAGGCGATGAAGGCGTTTTCCCCCATGTAGGGGGCAACGGCGAAGGGCCGGTTGGCGTAGAGGGCCATGATCACGGTGCCGAAAATCGCAGTCACGATCGTCGCCACCATGGACGCTCCAGGGGGAATGCCGGCAGCGCGCAGCACGGCAGGATTGACCACGACGATGTAGGACATGGTCAGGAACGTGGTGAGGCCGGCGACCACTTCCCGCCGGAGATTGGTGCCATGCTGGTCGAAAGCGAA
>JAIQFM010000070.1 GCA_020073285.1 Terriglobia bacterium | reverse complement strand
CTCGGACTTCAGGCGCAGCATGGGCGCGGCGATGGCGCGCGCGTCGGGTCCGGCTAGGCGAACCACGCCAAGGCCGCCGCGTCCGGGTGGAGTAGAAATGGCGACGATCGTGTCGTCTAAATTCACAGTTTCAGTTTCAAGTTTCAGTCTCAAGTTTGCAAGGGAGTTGCTGGTCGCGGGGACGAGGGCCCCCGCGCCACATCGGGGGTTGGGGCTAGTCGAGTGCGGCCAGACGCTGATCGTGAAACTCGAACTGAAACTTACCGGCGGCGGCTGAAGCGGGGAGCACTGGCGGGACGGGCCTTGTAGTCCTTGGGATAGAGGACGACGTGGCGGCCGCCGGCTTCCCCCGCGCTCTCGGTGCGCAGGTCGGCGTGATCGCGCAGCGCCAGGTGAATGATGCGGCGCTCGCGCGAGGTCATGGGACCGAATTCGTACGGCGCACCGGACTTGCGCACACGATCGGCGGCAACGTCGGCGGCGAGGCGCAGTTCCTGGATGCGCATGGCGCGGAAGCCCCGGCAATCGAAGCTGACGTGGTCGTGCTCCTCGCGGCCGAGGCGCAGTATCTCGATGGCGAGGTGCTCGAGCGAGCGCAGCAGTTCGCCGCCGCGCTCCAGCAGCAAGTCGCTGTCGGGGCCGGAGAGTTCGACGAGGATGTCAGGGCGCTCCCAGTCGCGCTCCTCGGGCAGCGGCGGGTCCACCGTGATGCGGTACTTGAGCTTGAAGCCGCCCTTGAGGATGGTGGCGCGGAGGAAGGCCTCGACTTTCTTGGCGGAAGCGACTTTGTCCGCGAGCGGCATGGAGAATGTTGTAACACGGTCGACGGTCAACGGTCGATGGCTCGCACACGCGAGGGGGCGTGTGCCACACATTACGTCTTTGTCGGCGCCAGGCCCTTCTTGCGGGCGCGCTTTTCGGCTTCGGCGCGCATTTCCTGTCCGAACTTGGTGTTGTTCATCCAGAACTGCTGGATGATCGAAACCAGGTTGCCCATCACCCAGTAGAGACACAATCCCGACGACAGGTTCCACGAGATGATGCCGAGCATCACCGGCATCATGAGAGTCATGACCTTCTGCTGCGCCGGATCCATGCCCGCTTGCGGCGTCATCCTCTGCACGGCGAGGGTGGTGACGATGATCAGGATGGGCAGGATGTGGTAGGGATCGGGCGAAGAGAGATCGTGCAGCCAGAACCAGTGCGCCTGCCGCAGTTCGATAGCGCTGCCCAGCATGGAGTAGAACGCCACCAGGAACGGAAACTGGATGAGCATCGGGATACAGCCGCCCATGGGGCTGGCGCCCTCGCGCTTGAACAGGGCGGCGATTTCCTGGTTCTGTTGCTGCGAGAACTCCATCTTGGCGGCGCGGTCACCCGGCTTAAGATTCTTCGTCTTTTGGCTATAGCGATTCTTGATGGCATTGATCTGCGGCTGAAGCTTCTGCATCTTCAGCGCCGACTTCATGCTGGTGAGCCGCAGCGGGAAGACCACGATGTTGATGATGACGGTCAGGACGATGATCGACCATCCCCAGTTGCCGACCAAGTGTTTGAAGGTCCAGCGCAGCCAGAGGAATAGCGGTTTGGCGATGAAGCCAAGATAGGTGCCGAAGTCCACCATGCCTTCCAGGTTGGAGGCCGCCTGCCCCGGAAGCGCGGGGGCCTTGACCGACTGCAGCACGTCCAGGTTTTTCGGCCCGGCGAAAAGACGCTCGGAGGTGAGGCCGCTGACATTGCCGACCGCCGCGCCCACCACCTCTTGCTTGATCTTCTCGCCCTCGGGCTTGGCAGGGTCCTTGGGAACTTCGATGGCGTTGCGCAGCGTGACCAGCACTGCGGTCTTGGGATCGTCGGGCATGAACACGGCGCCGAAATACTGATCGGCAGCGCCGGCCCAGGCGAAGGGGCCGTTGATGGTGGCGCCGCTGCTGATCTTCTTGATGGGCTCGCGGACGACCTTCTCGCCGCCGTGCCAACTGGTCTCGCCGTTGTAAAGATCAACGGTGGCGCTGGCGTACGAGGCGGGCGTGGTCTGATCGCCGAAGCCGGCCGGCCACGCGGGATAGGCGCGCACCGGCTGGCCATTCTGCGTGACCGAGGTTTCGACCTTGACCACGTAGGAATGATCGAAGTAAAAACTCTTGCGGACGATGGTGTCGGCGTCGCCATACTCGAAGGTGATGTGGGCGCCCGCATCGTGGCCCAGGATGATATCGTCCCCTGGGGCGATTTCCGGCGGAGAGCCGGCGAAGGCCGCGCGGCCGTGCACCTGTTCGTTGACGGCCAACTTTCCCGTCATCACGTACAAAGCCGAATTCAGCTTCGTCCGCAGCGCCTCGTCGTACGTCCAGAGCGACAGCGGGTAGCCGTACTGCTGGGCCGCGGCTTGATGCACGAACTCGAGGGGACGGCCTTGCTCGTCCTGGTATTGCTTCAAGAACCAGGATTTGACCTGCGCTCCACGGTTGCTGAGAACGATCTTGTAGAGATCGTTTTCGAGCACCGTCTCCCGCTCAGCGGCGGCCTGCTTGGCGGCTGCGGCCTTGGCGCCGGGTTGCGCCTTGACGGGCGCAGCGGGCACAGCCGGAGCTTGCGCCGGAACGACCGGCTGGGTGGCGGCCGATTGAGCCTTCTGCTCCTTCCGTTCCTGGGCCGGCGGCTTGAAGTACTTCATCAGCAGCGGCTGCGAAATGAGCAGGACGGCGAAGGTGAGGATGAAGACAAGCAGCAGCCGGCGTTCCATGCCGGGTTCTTGCTGCGGGTTTTGCGTGCTTCCGTTCATTTCAGGCTTCAGGCTCTAGGCTCCAGGCGTCAGGCCGGAAGCTACTTCGTGTCGTTTAACGGCGGGTTCGGCATGCGTGTGTGGCACCGGGTCGTAGCCGCCGCGAGAAAAAGGATGGCAGCGCAGCAGGCGCCAAGCCGCGCGCACCGCGCCTTGCCACGGGCCGTGAATTTCGAGCGCTTCGGCGGCGTATTCCGAGCAGGTTGGCACATAGCGGCAGGCCGGCGGCAGCAGCGGCGAGACAAGCCGCTGGTAGAGCCGAATTATCAACAGCAGTGCAGGCTTCATGTCGGTAGTGCCGAGTACCTAAGTGCCGAGTACCTAGTACCGAGCGCCTTTCCAAAATCATCTCAGGCGCGGCGCGATTCCTTTTCCGCCAGCACGCGGAAGGCGTCCGCGACCTCGTCCCTCAGAACCATGAATTGCGACGATAGCACCGACTTTTTCGGGTTAATCACCACGTCCACCGGGAGCGCCAGCGACGCGAGGTTGTCGCGCACCGCTTGGCGCAGACGGCGCTTGATGCGGTTGCGCTGGACCGCGCCGCCGAGTACGCGCCCCACGGTCAAACCCACGCGCGGCCCGCTCGCTTCATTGTCCTGGCGACGCAGGTAGAACACCGTCATGTGGGCGGCAAAGTGGCGGCGTCCCTGCTTGTACACGCGTTGAAAGTCCGCGTGGCGCAGTAGCTTCGAGGTCCTGAAAAAGCGCCGCGCGATCTTCGCACGCGGATCGTCCGAACCTGGATCCGAGACCCGTGCCCCATCTCGTCCCGAACGTTGCTCATCCGCCGGAGCGCACGAGCTCCGCGGTTCGAGCCACGGCGTCTCAACGCGCGATACGGAGGAATTGGGCAGAGCTTTCACCACGGTCAGGACCAGCAGGAGCCCGGCGCTACCCCTACTCGCGGAATCCGGGCTTCACCGAAACACGCTTACGGCCCTTGGCCCGGCGTCGCGCGAGCACCGCTTGTCCGCTCTTGGTTTTCATCCGGCTACGAAATCCGTGCGTCTTCGAGCGGCGACGCCGGTTGGGCTGGAACGTACGCTTCGGCATGAACTCTGGCTGCTCCTCGGTCGAGAAAAATCTCCCTGGGCAAACCGCAAGTATATCCGACGACGGTGGCCGGTGGCTAGGAGTGTGAGTTGCGAGTGAAAGCGGCGGAAACCAAATCCGCGCACTTCTGGTCACTCGCAACTCGCAACTCGATTGCACCACGCTTGCGTCGTTACCGACTGTGTACTTGACATGTCGTGCGGAATGCGCGAAGTTCTCGGTGCCCACTTCGAAGCATTCAGAACAATTCCTCCAGGGAAGAAAAGTTTCGTGCTAGTATGCGACGCAGCTTGCGAGAGAGAAAAAGGGTCTTGCGATAGCTCCGCACCAGGTTCATCACTCCCGAATTGACCGGCTGCACCGGCCTGCCCTGCGGCAAGGGCGTCGCGGCGGCGTGCAGTCAGCGTAGCGGGAGCGTGAAGGAAGTTCCGCCGCCTGTGAAAAGGCTCGACCCAAGGATTACGCCGGATTGCTTGCCCCCGCGTCCGGCGCGAGATTGGAATGGCCCATGTCCGTGTCGTCTGTCACCTCTACTGTGAATCCCTGGATGCGAATCCTGGAGGCGCTTGAGAAAAAGATCAATCGCCATTCCTACGACACGTGGCTGAAGCCAACCCGTTTCAGCCACTCCGACGACCACACCTTGTTCGTGCTGGTGCCTAACCCTGAGTTCGGGCAGATGGCGGAGCGTTACGCCGACCTGATCCTGGAGGCGATCGACGCTCTCGGCCTGGAGTTCCAAGATGTTGAGTTCGTCACCGGGACGCCGCAACCGCCGGCGCCGGCGGCGTCGCCGGCTGCCAACACGCCGGTGCGACACAATGGCGGCTTCTCCGCGACATCCTCTTCGGCCGCAGCTCCGGCCGCCGCGGCGGCGAAGCTGCAGCAGCAGCGCTTTGACTGGGACAGCGCCGCGCAACTGAACTCGCGCTATACCTTCGAGGGCTTCGTCTGCGGCGCCGGTAACCAGTTCGCGCACGCCGCGGCCCTGGCGGTCGCGGAATCGCCGTCGAAGGCCTACAACCCGCTGTTCCTTTACGGCGGCGTCGGTATGGGCAAGACGCATCTGATGCAGGCCATCGGGCACGAGGTGAAGAAGCGGCTGCCACAGATGTCCATCTGCTACTTGTCGAGCGAGCGCTTCACCAACGAGATGATCAACTCGCTGCGCTACGACAAGATGACCAGCTTCCGCGACAAGTTCCGCAACGTGGACGTGCTGCTGATCGACGACATCCAGTTCCTGGCGCAGAAGGAGCGGACGCAAGAGGAGTTCTTCCACACTTTCAACGCGCTGCACGAGTCCATGCGGCAGATCGTGATCGCCAGCGACCGCCCGCCGAAGGAGCTGGCGGAGATCGAAGACCGGCTGCGCTCACGCTTCGAGTGGGGCCTGATCGCCGACATCCAGCCCCCGGACCTGGAAACCAAGGTCGCCATCCTACAGAAAAAGGCGGAATCGGAGCGGGTGCAGTTGCCGACCGACGTGGCGCTATTCATCGCGTCGAATATCCGCTCGAACGTGCGCGAGCTGGAAGGTGCGCTGATCCGGCTGATCGCGCACTCATCGCTGATCGGGCAGGAGATCACTCTGCCTTACGCTCAGCAGGTGCTGAAGAATTTTATCGATTCGCAGCAGCGCAAGATCACGATCGATTCCATTCAGAAGGCGGTGGCGGAGCAGTTTGGGCTGCGGTTGGCGGAGATCAAGGCAAAGAACAATTCGCGCGCGATCGTGTACCCGCGGCAGATCGCCATGTATCTCTCCAAGCACATGACGGACTCGTCGCTGCCGGAAATCGGGCGGCAGTTTGGCGGCAAGCACCACACCACCGTGCTGCACTCGATCGACAAGATCGAGACCGTCCGCAAGAGCGACAAAGATCTGAGCCGGATGTTGAATAAGCTGACGGAGATGCTGGGCGGATGACGGGTGGACAGGTGCGATCGATGCACGGCGGGGAGCCGTGCTTTTTTTTGGCGTACACGAGGAATAGCGACATTGCACAATGACTCGGTGCCACGCGCGATGTGCTTGGGGAAAAGCCGGTTTTAGGTGAGTGCGACCGATGGCTGCTCGGGACCGGTTTTCCTCACCAGGATGATGCGTTCCGCAGCCGGGTCTGTGGATGAAGTGTGGATAGCGTGCAAGACGGGGAGTGATTTCAACGGAGGGCCAAGATATGGTGTGTCAAGCACAATCGAATGCCCTTATGAACAGGCTCCCGAAATCGGCCAAGTGGCAGGGCCAAAGTGAGTTGGACGGGTCTTCCACATTTCCGAGCTGAACGGCTTCTACTGCTGTTTTATTGAATTTTCTTTTGATATAAGTAAGTCCATAGGATTCATGCACACAGCACCCGAGAGCGCTCCCAGCCGTGCGGTTTCGGGCAGATCGCCAGCGGGAGGGGCACAGCCGTGACGGAAACAACCGCGACACGCGTTTCGGAAGTCCCCGAAGTTAAGGGGGGCGCAATGGAAATCACGGTCAACAAGACGGATTTGCTAAGAGAACTTACGGCGACACAGGGCGTGGTGGAGCGCAAGACCACAATTCCCATCCTGTCGAACTTCCTGTTTGAAGCCGTGGGCGACCGGCTGTCGATCACCGCGACGGACCTGGACCTGAGCTTGCGCACCGGCTGTCCGGCCAAGGTCAAGAAGGAGGGCGCGTGCACCATCCCGGCGCGGCGCCTGTTCGACTACGTCAAGCTGCTGCCTGACGGGGAAATTACCGTCAAACTGCTGGAGAACCACTGGATCAACCTGCGCCTCGGCCGGTCGAACACGAAGATGGTGGGCATGGCGCGGTCGAATTTCCCGGGGCTGCCAGCGTTTCCGGCCGCCACCACGTACAAGCTGCCGTCGCCGGTATTGCACCGCATGATCGCGAAAACCATCTTCGCCATCTCCAATGAGGAATCCCGCTACACACTGAATGGCGCGCTGCTGGTGCTGAAGCCGGAATCCATGACCATGGTGGCGACAGATGGACACCGCTTGGCCCACATCGAGAACAATACCGCGCGCTTCCAGGGGCTTTCGGGCGAGTTGCGCATTCTGGTGCCGAAGAAGGCGATGGGCGAGC
This sequence comes from Terriglobia bacterium, assembly GCA_020073285.1. GTDB lineage: Bacteria > Acidobacteriota > Terriglobia > Terriglobales > Acidobacteriaceae > JAIQGF01. Next base: position 14,680 of record JAIQFM010000070.1, on the reverse strand, counting down.
TGAATTCGCTGCTCAACGATTACGACGGCGAGTTCGTGGAGTTTGCCAAGGACGAGTCCACGCTGTTCTTCCGCCTCGGCGACCGGCTGCTGACCTCGCGTCAGCTTACCGGCCAATTTCCCAACTACGAAGCGGTGCTGCCACGCGACAACAACAAGATCGTCAGCGCGCCGACGGAGGCGATCTCGGCGGCCATCCAGCGCGTGGCGCAGTTTGCCGACGAGCGCAGCGGTGCCATCCGGCTGCGCCTGGACAAGGGCGAGATCAAGGTTTCCTCATCCTCCAGCGATGCCGGCGAGTCGGAAGACTCGATCGAGACCTCGTACCAGGGCGAGGCGCTCACCGTCGGCTTCAACAGCCAGTACCTATTGGATTTCTTCAAGGCAGCGGGTTCGGGCGAAGTGCGGCTGGAATTCAAGGACCCGCAGTCGGCCGGCCAGTTGCGGCCCGATGAACCACCGGACAGCGACTTCAAATACCGCTATATCGTGATGCCGATGAGGATCTGACGGGCAGTGGACAATCTATCAAAGCGGCAGCGAAGTCAGCGTATGTCGCTAATCCGGAGCAAAGACACTGGGCCTGAGCTCCGGGTTCGGAAACTAGCGCATCAACTTGGTTTCCGGTTTCGTTTGCATTCTCGACGCCTCCCAGGGAGACCTGATTTAGTGTTTCCACGACTGCGCAAGGCTTTGTTCGTCCATGGGTGTTTTTGGCATCGGCATAGCGGCTGTTCTCGCAATCGAACCCCGAAGTCCCGTCTTGAATTTTGGGTTCCAAAGCTGAAAGAAAACCGCATTAGAGATAAAAAAACCGTGCGTTGCCTAGAGCGACTCGGGTTTAAAGTGGGCATAGTTTGGGAATGCGAAACGGAGGACAGTGTCCTCCTGGCGCGGAAACTTAGAAGATTTCTCAGCGCGTAATGAACAGCGTCGAACTTTTTGCGGGCTGCGGCGGGTTAGCGTTGGGGCTTCACCGCGGTGGGTTCTCCCATGTAGCGGTAATCGATTGGGATGAACATGCGTGCGGTACGCTGGCGCGGAATAAGGCCGAGCGCCGGGCAGGCGTTGATCAATGGACGGTTATTCGCGCCGATGTAAGGCAGTTTGATTTTCACACCATAGCACCACGTATAGACCTGGTTGCGGGTGGGGTTCCTTGCCAACCGTTCTCAATCGGCGGCAAGCACCGCGGCTATGACGACGACAGGAATTTGTTTCCAGAGATGCTCCGCGGCGTTCGAGAGCTGCAGCCAAAGGCGGTATTGATCGAAAACGTGCGCGGCCTGAAGAGACCGGCTTTCCTTCAATATTTTTCATATTTGGAACTGGCACTTGCATATCCGGAGCTCAGACCGCGAGAGGGAGAGAATTGGGCGGATCACCGTGCTCGTCTGGAGCGATACCATACCAGGGGCAAGCCGGACGGCCTGCACTATCAGGTCGTTCACGCCGTTTTGAATGCGGCCGACTATGGGGTTCCGCAAAAACGTGAACGCGTTTTCATAGTTGCCATTCGAAGCGACCTCGGTGCCGAGTTCGCATTCCCGCCCGTCACACACAGTGAACAAGGACTGTTGTGGTCTCAATACGCCACGCAGGAGTACTGGGAACGGCATGCCATTGCAGTCCGTCGTAGACCCACGCCTAGTGCTGCCGTGCGGTCCAAGGTAGACCAAATCGGCCAGGACCTCCGCCGCTGCCTGCAGCCGTGGCAAACTGTCCGAGATCAACTCTGCGATTTGCCTCCTCCAGCGCGGCTGCGCTCCGAAATGGAACCCGGCCTGACACATTTTCTCGTTCCCGGCGCTAGATCCTATGCCGGTCATACCGGAAGCAAATGGGACGAGCCCGCGAAAACGTTAAAGGCTGGCGATCACGGAGTGCCCGGCGGCGAAAACATGCTCGCGGATGATTGCGGAGTTCGGTATTTTACGATTCGGGAAAGCGCAAGACTTCAAACGTTTCCGGACGAATATGTGTTTCCGGGCTCGTGGACCGAAAGTATGAGGCAGATCGGGAATGCCGTCCCCGTGTTGTTGGCAGAGATGATCGGCACCAAACTACACACTACCCTTAGAGGCCATCCGGGCGATAAATAGCCGTTGATGGCAAACGAGCTATTTAACCCGCTCGATAAACGTAACCTGGGTGAAAGCGTCGCGAGGGCCCTCCTCGACAAGCCCTTCGTTCCACTTACGAACCTACAAGTGTTCTCCGGTGCTGGGATATACGCCATTTACTACTCTGGAAAATTCAAACCGTACGCACGCATTGCGGAGAGGAACCGAAACAACTCCTATTCGCAACCCATCTACGTTGGCAAGGCGGTTCCAGCAGGTGCGCGAAAAGGCGGTTTCGGCCTAGGAATCAATCCAGGAAATGTGCTGTTTAACCGATTAAAGGAGCATGCCGAATCAATCTCCACGGCGAGGAATCTGGAGACAGCCGACTTTGTTTGTAGATACCTTGTCACCGATGACATATGGATCCCACTTGGCGAGGCTCTATTGATTGAGAAGTTCTCACCGCTGTGGAATAGGTTGATCGACGGATTCGGCAATCACGATCCAGGAAGTGGCCGCTACGAACAGCAGCGCTCGAGTTGGGATACAGTGCATCCAGGGAGACCGTGGGCAGCAAAACTAAGACCTGCGTCAAAAACCGAGGGCCAACTCGTGCAAATCATTCTCGACTATTTGAAAGGCAAAGCAGTACCGACAATTCCAACCGAATCAGCAGTTATCGAAGAGCCGTAATTCACGCGAGCTATTGACCCCACCGGCCTGACTCGCCGTACCCTGTCGCGGAAACCCAAAATGGGGCGAGCCAATCGCCCCCATTTAACTTTTTCCCCTCCGCGGCGGCCGGAAAGAGGCAGTATGATCTTGATTCGTCATGGCAAACCGCCTGAAGTCAGGCGGATGCAGGAGCCGCAACCATGCCTAGGGTATTGTTGTTTCTCGTACTGTTAATTCCGGCATGGCTTGGCGCCGCCGCGCAGGGCCTGTCGCCGAAAGCGGGCGCCGTTTCCGACGGCCTCTACACCAACCTCTACTTCGGAATGAACTACAGGTTGCCGGCGGACTGGACGGTGTCGTTCGTAGCCATGGACGGGCAGTGTGAGCGCGAGTGCATGCTGCTGGACGCGCGCGCCCCGGGCGAGAGATCGCGGCGAGCCATAACCATCACCGCCGAACAATTGGGAGCGGTGAGGGGGCCGGAAGAGGTGGCACTGGCCGGCGTAAGCCTGGAGCAGATGGGGGCAAGGAAACTGGCGCCGGCAAGGGAGATCACAGTTGCCGGTCGCAAGTCCTATCGCGCCGACTACAGCTCCAGAGTACTGAGCGGCGAGGTGTACTACACCATCGTCGTCCTGCCAGCGAAGAAATACACGGTGGTGTTCTCGTTCAGCTCCGAATCGCGCAAGCACCTGGACACCTTGGTGGATGAGATGGGGAAAGCAATCAACTTCGTCGGCGGAAGCTGAGGGAAGCAACGATGAAGGGTTTCAAGCAATTCCTGTTGCGCGGCAACGTAGTGGACCTGGCGGTGGCGGTGGTGGTGGGCGCAGCCTTCGGCGCCGTGGTGACCGCATTCGTCAAAGACCTGCTGACGCCGCTGATCGCCGCCCTCGTCGGCAAGCCGGATTTCTCCGCCTTCTACTTCGACGTGCACGGCAGCCGATTTCTCTACGGCGATTTCATCAACGCCGCGCTCGCGTTCCTGCTGATTTCCGCGGCGGTGTACTTCTTTGTCGTGCTGCCCATCAATGCGCTCATCCAGCGCTACCGCAAGGCGCCGGCGCCCGCCGATCCAACCACCAAGAAATGCCCCGAGTGCCTGAGCGAGATCCCGATCGCGGCACGGCGGTGCGCATTCTGCGCGTCGGTGGTGGCAGAAAGCGGCGCTGCAGCCGGCAAGTAGAATGCGGAATTCTTTGCCTCGGGATTCGGCGGGCGCGCATAATCCGCACATACCACGTACAGGCACAACTCGGCCACCGCGCCAGAAGCGGGCTGCGGAGAAAGCGCGCGCACAACCGGGCCTGACCGACGCGCGGCTGGGACGGGTCGTACGCGTGCTTTCAGACCACGCCATGGTGGTGGTAAGCGGGACCAAGTTAGCGCAAGAGATCGCGGCCAGCCGGACCGAGGTGTGGCGCCTGGTGCAGCGGTTGCGGCGGCTCGGAGTGCGCATTGCCGGGCGTCCGATGACCGGATATCAAATCGAGAGCGCGCCCGACCTGCTGCTGCCGGAATTTTTGCGGCCGGCGCTGAAAGGCACGATTTTCGGCGAGCATATTCACCATTATTTTCGGATCGGCTCGACCAACGCGGCAGCCATGCAGGCCGCGGCCGATGGCGCGCCCAACCACCCCAGCACGCGAAAAACGCGCACGGCGGAGGACGCGGCGCCCGAGGGCAGCGTGTACGTCGCCGAGGAGCAGACGGCGGGACGCGGGCGCAGCGGTCACGGATGGCACTCGGCGCGGTCGGCGGGGATTTACTGCTCGGTGATCCTGCGTCCGAGGGTGGCGCCGGCGGATGTGCTGATACTGTCGCTGGCGACGGGATTGGCGGTACGCGATGCGGTTTCCGAAGTCACCGGCATGGCTGCCGACCTGCGCTGGCCGAACGATCTGCTGCTGGGCGGGAGAAAGTTCTGTGGCATCCTGATCGAGATGAATGCGGAGGCGACGCGGGTACGGCACGCGGTGGTGGGCGTGGGAATGAACGTCAACCAGGAGTCGTTTCCGCCCAGCCTCGAGGCGCTGGCGACGTCGCTGCGGATGGAAGACGCCAACCGGCGCTGCTGGTCACGGGTGGAGCTGGCGGCGGCTTTGCTAAAATCGCTCGACCGCGAATACAGGCGGCTGGCCGATCCGGCGGCGCGCGAGGAAGTGAGACGCCGGTTTGAACAACATTCGTCTTCGGCCAAGGGGCGTCGCGTACACGTTGAAGAAGACGGCGGGTACGAGGGCGTCACGGACGGTCTGGACGAGCGCGGGTTCTTAAAGGTGCGGACGGATGCTGGAGTGCGGACCGTGCTGTCAGGTGGAGTCAGGGAAATTGGGTGATTGAGTTATTTGCCGATTTACTGATTGAGTGAATGTTGGGGCCGCAATCAGCAAGTCAGCAAATCAGTGAATCGGCAAATCCATGCTTTTAGTCCTCGATGTCGGCAACACGAACACGGTGCTGGGGGTGTTCGAGGCCGCGGCGGGTGTCGAGCGCGACAACGAACCGCCGCGCCTGGTGTCGCACTGGCGCGTCGCGACCATCAAAACGCAGACGGTGGATGAGTACGGCGTACTGTTCCGCAACCTGTTCGCCATGGCGAAGCTGGAGGTCGAGCAGGTGAAGGGGATCGTGATCTCGTCGGTAGTGCCGCCGATGGACACGACTCTGCGCGAGGTTTGCGAGAGATATTTTCACAGCAAGCCGCTGTTCATCGAGCCGGGAGTGAAGACCGGCATGCCGGTGCAGTACGACAACCCGGCGGAGGTCGGCGCCGACCGCGTGGTAAACGGGGTGGCGGCGTTTCAGAAATTCGGCGGGCCATGCATCGTGGTGGATTTCGGAACGGCGACTACGTTCGACGCCATTTCCGACAAGGGCGAGTACCTGGGCGGCGTGATCGCGCCCGGGATTGGGATTTCCGCCGACGCGCTGTTCGAGCACACGGCGCGGCTGCCGCGGGTGGACATTCGCAAGCCGGCGCGGATCATCGGGACGAACACCGTGGGCAGCCTGCAGTCGGGGCTGTTCTATGGGTATCTCGGCCTGGTGGACGGCATCCTGGAGCGGCTGATTGCGGAGCTCGGCGAGCGGACGAAAGTGGTCGCCACCGGCGGCTTGGGCAGCATGATCGGGGCGCACTCGCGCTTTATCACCGAGGTGGACGATCTGCTGACGCTCGACGGCCTGCGCATCATCTGGGAACGCAACCAGGCGACGGCGGGAGCGAAACGAAAGACGGGAAAATAATTTGCCGCAGAGGAACGCCGATCGACGCAGATGAAAACTTTTCATTACATAACAGTCGCGATCTTTGCTTCACCGTTCATTCTTCCGCTTACCCGAAGGCTTGATCTTCTGATCGGCGTTCATCCGCGCTAATCCGCGGCTGACCCTCGTGGAAAACTATTTCAATTACTTCACCGAAATCGAGGAGCACTTCCAGCGGCGGCGGGGGACGATCCTGCTGCTTTCGACATTGGACTGGGCGCTGATCGAAACCTGGAAGGACGCGGGCATCCCGCTGGAGGCGGTGCTGCGCGGGATTGATGCGGCGTTCGAGCGCTGGGAGCGGCGTCCGTCGAAGACGCGCAAGGTGAACAGCCTGGCGTACTGCGCGCAGGAGGTGCTAGCGGCCGCCGAGGAGATGAAGGAAGCGGAGGTCGGGACGGCGCGCCCCGAAAAACCGGACGCGGGATTTGCGCCGGCGAAAATCGCCGCGTACCTGGAGCGCAATGCGGCTGCCATTGAAGCGGTGACGGCGGGGCTGCAGATTTCGTCGCAGGCGCTGGCGAACGAGAGCGCGAAGTCGCTGCGGGAAATCGCGGCGGGCATGCAAGAAAATACCCGGCTGGAGGACCTGGAACGGCGGCTCACGGTGGTGGAGGACAAGCTGTTTGCTTCGCTGCTGGCGGCGACCTCGGATGAGCGACTGGTCGCGGTGCGGACGGAGGCCGACCGCGAGCTGGCGCCGTATCGCCGGAACATGAGCGCGGCGCAAATCGCGCAATTGCAGAAACAGTACGTCAACAAGCGGCTGCTGGAACGGTATGGGCTGCCGCGACTTTCGTTGTTCTACATGCAATGAAGTCACCACGGAGACACGGAGACACGGAGTGAACAATTAAGAAGTCAAAATGAAGTTTCTCCGTGCCTCCGCGGTGAAATCCACTGCCCGTATAATCAGCGTTTGGAACTGACTATCGAAAAACTGGTGTATGGCGGCGACGGTCTGGCGCTTCTGCCCGCGGACGAACGCGGCAGAGGCAAAGCCGTCTTCATCCCCTTTGTCCTGCCCGGCGAGCGCGTCGAGGTGTCGATCGCCGAGAACAAGCCGGGCTTCGCGCGCGCGCGGCTAAACCGGGTAGTGCAAGCGGCGGCGGGGCGGGTGGAGCCGGCATGCCCGTACTTCGGGCAGTGCGGCGGATGTCAGTATCAGCAGGCCTCGTACGAAGAACAGCTCAAGATCAAAACGGACATCCTGCGCGAGACGCTGCGGCGGCTAGCGAAGATCGAGTTCGACGGCGAGATACGCGTGCATCCGTCACCGCCGTGGAATTATCGGAACCGCACGCGGATGCGTGTATGGGCGCAACCTGAGTTCGCCATCGGCTACAACCGGTTCGCCTCGCGCGCGCTGCTTCCGGTACGCGAGTGCCCGATCAGCTCCGCGCCGATCAATCGCGCGCTGGCGGCGATGTGGAAGCTGGGCGTAGCGGGGAAGGTTCCGGCCGGAGTGGTGGAGGTCGAGTTTTTCGCCAGCGGCGAAGACAACGAACCGCTGCTGGAGGTCACGTTGGCGGCGCAGTCATGCGATTGGCCCGCGCTGGCGGGGTTTGCGCGCGCCGTACGCGAGGAGGGTCCCGCGATTGCCGGCGTGGCTCCATTTCAGCCGGCAGCGAATGCGAGCGTGGTGCGGATGGATATTCCGGACAAGTACGCGGCCGATTTCGGCAATGATTTCCTGGTGTATCGCACAGCTAACGCCAATTACCGCGTAAGCGCCGGGTCGTTTTTCCAGACGAATCGTTTTTTGGTGGATGAAATGGTGACGCTCGCGACCCGCGACAGCGCCGGCGGCTTCGCGCTCGATCTGTACGCGGGCGTGGGGCTATTCTCGCTGGCGCTGTCGCAGACGTTTCGTCAGGTGGCGGCGGTGGAGTCGGCGGCATTTTCGTTTCACGACCTGCAGGCCAATTCTCCTTCGAACGTGACCGGATATAAGGTCGAGGTGGACAAGTTTCTCGCCCAAGTTCCGGCGGAAACGCGTTTCGACTACGTGGTCGCCGATCCTCCGCGCGGCGGAATGGGCGAAGCGGTCGCGCTCGGGGTGGCAGGCTTGAAGGCGCCGCGGTTGACGTATGTCTCGTGCGATGCGGCGACGCTGGCGCGCGATTTGCGCGTGCTTACTCAGGCCGGGTATCGGATACGCGCATTGCACCTGCTCGACGTGTTCCCGCAGACGTTCCACATCGAAACCGTGGTTTGGCTGGAGCTGTAACCTTCTTGCTGGTTCCGCTCATTTTTACCGCATAATCAAGAGTTCCTCCCGAGATGTCATCACAACTCACAGTGACGAGCCCGCACGAGCGGCTGCCCGCGCTGCTGGCGGCGCTGGCGTTCGCGGGCGGAATCCTGCTGGCATCGCGGGTGTGGCGGCCACCGGCGTGGTGGGCCGTGGCGACAGTGGTGTTTGCGGCAGCGGCGTTGGCGTTCTTGCACAGGCGGGCACGGGCCGCCGTGGCGGCGGCGTTGTGCGCGATTGCGGCGCTGGGGTGTCTGGCCTCGGAGGCGCGAAACACCGAGCTCTCCGCCTGGTTGCGCGCGCAGCAGGTCGCGCCAATCCTCGACGGAACGGAAGTGGCGATCACGGCACACGTGGTGAAGGATGGAGTGGTCCGCGTGCTGGGAGGCGATCGCCGGCAGATTGTGGAGATCGAGACGGAGGAGGTCGCGCGTGCGGACGACGTAAACGCAAGCGAGGGCGCCCGCGCCACGCAGGCCGGCATCCGGCTGACAATCTACTCGCGAGAGGAGGCGGAGGAAGCAGGCGAGGCGGAGAGCACGGCACATCACCAATTTGTTTATGGAGAGCGGTTGCGGTTTGCGGCGAAGCTGCGGGAGCCGCGGAATTTCGGCAATCCGGGGGCGTGGGATTATCGCGGCTATCTCGCGGGCCGCGGCATCACGGCGCTGGCGACGGCCCGAGGCGACCGTGTCGAACTGCTCTCCGGTTTCAGCGGCACGCGATGGGGAATGTGGGCGAGCCGGGCGCGGCGCAGCATCTTGTCGCGCGTGCACACGCTGTGGGACGCGCCCCGCGCCGCGCTGACTGACGCCATGCTGATCGGCGATACGGCATCCATCCACCGCGACACACGCATGGCGTTCCAGCGCACCGGCGTGTACCACATCCTGGTGGTGTCGGGGATGAACGTCAGTATTCTGGCGTTTGTGATTTTCTGGGTGTTGCGACGGCTGCGGGTGAGCGACGTAGTGTCGTCGGCGATGACCGTGGTTATGTCGGTGGGCTACGCGTACATCGCGGACCTGGGCGCGCCGATCCTGCGCGCGACGTTCATGCTGGCGATATATCTGGGGGCACGGCTGCTGTATCGCGATCGCGCCGCGCTGAACGCCGTCGGGATGGCCGCACTGGTGTTGCTGGCGATTGACCCGCGCTCGCTGTTCGATGCCAGCTTTCAACTGACCTTCGGCGCGGTGCTGGCAATTGCGGGCATCGGGGTGCCACTGCTGCGCCGCACGTCGGAACCGTATCGCGGAGCGCTGCGCGGGCTGGACGAGACCGGCCGCGACGTGGCCTTGCCGCCGCGTATTGCGCAGTTCCGGCTCGACCTGCGCCTGCTGCGGGAGCGGCTTGGCAGGTTGACGGGGCGATGGATTGCGAACGCGACCGTGGTGGGAATTCCGCAGGCGGCAATTGCCACATACGAGATTTTGCTTATCGCCATAGTGGTGCAGTTCGCGCTCACGTTGCCGATGAACGTCTATTTCCATCGCGCGACCGTGCTGGGTCTGCCGGCCAACGCGGTAGCGGTACCGCTCACCGGCGTGCTGATGCCGGCGGCGGCTTCAGCGCTGGCGCTGTCGTATGCTTCGCCCGTGCTAGCCAAACCCGCGGTGATGGTTACGGCGTGGTCTCTGGACGGAATCACGGGCGCGATCCGGTTGCTCGGAGGCTTGCGCGCGGCGGATTGGCGCGTGCCGCCGCCGTCGCCGATGGCTGCGGTGCTCGCCGTTGCAGGGTTGGTCTTTTGCGTCTGGTCGTTGCGCCAACGGCGCGCGCTCGCGTGCGCGGGGCTGGCGGCGCTGGCGATTTCGGCGCTGCTGCTGACCATGGCGCCGCGTCAGCCGCAGCTCAAGCCGGGCGTGGTGGAGATCACGGCGATTGACGTGGGCCAGGCGGATTCGACGCTGGTGGTCACGCCCGACGGAAAAACGCTGCTGATTGACGCCGCCGGGGGGCTGGGGCCGTCGCACTCGGAATTCGATTTCGGCGAGGACGTGATCGCGCCCTACCTGTGGTCGCGCGGCATCACGCGGCTGGACGCGGTCATGGCGACGCACGCGCACTCGGATCATATCGGCGGAATGACGACGGTGATCAGCAACTTCCGGCCGCGCGAATTGTGGGTGGGGCCGAATGCGCCGACGGCGGCATACACGGCGCTGCTGCGGCATGCCTCGGCGAACAACGTGGCGGTGGTGCGGCGGGCAGCGGGCGATTCATTCAGCTTTGGCGGAGCGCGGTTCGAGGTGCTCTCGCCGCCGCGCGATTGGCAGGTCGCGGCGCGCCCGCGCAACAACGATTCGCTGGTGACGATAATCCGCTACCGGAATTCGGCGGCGCTGCTGCCGGCCGATGCGGAAAGAAAGATCGAGCGTGCGCTGGTGGAAAACGGGCAGCCGCGGGCGGACTTACTCAAGGTGGGTCACAACGGCAGCATGACTTCGAGTACGCCGGAGTTCCTGGACAAAGTGCGGCCGCGGTTCGCGGTGATTTCGGTGGGTTACCGCAATTCGTTCCACCATCCGCGACTGGAGGTGCTGCGGCGGCTGGCGGAGCGGCACGTGCTCACGTATCGCACCGACACACTGGGAGCGGTGGGATTTTATATGGACGGGGAGCGGGTCACGCCGGCTCTTCCGTCTCGCCCTCCGCCGTAAGTTCGTCGTCGGATGCGTCGTTTTCAGCGCTGGCGCGATACTCCTCGATGATGCGGCGGGCTTCGTCGGCCCGCTCGGCTGCGACCCTGACTACCACTCCGCCGACGCCGGGCAGCACGTCCTGCGGGGCGTCGAGAGCCGTGACCATGCAGTCGATGCCGGCGCTCTCCAGCAAGCCGCTTACCACCATGACTTCCGACTCTTCCTTGGAACCAAACACTTCCACCAGCTCTGCGTTCGGCGTAGGTTTGGTGGCCATAGATCCTCCCTTTGCTTGAATGAGCCGCAACGGCCGGCTCGACCACCCCACCGCGCAAAGAGCGCGCGGCGGGGACCCCGGTGCGCACGCCGGAATTCCGCTTGCGCCTGCCGCGACCGGGGGTATGATGCGCAACAGACCGCCGAAAAATCGTAGCACCATTTCCGGTTTACAGCGTGGAATCCGCAGCGGTGACAGAGGGCGAATGTGCCGCTCCGGGAATTGGGAATCCGCCACGCGGCCCCGAAACGGCCGCGAACGGCGCAAGCGAAGCGGATTTTGGCATGGCTACAGCGCAACAAACTTGGGGCGATCTTCATCCAATCAGGGGCCATGAGGGAATCAGGGGAGACACGGAATCCGGAACGGAGCCAGGCCGAACTGGAAGAGCTGCGCAAGATCCGGCGGCTGCAGGTGATGATGAACATGGTGATGTCCGTCATCAGCCAGGATGTCAACCTGTCCGTGGAGGAAGCGTCCGCGATGGTAGCCGACGCCAAGCGCGCCGCCCTCGCTATGTTCCCGGACAAGGAACTCGCCTACGATCTGATCTACAAACCCCGGCTGCAACGGTTGATGAGAGAAAGGTTCCGGTTGCAGTAACGTGGGCGGGTGGTTTGTCGCGGCTGTCCCAATATCCAACTCATTTGAGCGCGACGGCCGAGGAAGATCCCGCCAGCCAGGCGTCGAAACCGCCGAGGACATCGGTGATGTTGCGATACCCGGCGCGGCGCAGCAAACTGGCGGCGATGAGGCTGCGGTAGCCGCTCTTGCAGTGCACGGCGATAGGCGCGTCGCGGTCGAGGCCGGGCAGCGCGCGCGGGAAATCGTCGAGCGCGTGCCAGTGCGCGCCCTCGATGTGGCCGGCCTGCCACTCGCTTTCGCGGCGCACGTCGAGCACGGTGAGCTGTTCCAGGCGCTCGCGCAACTGGGCCGCCGTAATCCGCGAAATTCTCTCCAGCGAATTGCCAGCGTCTTCCCAGCCACGCACGCCGTTTTCCAGATAGCCGATGACGTGCTCGATGCCAACCCGCGCCAGGCGCATGCGCGCCTCCTCCGCCCTCTCCTCTGACTCGGCGACGAGAATGATCCTGGCTCCCAGCCCCAGCACGGTTCCCGCCCAGGAAGCGAACTGACCGCCGAGGCCGATGTTCACCGATCCCGGAATGTGGCCGCGGGCGAACTCATCGCCGGGACGCGTGTCGAGCACGACAAATCCGTGCGCCTGCGCCTCGCGCACCACGTCCGGCTCGAGCGCGGAGATCGGTGCAAGGTCCTGCAAGGCGTCGGCGCCCTCGCGGTTGATGGCCACATCCTCGGCGAAGTACTGCGGCCGCGGCGGAAGCTTCGAAGTCAGCTCGCGGATGAACTCGTCGCGCGAGTCGATGAGCAGCGCGTAGTTGGTGAGGCGCTCGGCGCCAATGGTGGAGAAGCGGTCGGCGCGCATGTTGCGGCCGCAAAGCGAGCCCGCGCCGTGCGCTGGATAGACGAGCACGTCGTCGGGAAGGGTAAGCAGCTTCTGGTGCAGGCTGTCGAAGAGCGAGCCGGCGAGTTGCGGCGGCGTGTAGCCCTCGGCTAGGTCGGGCCGTCCGACGTCGCCGATGAACAGCGTGTCGCCGGTGAGGACCGCCCAGGGTCTTTCGACGCTCTTCTCGCGGTCGTGGACCACGAGGCAGGTGCTTTCCGGCGTGTGGCCCGGAGTTTCCAGAGTGCGGATTTCCACGTCGCCAAACTGAAGCGAGAAACCGTCGCGCAGCGGGACGTGTGGGAATTTGGCGCCGGCGCGGTGGCCGATGTAGATATTGGCTCCGGTGCGCTGCGCCAGTTCCTTGTGGCCGGAGACGAAGTCGGCGTGGAGATGGGTTTCGAAGATGTGCGCGATCTTGAGGCCGTGCTGGTCGGCGGCTTTGAGGTAGATCTCAATGTCGCGCTGGGGATCGACGACGGCGGCAACGCCATGGGAGCCCAGCATGTAGGAAGCGTGGGCGAGACAACCGAGATAGAACTGCTCGAAGTACATGGGCAAGTATCGAGTACTGAGTACCGAGTACCGAGTCAAAAACAGCTTAACAGCGAGTCGCCGGTATTGGGTACCAAGTTGGAATTGTAGCATTGCCGGCAGACGAGTTTGGAGGCGCCAGGAGCGCCTTTGTGTCTTACACTGGCGCGAGTATCTGGAGGGAACGATCGGTGGCCTCTTTCCGAAGCGTGAGACGTACGGTCTTGCGGATCAGATGCGTCGAGCCGCGGTTTCCGTGCCCAGTAATATTGCGGAAGGCCAGGGCTATGCCAATCGGCGAGAGTTTCTGCGCTTTCTTCGACATTCGCGCGGCTCCCTATTTGAGCTTGAAACCCAGTTACGGATTGCGACTCGGCTGAAATACGTGTCCGATTCCGAATCGAACAAACTGCTACTCGAAATTGACGAGATCAGCCGTATGCTGAGCGGGTTGGCGAACTCCCTGAAAGAGCTCAACACAAGCGACAAATCCGAAGCCATCCACGACTAAGCATTGCGACCCGGTACTCAGTACTCGCACGGTACAATCCCGCTACCCATGTCCTTGCCCGCCGAAGACGCAAGTTCCGGAAAGAAGGATCTGACGGGCAGAGGTTCCGCCTTCACCGTCGCGTTGGGAATTTTCCTGAGCCGGATCGCGGGCCTGGTGCGCGACCGGGTCTTCGCGCACTACTTCGGCAACTCCGATGCCGCGGATGCGTTCCGGGCCGCGTTTCGAATCCCTAACTTCCTGCAAAACCTTTTCGGCGAAGGAGTGCTATCGGCGTCGTTCATTCCGGTGTATGCGCGGTTGAATGCCGAGAAGCGGCACGAAGAAGCGTCGGAGACGGCAGCGGCGACGTTCGCCTTACTGTTCCTGGTCACGTCAGTGCTGGTGGTCGCGGGAGTCTTCGCGGCGCCGTGGCTGATTGCCGCGATCGCGCCGGGCTTTTCCGGCGAAAAACGGCTGCTCACGATCCGGCTGGTGCAGGTCTTATTTCCCGGCGCGGCGCTGCTGGTGTTCTCCGCCTGGTGCCTGGGGATCCTGAACAGCCACCGCAGGTTCTTTCTGTCCTACGCGGCGCCGATCATCTGGAACGCGGCGATCATTGCGGCGTTCTTCTGGAAAGGCGGACAGCAAGCGCAATCGCGGCTGGCGGTGACGGTCGCGTGGGGATCGGTGGTGGGCAGCGCCCTGCAATTCCTGGTTCAACTGCCGGCGGTGATGCGCTTCCTGCGCCCGCTGCAGGTTCCCCGGAGGTTGGGCTCGGAACACGTGCGCACGGTGGTGAAGAATTTTTTCCCGGTATTTGTGAGCCGCGGAGTGGTGCAGATCAGCGCCTACATCGATGCACTGCTGGCGAGCTTTCTGCCGACGGGCGCGGTGGCGGCGCTCAGCTACGCGCAGACGCTCTATTCGCTGCCGGTCAGCTTGTTTGGGATGTCGGTTTCGGCGGCGGAACTGCCGGCGATGTCGAGCGCGTTGGGCAGCACG
>JAIQFM010000069.1 GCA_020073285.1 Terriglobia bacterium | reverse complement strand
CCTGACCAAGCCGCTGCTGTTCGGATTCATCCTGTCCACCATCGGCTGCTATTACGGCATGACGGCGCACGGCGGCACCCAGGGCGTCGGCCGCGCCACCACCCAAGCGGTGGTGGCCTCCTCGGTGCTGATCCTGATGGTGGACGCCTTCTACACCCGGCTGCTGCTCTCCATTTTCGGCATGCACTGATGTCGGTCGCGCCTCTCCAGCCCGGCGATGGTCACCAGCAGGAGCGCACCATCGTATTCGACGACGTGGCCATCGCCTTCGACGATAACGTCGTGCTCGACGGCGTCTCCTTCCAGCTCCATACGGGGGAAACCAAGATACTGCTGGGCGTGGCCGGCGCCGGCAAGAGCACCATCCTGAAACTGGCGCTGGGGCTGCTGAAGCCGGACCGCGGCAGTATCTGGGTGCTGGGCCACGACGTCACCCAGATGAAGGAAGAGGAACTGTTCGCCTTGCGGCGGCGCATCGGGATGGTGTTCCAGGAGAGCGCTCTGTTTGACTCGGCCAAGGTGCGCGAAAACGTCGCTTATCGGCTGATCGAAGAGCACGTTCCGCCGGACGAGACCGAACGGCGGGTACGCGAGGCGCTGCGCTTCGTCGAGTTGGAACACACGCTCGACCTGTTTCCCGCCGAGCTTTCCGGAGGCATGCGGCGTCGCGTGGCGATTGCACGCGCCATTGTCACCCAGCCGGAGGTGCTGCTCTACGACTCCCCGACCGGCGGCCTGGACCCGGTGACCTCCACCACCATCATCGAACTGGTGGTCAAGCAGCGCGACGTTTATCACACCAGCGCCCTGCTGGTGACGCACCGGCTGCAGGACGCCTTCACCATGGCGACCCACTACTTCGATACCCAGGCGAACGAGATGCGCCCGCTGCCCGACAAGAAGGTCAACCTGGATACCACGTTCATCATCCTGCGCGATGGCAAGGTGATCTTCGACGGTACCACCCTGGAGCTGGCGCGCTCCAAGGACGAGTACATCCGGGAGTACATCTCCTGAAAGAGTTTCAGTTTCAGTGTCAGTTTTCGAGCCGATGCCTCGGATCGGCACCCTGAGATTTCCGCTGAAACTGAAACTGGAAACTAGCTCTTCCCCGCCGCCTGTTTCTTCATCATCTCGCCCCATTTCTTGAACTGGCCCTCCACCCATTCCACGCGCTTTTTCAGCGCCGGGGTGCTGTTGAGCAGCTTCTCGGTTTTCTGCATGAATTCGTCGCTGCCCGACGTTTCACGGATTTGCTTGAGGTAGGGCTTGATCTTGGCATAGGTGAAGACGATCTCGCCGTTCCAGTCGAAGAACAGATCGTGGTGAACAGCCCCGCGCAGGACCAGCGAAGCGGCGTTCTCCCAGTAGCTGAGAACCTGGCGCATCCACGCATTCTCCGGCGTGCCCCACCCCATCATCACCTTCTGGACTGCTTCCCAACTGCTGAAGTCGGCATTGCCATACCAGTTGCGCGCCTTGCGCATCTCGGCTTCGCGGCGCAGGTCGTACAACTTCATTACGGTGTCGGCATCGGCCGCAGTGGCTCTCTTACCGGCAGTTTTCGGCATACTGTCTCTCCTTGCAAAAACCTAAGTGGAATTCCAACGGCGCAGAACGCGCCGCAGTTATGCGGCGCGCAAATATAACACAGAGGGATGGAAGAGTCAGGAGTCGGCACATAGGTTGACCGCCGACCACTGACAACGGTTCCTACGCCATGGCCGGGGCCTGCGGCTGCAGCGGACGCGAGTAATCGCACTTGACGGCGCTTTCCTCTTCCTCGACCGGCTTGCGGCGGCGCTTGGGCTTCTCCTCTTCATCCACCGTGGTGCGCTTGCTATTGGGACAGGCAATGACCGGCCCCGACTTGAGATTTTTCTCCACCAGGTACGGGCTGCCGCACTGCGGGCAGGTTTCCGCCACCGGCTTGTACGCCGAGGTGAATTTGCACTTCGGGTAATCCGAGCAGCCGTAGAAAGTGTTGCCGCGGCGGCGCGCCTTCTTTTCCACCAGTTCGCCGTCCTTGCACTGCGGGCATTTCACGCCGACGTAGTTCTGCTTGACGTACTTGCACTCCGGATATCCGCTGCACGAAATGAACTCGCCGTAGCGCCCGTGCCGCAGCACCATGTTCCGCTCGCATTTCGGGCATTTTTCTTCCAGAGGAATGTCGGGAACTTTCTTGCCCTGGTCGAGCCGCCGCGTGGTCTTGCAGTCGGGATAGCCGGTGCAGGCCATGAACTGCCCGAAGCGCCCGCGCTTGAGCACCATCACGCGCCCGCAGTTTTCGCAGTATTCCTCCTGGGTCGTCTCCTGCATGTCGGCCGAGTTCAGGTCCGGCAGGTCGATGGGATTCTCTTTCGTGAAGGTGCAGGTGTTGGGATCGTCCTTGTCGTAGGTGCTGCACGCGTAGAAGGATCCATGCCTGCCCCACTTGATGACCAGCGGCGCCCCGCAACGCTCGCACTTCTCGTCGGTGGGCTTTTCCATCCGCTTGATGTTTTCCATGTGCTTCTCGGCGTAGCGGAGGTCCTTCTGGAATTTCTTGTAAAAGTCGCCGAGCGCGTCGGTCCACTTCTCTTTGCCTTCCCCGATCTCGTCCAGCTCTTCCTCGAGCCGGGCGGTGTATTGGAAATCGAAAATGTCCTTGAAGTTCTCCACCAGCAGGTCGGTGACCACCAGCCCGATCTCGGTGGGCACGAATTTCCCGCCCACCTTCTGCACGTACTGGCGCTCCTGGATGGTGCTGATGATGGCCGCATAGGTGGACGGCCTCCCGATGCCGCGCTCTTCCAGTTCCTTCACCAGCGACGCTTCGTTGTAGCGTGGCGGCGGCTCGGTGAAGTGCTGCTCCGGCTTGATATCCTTGAGCGTCAGCTTCTGCCCCGGTTCCAGCACCGGCAGCTTGTGCTTGAGCGCCTCGTCTTCCTCGTCCCTGGCATCTTTGGCTTCTTCGTAAACTTTGAGGAAGCCGTCGAACTTCAGCACCGAGCCGGTCACGCGGAACAGGTACGAGGTTCCATCCGAAGACCCGGGGCCCCCGGCAAGCCCGGTGTTGGCTTGCTGGGGTGGTTTGGCTTCGATGTCCACGCTCGTCTGGTCGAACACCGCGGGATTCATCTGCGAGGCGACGAAGCGCTGCCAGATCAGCTTGTAAACCTTGTATTCGTCTTCCTTCAGGTACTGCTTGACGGATTCCGGCGTGCGCGCGGCCGAGGTCGGACGGATGGCCTCGTGCGCCTCCTGGGCCTCCTTCTTTGACTTGTACACGTTCGGAGATTCCGGCAGGTACTGCGGACCGTACTCACGTCCCACATACTCGCGAACTTCCGCCAGCGCATCGTTGGATACGCGCACCGAATCGGTACGCATGTAGGTGATCAGGCCGACCGTATCTTCCTCGCCGAGATCGATGCCCTCGTACAGGCGTTGCGCGATCATCATGCTGCGCTTGACGCTGAAGCGCAGCTTACGCGAGGCGTCCTGCTGGAACTTGCTGGTCGTAAACGGCGGGGCGGGCGAACGGCGGCGCTCGCGCTTGTCCACCGAGCGCACGCTCCACGCCGCCTGGCGCAGCGCGTCCACGATTTTCTTGGACTCTTCTTCGTTCGGGATTTCGGTCTTTTCCTCGCCGATCCCGAGGAAGCGCGCCTCAAACGCAGGTGGCTTGGCGCCCACCAGGTGCGCGTCAATGGTCCAGTATTCCTTTTTCTCGAACGCCTTGATCTCGCGCTCGCGGTCAACGACTAGTCGCAGCGCCACCGTCTGCACGCGTCCCGCGGAGAGCCCGCGGCGCACCTTGTCCCAGAGCAGCGGCGACACCTGGTAGCCCACCAGGCGGTCGAGCACGCGGCGCGTCTGCTGCGCGTCCACCAGGTTCCAGTCGATGCCGCGCGGATGCTGGAAGGCCTCCTGCACCGCGCGCTTGGTGATTTCGTTAAACGTGACCCGGTGAATCCGCTCGTCGCGCTTCTTCCCTTTCTTGCCGTCATGGGAAAATTCTTCGGCCAAGTGCGCGGCGATGGCTTCGCCTTCGCGGTCGGGATCGGGCGCCAGATACACGGCGTCGGCTGACTTGGCCATCCTCTTCAGCCTGGCCAGAACCTTTTCCTTGCCGGGAATGATGACGTAATCGGTTGCGAAATCGTTCTTGATGTCGACGCCCAGAGTGCTTTTGGGCAGGTCTTTGACGTGCCCGAGCGAGGCCTCCACATCGTATCCGCGACCGAGATACTTGGCGATCGTCTTGGCCTTGGCCGGCGATTCCACTATTACTAGGCTGGACAAAATTACCCCTTATGAATTTCAAACTAACACGGAATTATTCGCTGCGCGGTTGTCGGTTAACGGTTATCGGTTTTCGGTTAGCGCCGCTTTGCTTTAACTTGTTGATGCCGCTCGAACTTTCTGCACCAACGAAGTCAGCATTTTTTTCACACCTGTGGCCTCCGTGGCAAGACGTTCGTAGTCGGCCGCGGGTATGTACGACAGGTCACGAGCCAGTAAGAGGTGATATTGCAGTTCGCTAGCAGAGCCGAGAGCAATCTGAAGAAACCGGCCCAATTCTGCCTCGCCTTCTCTGCCGCACCCCTCAGCGATGTTGGCGCCGATCGAGCTGGCCGAGCGCCGAATTTGACTGCTCAAACCGTAAACCTCGTCACGAGGAAACGACTTGGTTTTTCGATACAAGTCCAAGGTCAATAAATGGGCCCTTTGCCAGACGTCCAATTTCTTGAAGTCCTGCATGACGCCTCCCAAGCTACCGAAAACCGAGTACCGACGACCGACAACCTCCTCAGAACGCTTTCACAAAATTCTTGCCCGGCAACTGCCGGATTTTCCCCGCCAGTTCCAAATCGAACAGCGCGGCAAAAATTTCCGACGACGACATTACCCCCTCCAGCTTCTCCACGATGTCGTCGATCTGCGTGGATTCATCCTGTTTCAGCAGCGCCAGCACTTTTCGTGCCTGCGGCGGCATCGCCTCGGACGGGAAAAGAGATGCCGTGACAGCCGGTTCCGCTGCCGTGGAAAGTTGGGCCTCCAGCGCCAGGCGAGCGTCGTTGGGCAACTCCTCCCAGACATCCTCCCACGTGGCCGTCAACTTCGCGCCTTGCTTGATGAGCGTGTTCGGACCCCACGAATTGCGGTTCGTAACGTTGCCCGGCACGGCGAACAGCTCGCGGTTTTGCTCCAGCGCGCAGCGCGCGGTGATGCGCGTTCCGCTGTACTCTCCCGCCTCCACCACCAGCACGCCCACTGACATCCCGCTGATGATTCGGTTGCGGATGGGAAAGTTCTGCGGCGCGGCAAATGCGCCCACCGGGAATTCCGTCACCAGCGCGCCCCCGAAGGCGAGGATCTGTTCAGCGAGCCTGCTGTTTTCGCGGGGATAGTAAACGTCGATGCCGGTGCCGAAGACGGCGGCGGTTTTCGCCTTGGCGGCAATGGCGCCCCGATGCGCGGCCGTGTCCACGCCGCGGGCCATGCCACTAACAATGATGATCCCACGCACCGAAAGGTCGCAGGCAAGTCTCTCCGCCATGCCCAAGCCGTACGGCGTGGGGTGCCGCGTCCCGACCATGCCGATCGCGGGCGATGACAGGATCGAGGCATCGCCGCGGACATACAGCGCCACCGGCGGATCGTAGATCTGCTTCAGCAGCGGCGGGTAGGCGGGATCGTCGAGGGTCAGGATCTGCGCGCCCACGCTGGCCGCTCGCACCATCTCTTCCTGCGCCAGCTCCGCCGACCTGCCAAGCGCGATGGACTGCGCTGCCGCCGCCGACAGTCCCGCGGCTTCCAGTTCGGTGAGGCTGGCGGCGAAGACGGCTTGCGTGTTGCCGAAATGTTCGACTAATCGGCGGCACCGGCTCGGCCCCAGCGACGGCGTCAGCGCCAGCGCGAGCCAGTGGAGGTGGTGATCTTCGGGAGACGATTGCGCAGCGGACATATTCCAGTTTCTCAGTTCTTCAGTTTGTCAGTCGGCCAGTGCAACGGAACAATACCTAGTCCCTGTGCAACTTTGAACGACTATTTGCAGGTCGTTCAGGCCTGATGCTGTTAATGAGTGCTGACAACATTCGCTTCACTTCAGTTACTTCTTGGTTCAGCCGGTTGCATTCGAGAGCATTCAAAAGCTCAAGGTCGCGGGCCAGGAGCAGATGGTACTCAAGCTCGCTGGCAGAACCCATCGCGATTTGAAGGAATCGTGTTAGCTCGGCATCACCATCGCGACCGCATCCTTTGGCTATATTCGCGCCGATAGAGGCGGCTGCCCGGCGCATCTGAGAGGTCAATCCAAACATCTCGTGCTTGGGAAAAACCGCGGTGCGACGATATACGTCAAGTGTGACCGTGTGCGCCTTGTGCCAGACTTTAAGATTGCGAAAATCCTGCATACTGAGTCCTCCACATCTAGATGCACTGCGAGAACCTGGAATCTTGACATGCTGAACGACTGAAATACTGAAAAACTGACCGACTTTTTATTTTTGTTACAATCGCGGATTGCGATGTGTCCGCTGAAAATTTCCGCCATCTCGTTCCTCAACACCGCGCCGCTGATGTGGGACTTCAACCACGGCGTCACGCCCGAGCAGCACTGCGACCACGATCTCCCACCCGAGCTGCGCGCCGACTTCACCGTCGAGTACACCGTGCCTTCCCGCTGCGCCGAGGATCTGCGGCATGGCCGAGCCGATATCGGCATCATTCCGGCGATTACTTACGCCACCATTCCCGGGCTGGTGATCCTGCCCGACGCGGCCATCGCCGCCAAAGGCGCAGTGCGCTCCATCCTGCTGGTTGCCCGCAAGCCGATCCAGCAGGTGAACACCATCGCCGCCGATACTTCGTCGCGCAGCTCGGTCGCGCTGGCGCAAATCCTGTGCCAGACACTTTGGGGACGCGTGCGCCAGTTTCGCGACCTCCCGCCTGATCTTGACTCCATGCTCGCCGCCTGCGACGCGGCGTTGCTCATCGGCGATCCCGCGCTGCGCATCGCACGCGAAAAATATTTCGTGTACGACCTGGCGGAAGAATGGCGGAAGTTCACCGGCAAGCCGTTCGTCTTCGCCTTCTGGGCGGTGCGGCTGCCGGCGCTGAACGAAGTCCGCCGCTCGCTCGACGTCGCCGCCGTCTTCCGCAATTCGCGCGACCACGGCATCCAGCCGGAGAACATCGGACAGATCGCGCGCCAGTGGAGCCCGCGTGTTGGACTGTCGGAGCGGGAGATCACGAGTTACCTGACCCGCAACGTTCACTTTTTCCTTGATGCCGAGAACCTCGAAGGCCTGGAACTATTCTTCCGCTACGCGGTTGAATGCGGCGTGATTGACCAAGTGCCGTCGCTGCGCTTCCTCGGCATGGCGGCCCCGCAGTTCGTCGGCTGACGCCATACCCCGCTGGGAGTCTCATCGAATTCGATGCTGTGCGCGCTGTTATGGCGGACGCGAAGAAGCCGAAGAAGTGAACTGTCTATCGGTCCGTCAGTCTTTCGGTCGGTTAGTCTTTCGGTCGCTCGGTCTGTCGGTCTCTACGTCTGATGTCTGAGTTGCTCACTCTCAAACTCTCGGCTGATAAACTGACAAACTGATCGACTGAAAGACTGATAGACCGATAGACCCTTTCATGCTGACCAAAGCCCAAGCGCTCGACTACTTTCGCTCCGCCGACCTGATCGGTCTCGGTCTGGATGCCGACGCCATGCGCCGCCGCCTGCATCCCGACGGCATCGTCAGCTACATCATCGACCGCAACATCAACTACACGAACTTTTGCACCGAGTACTGCACCTTCTGCGCCTTCTACCGGCCGCTCAAGGGCAAGCTGGCCGCCGAGGGCTACATCCTCGACTACGACACCATCTACCAGAAAATCGCCGAAACCGTGCAACTCGGCGGCACCGGCGTGCTCATGCAGGGCGGCCTGCATCCCGACCTGAAGATCGACTGGCACGAGAAAATGCTGCGCGGCATCAAGCAGCGGTTCCCGTACGTGCACCTGCACTGCTATTCGGCGTCGGGGATCATCGCCATCGCCGAATACAGCGGGCTCACCATCCGCGACACCATCGCCCGCCTGCGCGATGCCGGGCTCGACTCCATTCCCGGCGGCGGCGCCGAAATTCTGGACGACGAGGTCCGCTACCGCATCGCCCGCCTCAAGTGCCTCACCGACGACTGGCTCAACGTCCACCGCACCGCGCACCAGCTCGGCATGCGCACCACCGCCACCATGATGTTCGGCGTCGGCGAAACCTTCGAGCACCGCATCAACCACCTGCAGCGAATCTACGACCTCCAGGAAGAAACCGGTGGCTTCACCGCGTTCATCCCGTGGAGCTTTCAGCCGAAGAACACCGCGCTGGGCGGGCGCGGCTGGGACGAGGCGACCGCGGTCGAATACCTCAAGGTGCTGGCCATCTCGCGCCTCTTTCTCTCCAACTTCCTCAACGTGCAATCGAGCTGGGTAACGCAGGGACTGAAGGTTTGCCAACTCGGCTTGCGCTTCGGCGGCAACGACGTCGGCTCGGTCATGATCGAGGAAAACGTGGTGCGCTCCGCCGGCGTCACCAACTGCACCACCGAGGAGGAACTCCGCCACATGATCCGCGACGCCGGCTTCCGCCCGGTGCAGCGCGACACGCTGTACCGGACATATTTCTTGAATTAGGACGCCGAACAAAGGTAATATCTTTTATATGAGGAAACGTGCAACTTTTACCCTCGATGAGGAAATCCTCGAAAAAATCGCGGAAAGCAAGAACGGCAGTTCCGCCAGCGAACGCGTGAATGAACTACTCAAGCGCGCGTTCAGGGCCGAGCGGCGCGACCAACTGGAGCGTGAGGCCGCGGCTTTCTTTGCCCAGCCGGAAACAGCAGAGGAACGCGCCGAGCGAAGGGCCTTCCATAAGGCAGCGCTTCGAACTCTAGCGCGCAATTGAACGATGATTGCTCCGCCTGCGCAATGGTTTCCTCACCGTGGCGAAATTTACTGTGCCAGCGGCCTCGATAAGAGGCGCCCTGTGATCGTCATATCCGCCGATTTTCTCAACCGCCGGTCGCTCGACGTGACTGTAGTTCCCATCGCCTCCGTCGAGCGGCTCAAGTTCTCTTTTCGAGTTCCAATCTCCGCAGGGGTCGCCGGGCTGCGGCGTGATTCTTTTGCGAAATGCGACGGCGTGGTCACCATCAACAAGAGCAGCATTCTCTTTCCGCCACTGGGCACGCTGCCCACGCATGTCTTGTCTCAGATCGAAAACGCAATCAAGGAGGCGCTGGAACTACCGTAAACCTCCTCGCCGCCAATTTCGGTTACAATCATCGTTTGTACCTTGCCCGGGCGGCTTGCCCGTGATCGTCTGCTGTACCGGAGCATCGCACTGATACTTGCAGTCCCCATGTTGGCCCTGTTCGCCGCGCCGCGCGGCTTCGGACAATATTTCCGCACCCACTTCCTCGACACCACTTTCCGCGGGCTCTACCAGGCCAACGCCTTCGACACGGCGTTGCTGATTCCCTACTTCATCGTCCTCATCTGGCTGGCGTCGTACGGGCTGCACCGCTACACCCTGGTGTACCTCTACTACAAAAACCGCAAGAAGCGCGCCAGCTCCGACAATCCTCCCGGCCGTTTCGCCGATCTGCCGCGCGTCACCGTGCAATTACCGATCTTCAACGAACAGTTCGTCATCGAGCGCCTGCTGGAGGCGGTCTGCAAGCTGCAATATCCGCGCGAGAAGCTGGAAATCCAGGTGCTCGACGACTCCACCGACGAAACCGTGGAGGTCGCCAATGCGGCCGTCGAGCGCCTGGCCGCGCTCGGCTATCCGGTCACCTACCACCATCGCACCAACCGCGAGGGCTTCAAGGCGGGCGCGCTGCGGGAAGGGATGAAGACCGCGACCGGCGAGTTCATCGCCATCTTCGACGCCGATTTCGTTCCCCCGGAGGATTTCCTGCTGCGCTGCATCCACCAATTCACCGCACTCGACGTGGGCATGGTGCAAACGCGCTGGACGCACATCAACCGCAACTACTCGTTCCTCACCGAGGTCGAGGCCATCCTGCTCGACGGCCACTTCGTGCTCGAGCACGGCGGACGCTCGCGCAACGGCCTGTTTTTCAACTTCAATGGCACCGCCGGCATGTGGCGGCGTCGCGCCATCGAGGAAGCCGGCGGCTGGCAGCACGACACGCTCACCGAAGACACCGACCTCTCCTACCGCGCGCAGATCAAGGGCTGGCGCTTTGTCTATCTGCAGGACGTGGAATGTCCCGCCGAGTTGCCGGTCGAAATGACCGCCTTCAAGACGCAGCAGGCGCGCTGGGCTAAGGGTTTGATCCAGTGCGCGATCAAAGACCTGCCAATGGTGCTGCGCAGCAAAGTTCCGCTGCGGGTAAAGATCGAGGCCTGGTACCACCTGACCGCCAACCTCAGTTATCCGCTGATGATCATTCTCTCGACGCTGCTCTTGCCGGCGATGATCATCCGCTTCTACCAGGGCTGGTTCCAGATGCTCTACATCGACCTGCCCTTGTTCATGGCATCGACGTTTTCGATTTCCAGCTTCTACCTGGTCTCGCAAAGAGAACTGTTCCCGAAAAAATGGCCGCGCTGCCTGTTGTTTCTGCCTTTCCTGATGGCGCAGGGAATCGGCCTGACGCTGACCAACACCAAGGTCGTGCTGGAAGCGCTGATTGGCCATCAGTCGGCGTTCGCGCGCACGCCCAAGTACCGCGTGGTATCGAAGAAGGACAAAGTCCGCACCAGCAAATACCGCAAGCGCCTGGGGTTGGTTCCCTACTTCGAGCTCGCCGTCGGCGCCTACTTCGCCGCGACCGTCTGGTACGCTGTGATCAACGAGAACTACATCACCGTGCCTTTCCTCTGCCTGTTCGTGCTCGGCTACTGGTACACGGGATTGATGTCGCTGCTCCAGGGCCGCTTCGAGCGCCTCTTCACCGGCCGCCAACTGCGCGAACCGCAAACCGCCAAGCCTTATCCGGTGGGCGTGTAAGTGGTTTTGCCTGCAGCCTAGCAGTTACCAGTTGGGAACTATTAGGCTGAACGGCCAGGGGTGACGCATGGGTAACTGTTGCGGACCCCCATCCCCCTCCCTAAACGCAGAGTCAACAACTTACGTCCCAGTTACTGGCCATTAAATGGCCAGTAACTGAGGGCTGGCCGGTTGCCGTAGGAGTAAATTTTCAAAGAGCAAAAGGTAGAGCCGCAGGAGGTCTGCCCCCTGCGGCCCAGCCTAGCCGACATATTCAGCTACTTACATTGTAGCAGCGCCGTCAAGAGGAAATGACAAGTTCCGGTAGCAGTCTTCAGGCGCTCTCCACTACCATTCTCAACTGGGGCAAGGATGAAGGAAACGCTGGAAATGCTGAACCGCATGCAAGCGGATGGCATTATCGGGAGCTACGCCATCGGCGGTGCGGTGGGGGCGACCCATTATCTTGAGCCTGCGGCGACCGTGGATGTAGACATTTTCGTGACGCTGCCGACGGCTTCCGGCAGTCCGTTGCTCATCCTAACGCCGGTGTACGACTATTTAATCGCGCGCGGCTGCAAGGCGAAAGGCGAGCACATCGTGATTGGTTATTGGCCAGTGCAATTTTTGGCTCCTGCCAATGCGCTGGAACAGGAGGCATTGGAGGAGGCGATCGAGACAGATGTAGAAGCAGTACCGACGCGGGTGATGACGGCGGAGCATCTGGTGGCAATTGCGCTGAACATAGGGCGGGCGAAGGACTTCACCCGCATTCTGCAATTCCTGGAGCAGGAGGCCGTGAGCAAGGACAAGCTGAATCTCATCCTTCTAAAGCACGGGCTGACGGAGAAGTGGGAAAAGTTCCGGCGGAGGTATCTCGATGAGTAAAGCGAGCCGAAAGGAGTTGGCGAAGCTGCCGTTCAGCGAGAAGCTGAAGATATTGGCAAAGCTCCGTGATCGCAGCCTAGCGATGGCAGGTAGCCGTCGAAAGAAGGCGGAAGCGAGGCGGGAGACGTAACGATTTCGGACCCTCTTCCCACCCTTCGAAAACCGCCCTTCGACTTCGCTCAGGACAAGCTCCGGGTGCGGCACCCGGCTCGTGCTTAGGCGTCGCTATTTTTCAGCCTGCCGATACCTCTGCGTGTCGCGCACGCGCCGGCGTGGGAGTGGAGTCCGCGCCGAGTGCGGCAATCCCTGATAGGACCACGGGCTTGTGGTCGGGAAATTCAGCGACCAGAGTGAGCCGACCTCCCATGGCTTCCACGTAGCTGCGGAGCGTGGAAATCAGAAGGTCACTGCGCTGTTCGAGGCGGGAGACCTGATCCTGGCCAATCCCAAGGGTCTCGGCGATGCGCTCCTGCGTGAGCTTGTGTGCACGGCGCAGTTCGCGCAGTGACATTTCCTCAGCGAGGAGCTGGGCCGCGCGGTCCTCGATCTTCTTCCGCCGGGCGGGGCTCACTTCCTTAATTTTTTGGTCCAGAGTCTTCATGTTGTTACTTCTCCCTCTTTTGCTGCTGCTTCTCGCTTTCCTTTTCCTTCTTGACGCGGGCGAGATGGGCATCAAAGCGAAAATCGGCCTTTTCGATTAGCTGTCGGTAAAAACGCTTTTCGCTCCCGCCTGACTTGTCTCCACAGACCAGGAGAATCGCGTTTCTGTTCGGGTCGAAGGCGAATGCTATCCTCCAGACCCCGTCGGCGGCATCGAACCTCAATTCCTTCATGTTCGCGTGACGGGAGCCGTTCAGGGTATCAGCACGGGGACGGCCCAACTGCGGCCCGAACTGCTGCAGCAACCTGGCAAGAGCCAGCATCTCGTCCTGCACGTCTTCCGGCAGGGCGTCAAATTCGGGTTCGAACTCCTGATGAAAGAGAACTTCCCAAGCCACAGGCATATTATGTGTTATAATACATATGTCGTCAAGTACATTATCGAAATGCGTTGCTAATTTATCCAGACACGAATATGTGGAACTACCTTTCTCAGCAGCCGGTTGACCAGAACTGGCGCAGTGCTAACCGCGGTTCGAATCCCAGGGAACCCCCTCCAGATGGCCCACCAACATGTGCGCCAGCTTCTCCATGGATATAATCCTTGACCATGAAGCGAATCGTTATCGCCCTGCTGCTCATCGCCACCGCGGCCTTTGCCCTAGAGCGGCAGCCGAACCAGACTTACCGTGCACGCCGTGAGGCACTGGCCAAGAAAGCCAATGGCGCGCCCATCGTCGTCTTTGCCACCACCGAGAGCGACGTGACCGAGGCGCTCACCGGCTTCCGCCAGGACGAGGATTTCTGGTACCTCACCGGCGTCAACGAGCCCGGCGCGGCGGTGCTGATTGTACCCGCGCTCGATCAGGAAAAAGTAAAGGAGATGAACGCGCAGTTGCCGCCCGGACGTCCGGCGACGCTGCAGCCGCGCGCGTACTCCGAGGTCCTGCTGCTGCCGCAGCGCAATCGCGCCGCCGAGCGCTGGACCGGACCGAAGCTCGGCCCCGACGATCCCGAGGCGAAGACGGCAACTGGCTTTGATCGCGTCGTGGCGATTGATGCGCTGCGCGACGAGCTGGCAAAGGTCATTTCCCCGCTGGGCGGCGTGGTGCTAGTCAACGAAGGCAAGGATTCCAAGCTCGCGCTCGACTGGCTCAAGCACGGCAACCTGTCGGTTTATTCGCGCGACGCCCGCCCGCTGATCGCCTCGCTGCGCGCGGTCAAGGACGCGGGCGAGATCGAACTGATCCGCAAGGCAACCGACGCATCGGTCGAGGCGCACCTGGCGGCCTGGAAGGCGATCAAGCCCGGCGGCACCGAGCGCCAGATCGAGGCGCTCATGGTGTACGAGTTCGAGCGGCGCGGCTGCGAGCGCCCGGCGTACGGGCCGATTGTCGGCGCCGGCTTTAACTCCACCGTGCTGCACTACGACGAGGATTCCGGGCCGATCAACGATGGTGACGTGATCGTGATGGACGTGGGCGGGGAGTACTCGATGTACGCCACCGACATCACGCGCACGGTGCCCGCCAACGGCAAGTTCACCCCGCGGCAGCGCGAGATTTACGACATCGTGCTGGGCGCGCAGCAGGCGGCGATCCGAGCGTTTCGCTCGGGCAAGTCGCTACTCAGCGGGCGCGACGAGAATTCACTGTTCACGGTCGCCTACAACTACATCAACTCGCACGGCAAGGACCTGCATGGACAGCCGCTGGGACAATACTTGATCCACGGCGTCAGCCATATGGTCGGGCTGAACGTGCACGATCCCGGCGGCGAGGGCAAACCGCTCGGGCCAGGCATGGTGTTCACCATCGAGCCCGGGATTTATATTCCGGAAGAGAAAATCGGGGTGCGCATCGAGGACACGTTCCTGGTCGATGCCTCCGGAAAGCTGGTCAGCCTGAGCGAGAAACTGCCCAAGACGGCGGAGGAGATTGAGGGGCTAATGGCGGGAAAATGAGTTGTGAGTTGCGAGTTGCGAGTTGTGGGTTGTGGGTTGCAAGTTTTCTAGCGCTGGTTTCCAAGGCTTTCGCCTTTTCGGCTACTCACAACTCAGAACTCACAACTCGCAACTTGGGTCTGTTATCCTTACGACGGTGGTAATCAAGATTCTGTACGTAGTCCTGCTGGTTTCCATGCTGGCGCTGCTGTGGGCCGCGGGAGCCTGCTACGTTCGGGTGCGGCGACATCTGGCGGCGAAGCACGACAGCGGGGAACATCCCGGGTCGACCGCCTTGCACGGAGACTGAACCAGCTTCGAGTTGCGAGTTTGGGGGGGCGGGATCATGGCGAGAGATATAGCGATCGTGCGGGACCAGGTCGCGGCGATGAGCGCGGCGCGGCAGGTGGCGACGGTGGTTGCGGCTAGCCTGTTCGTAGCGCTGTGTGCGCGGCTGTGGCTGCCGCTGCCGTTAACGCCGGTACCGCTAACGCTGGCCAACTTTGGCGTGCTGGTGGTCGGCATCTTGCTGGGTAGCAAGCGCGGATTCGCCGCGCTCGCCGTATATCTAGCGCAGGGCGCGGCCGGGTTGCCGGTGTTCAGTTCCGCCGGCCCGGGCGGCATCGCGCAACTGCTGGGCCCCACCGGCGGTTATCTGCTCGCCTATCCCGTAGCAGCTTTCCTGGCCGGATGGATCGCGGAGCGCGGCGCCGGCCAGTTCGCGCGATTCGTGATGGCGGCGCTGGCGGCGGAAGTCGTGCTTTTCGCCGGCGGGCTGGCATGGCTTGCGGTGTTGACGCATGGCGCCACGCAGGCGATGAATTTCGGGCTGTATCCATTCCTGTTCGCCGAGATCATTAAGATCGCGGCCGCGGCAGGAATTGCGTCGCGCGTCGAGTTGTGAGGATTGAAGAGTGAAGATTTCGGATTGAAGATTGACCGGAACTCGTCGCCAATCCGCACTCTTCAATCTGCAATCTTCAATGTGATCATTCAGCCAGCCATGCCCACGACAGCCTCGACGAAAGCGCGCACCATCAGCATCGCGCACAGTCCCGACTCCGACGATGCGTTCATGTTCTACGGGCTGGCGACCAACAAGGTGCGCGTGCCCGGGCTGAAATTCTCGCACACGCTGTGCGACATCGAGACGTTGAACCGCAAGGCGATGGAAGCCGTCTACGACGTGACCGCAATCTCGTTCCACGCCTATCCGTACATCCAGGAGAAGTACGCGCTGATGTCGTGCGGCGGCAGCGTGGGCGAGGGCTACGGGCCGATGATCGTGGCCGCCAAGGCGTACTCGATTGCCGAGATCAAGTCGAAACGCATCGCGGTGCCGGGCAAGCTGACCACGGCGTACCTGGCGCTGAAGCTGTTCGCGCCGCAGATCGAGACCGAGGTCGTGCCCTTCGACCAGATCATCCCGCAGGTGCTCGAGGGCAAGCACGACGCCGGCCTGATTATCCACGAAGGACAACTGACCTACGCAAAGTCGGGGCTGCACCGGGTCATCGATCTCGGCAAGTGGTGGCGCGACAAGCAGGGGCTGCCGCTGCCGCTGGGCGGAAACGCCATCCGGCGAGATTTGGGAGCGGAGACCATGGCAAGAGTCTCGGACGCGGTGAGGCGTAGCATCCAGCACGCGCTCGATCATCGCGAGCAGGCGCTGGAGTACGCCAGGCAGTTCGCGCGCGACCTGGAACCGCAGATGGCGGACCGGTTCGTCGGCATGTACGTGAATGAGCGCACCCTGGACTATGGCGAGGATGGGCGCGCCGCGGCGGCGCTGCTGCTGCACATGGGATGGCAGGCGGGAATCATCCCGCAAGAGCCGAGAGTGGAGTTTTTGTAATTTGGTAATTTCGTAATTGGGTAATTGGGTAATTTGGCCGGAACGGGAGTGATATGAACAGCGCGCTGAAAAGCGCGTTTTTTACTTTTCGGCGCCCGGAGCGTAGAAGTATTTGCCGATGAG
The DNA here is from genome assembly GCA_020073285.1 of Terriglobia bacterium. Classification (GTDB taxonomy): domain Bacteria; phylum Acidobacteriota; class Terriglobia; order Terriglobales; family Acidobacteriaceae; genus JAIQGF01. Next base: position 5,275 of record JAIQFM010000069.1, on the reverse strand, counting down.
GACGCCGATTTCGACGGCCGCATCGGGCTCGAGGTGGTGGAACTCAAACCCCGAATCGCCTTGTTCAGTCAGATAGCGTCGCGCGGCATTGATGCGTCGGCGAATGCCGTCTTGCTCGGCCACAATAACCAACGCCAGCGGGACATTAACGGGGAACGTGCGGCTGGTTTGCAACAGGAAGCCGCCGCGGCCGAGGACCAGGATTCGGCCCAAGCGCGTGCCGCGATCGTCTTCGGCAAAGATGTTGGCCGCCGGCGGAATCGTCGCGCGATCGAATTGGCGGCGTTCTTCCATAAAGCAGTACCGAGTACCTAGTACCGAGCCAAAACCAATGAAGCGTGAAACCTGCAACGCCCTACTCAGTACTTAGTACTTAGTGCCGAGTACCGAGCCTGAACCATTTGCAGCGCGAAAACAGCAACCTTCATTCCACAGGTTGCGGGAACGCGAACTTGGGCGTGATGTCCACCGGGACATCCGCAACGGTGCTGAGCGCGGCCTTCAAGTCCACCGGCATGGCGCTGTACTTCTGAAACCAGGTTTCGGCGCGGGCGCGATCGCCGGTCGCCTCCATCTCCAGCAGTTCCTTGGCAAGCGCGGCGATCGCGGTGGCGGTGCGGTCGTAATCGATGACGTAGCGGCCGCCGGCATTGCGCTGAATGGCCTTCTGCTGGGACAGATAGTTGAACTCCATCATCTCGGCCTTGCCATGGGCCTCGGCGGTGCCGAAGCGAATGGTGCGGAACAGGCCCGCCAGGTACGACGAGTAAAACTCCGGCAGGCGCTCCCTGGGTAGCACGCCGTGGTCCACCAGCCATTTGATGCCGAACATGCCGACCACATCGGCCTTGGCTTCTTCCAGCCCGTTGAAGGCGGGACCGATGGCTTCGCGGATGTCGGTCTGTTTGCCGTTTTTGCGTGCGAAAGATGGACCAAGGCCGTGGGAAATTTCGTGCAGCAGGGTGCCCGCGAGATAGCCGTCGGCGGAAGCTTGCGCCGCCTGGTCGGCACGCATCAGGCGCTTGGCGACCGGCAGGATCACCACGTTGACCCGCGCCTCCATGAAGTTCTTGAAGAAGATTTTCTTGGTGCCCTTCTCCTGGTGGATGCGGGCGTCATTGGGAAGATTGTCGGCGACGGCCTGGTAGCCATGGTTGAGGTCGCCGGCGCGGAAGGGCGTATCCATGACTTCCATGGGCGTCTGGTGGCCGCGTTTCGAGGGGCGGTCTTCGGCGGGCAGGGGCAGGGCGTCCTGGATGTCGGGAATGTACTTTTCGTAGAGCGTGAGCTTGCGGCTCTCGGCTTGGTTGCGGATCAGCACTGCGGCGCCGTAACTGGTCTTCACGCCGAGCAGGCCGTCGTCGTAGGTCTCGTAGGGCGCGAAGACGACGTCGAACTTGGGTGCTTGCAGGTCGAGCCAGGCGAGATCGCTCTTGTAGTAGTCATCGGTGAGCAGGGCATCGGCGCGCAGGCGGAGGAAGTTGGCGAACTGTGGCTCGTCGGCGAGTGTGGCGGCATCACGCAAGGCTTGGGCCGCGGGCTCGAGAAACGAACGGTAGGCTACGTGGTAAGGAATGGCATCGAGCCGATTGCCCTTCCAGCGGACGACGGTTTGCGGCGCGTAGATGGCGGCCTTCCCGTCGGGATGCTCCTTGAGGTATTGCTCTACCTGGTCGCGCGTCAGGCCCCGCGGATAAAATCCGCGTCCGGGATACATGGGCGGGCATGTGCCGCCGTTGGCCTGCGCCTCCGACTGCGCGCAGACGAAGGGCTGGTTGTCTTCGAGCAGGTCGAAGCGGCTGGCGTTGATGAAAATGTAGCGGCGGAGGAGATCGTCGCGCGCGTCCTTGCTGGCGGCTAGTTGCTGGTGGAGCGTGAGGGCGTCCGGGTCGGTTTGGCGCCAGTAGATGTCCTCAAGGTAGCGGCAGGCTTCGACCAGCTTGTCCACCAGTTGGCGCTCGCGCGCGTTCAGGCCGCTGGAGCTGAAGCGCATTTCGACGGGCTTGAACTTGGCGACGCGCTGGGCGAGGTCGGCAACGACGTTGAGTTTCGGTGTGGCGGAGGCGGTTTTCGGCGCCGGCTTGCGGGGGCTCTGGGCGTGGGTAACATGGGCCATGGTAGCTAGAACCAATAAGACTGCGAACAGTCGCGCACGCGGGTTCGGCATATAGGGGAGAGATTCTAACAAAGCGGCGCCTGCGGAAGCAGTGAAATGCGGGAACAAGGCAGAAGGGTTCAGGCCGGCGGGCCGGTGTCGTCCCTTCGACCCTTCAACTGGCACGGCGCACCCGGCTGATATAGAGTCAACCGGAGGCACGTCAGAAATAGAAGCCGATCATCGCTGAAAAACGCTAAGAGTGATTCATCCAGCATTTGAGGACAGACTCAAGAATGTTCTTCGATCTGCAACCCACTTTGAAAGGCAAGCTCCTGCTACTTAGACCGCTTCGACCAGAAGATTGGGACGATCTTTACGTTGTGGCCTCCGATCCGCTCATTTGGGAACAACATCCGATCAAAGACCGCTACAAGGAAGAGGTTTTTCGGGGATTCTTCCGCGAGGCCCTGGAATCGGGTGGTGCGTTGATCGCTATCGATTCCAGGGACGGCCAGGTCATCGGGTCGTCGCGATTCCACGGCTACGACGAAGTGAAAAGCGAGATCGAAATCGGTTGGACGTTCCTAGCCAGATCCCACTGGGGCGGCATTTACAACGCGGAAATGAAACAGCTCATGCTACGGCACGCCTTCGGATTCGTGAAGAGCGTTATCTTTCTTGTTGGTCCACGGAATTTACGCTCGCAGAGGGCCATGGAAAAAATAGGCGGAGTTCGCGTGGGGTCAAGGCCCGACGCAACTGGCCGAGATAGTTTTGTCTACCAAATCGCCGCTCCAGATTTTCTTTAGACTCGCGGCTAGGTCAAGAGCATGTCCGGTTCTCCCCAAAACAACGGCACGCACTCATTGACGATATGTGGCAATTCCGCCTCTACGAAACCATGACCTAAGGACACCGATACCGACGTTTCCGTCGAGCCTTTTATGGTTTGGCTGAATTTGGGCCGTCGGCGCCGACGGCAACGGCTGGTCCTAATTTGAAACCTACCCGATCCGGCACTGAAGTCTTAACAAAACAATCCTTACCGCGGCTGCTCCACTCGCTTCTGCGGTACCCTCCGAGAATAGTGAGCTGGCTCGAACCATGGAGAGAAGAAATCAACCTGCTTCCCGACCTCCCAACCGCCCGGCGGGCCGGCGGACTCTGATCCTGATTCCCGTCATTCACACCCAAGCCGACATGGGAGCGCTCAGCGAGCCAATCCAGCGCATGAAAGTGGCGAAGCTGGGCAAGAAAGATTGGCAGCGCAACCTCGAGCTGGTCAACCAGCTATGGACGCATATCGAACAGACCCTCGAGGGCCTGGCACTTCCCTACGAGCGGGTCCGTGTCTACCAGGACGGGTTGCCGGTGTGCGGCCACGAACTGGAGATCGTCAGCGAGCTGGCCAAGGCTGGGAGCCGCAACCATCGGCTCTTGCTGAAGCTGAAACAAAAGGGCGCCACCATCATGGGCACGGAATCCTCCGAGTTGCTGGTCGAGGAGTATCAACTCCTGCAGCAAGCCTTCTCCGCACCGCGGTCGAAAGTCCCGGCGCGGGCCGCGCCCCGGCGAAGGAGTTTGCAGGATTCCCTGCTCGAGCGTCGCGACCAGTACATCGGGGCCAGGATCGACACCACCCTACAGAGAGGCGAAACCGGCGTGCTCTTGCTGGGGATGCTGCACTAGGTGGAGTCCTGGCTGGCCAAGGACATCCGTGTAGTTCGTCCGGTTTGCCATCTTTAGAAACTGGGAGACAAAACGCCATCATGCCCGCGGGAAGCAAGATTCTGATCGTGGACGAGCAAGCGGAGGCGTGCAGCCTGCTCTCCGAGTACATGGGACGCGAGGGCCTGACCGCGGTCATCGCCCACACCGGGGAAGCCGGGCTGGAGAAAATCCGCTCGGAGGAACCCGACACGCTGATCCTGGCTTCCAGATTGCCGGACATGGACGGGATGCAGGCCCTGAAGGCAGCCAAGGCGCTGGATGAGGACCTGCCCGTGATTCTGATGACGCACACGCCGGAGATTCGGGCAGCGGTGGCCGCCATGCGGGCGGGCGCCCACGACTACCTGGAGAAGCCGCTCAAGCACCACGAGGTGCTGCGGGTTGTGTTCCGCGCCTTGAACGAGCGTTCCCTGAAGCGCAAGCTGCGCTGCCTGTCCTCGCAAGTGGAAGAAGGGGCCTCGCTGCGCGAGTCGATGGGCCCCAGCAGCGTCATCGATCACCTGGCCTCGGAGGTCGCCCGCGTCGCCAAAACCAACTTCAGCGTGCTGATTCTGGGGGAGACCGGGACGGGCAAGGAGCTGGTGGCACGCGCCACTCACGCCCTGAGCTTCCGCTCGCAGAATCCGCTGCTGACCGTGGACTGTGGCGCCATCCCGGAGACGCTGCTGGACAGTGAGCTTTTCGGACACGAGAAAGGGGCGTATACCGGGGCGGACCAGCGCCGGATCGGGAAGTTCGAGATGGCCTCGAGCGGAACCTTCTTCCTGGACGAAATTTCCAATATGCCCTTGGGATCGCAGGCCAAGCTTCTGCGCGTGCTGCAGGAGAGAACCATTTGCCGCATTGGGGGTACTCAGCCCATCCGCGTGGATGTGCGGGTTCTGGCGGCCAGCAATCAGGACCTGCACCAGTTGGCGGAGAGCAAGGAAGGTCTGTTTCGCCGCGATGTGTACTTCCGTCTGAACGAATTCGCCATCAACATTCCCCCCTTGCGGGAGCGGCGGGAGGACATCCTGTATCTGGCCCAGCGGTTCCTGAACCTGGCTAACGCCGAGCTGCAGAAAAAGGTGGAGAGTTTCACCCAGGCGGCGGCCGATGCCCTGCTGGCCTACCACTGGCCGGGCAACGTCCGCGAGTTGCGGAGCATGATCCGGCGAGCGGTTCTACTGGCGGATGACACCATCAGCGAGCGTCATCTGGCCATTCCCAACGCCCCGCCGCAGCCGGCGGCGAATACCCAGAACGATGCGGGCGATGCGGCGGCCGTGCAGAAGCCATGGAACGGCTTGTCCCTGAGAGACATCGTGCAACAAAGGACCGCTGCCCTGGAGCGGGAGATTCTGCTGCGCGTGCTGCGCGAAACCGGCGGCAACAAAGCCAGGGCATCGCGCTTGCTGCACATCGACTACAAGACCATTCACCTCAAACTCAAAGAGTACGGCATTC
>JAIQFM010000329.1 GCA_020073285.1 Terriglobia bacterium | reverse complement strand
TCCATGCGCGGCTGGTAGGTTTGGGTCCAGTCAATCACGGCGACGGAGTAATAAGCCTCGGGATCGTTGGGATCGACAGTGATGACCTTGCGGTAGTACTCCTGGGCCCCGTCGAACTTTTTCATCTGCAGGTAGAGATAGGCGATGCCCTTGATGGCGTTGAGATCTTTGGCCTTCATCTTGAGCACGTCCTGATACTGGTTGATGGCCTGCTCCGCCATGCGGTTGTTATCCGACGTGTCGACCCCCGGGATGTACTGCTGGGCGTAGGCGGTTGCAAGATAAAGGCGGGCATTAATCAGGGACGGATCGAGGGCAACCGCGTTCTTGAACTTCTCGATTGCCTCTTCGTATTTCGCGTTCTTATATGCCTGTACGCCCTTGTTGAGCTGGTCGCGCGCGCGCAGCTTGTTGCAGCCGGCGAGCGAAAACAGGGCCAGGACGATGGCGGCGAACGCCAGTACTCGTGCGCCTCGGTTCATCAGTGGTCTCTCCATAAAGCTATGGTCGATGGTCGATGGCCAAGGACCGCAGCGGCAAAAGCCGCCTTTCAGTTGCAAGCTCGGACGGCACGGCTCCCTCGCTTCGCTCGGGACAGGTTCCGCCGTGCCCTTCCGGGAAGAACTAGTTGCCGGCTTCGATCTTGGCGGTAATCAAGCCTACCTTGTCCACGCCGGCCGAGTGCGAGATGTCGATCACCTGGGCGACGTCGGCAAAGGCGAGGTCGGTGTCGGCCTTAACGAACATCACCTTCTCGGCACGGGTCTTGTAGATTTCTTCCAGCCGTCCCTGGAGCTTGTCCCAGGTAACATCCTCCTGGTTGATCTTGAGCGCGGGCTGTCCCCCGGTCTTGATGACCTGCACCACCACCGTGCGGTCGGTGGACGGCGGCGCCTTCTGGTCCTTGGGCGGCTGCGGGACGAGCGCGTCCAGCCCCTTGGGCGTGAGCGGGGTGATGACCATGAAAATGATCAGCAGCACCAGCAGGACGTCGATCAGGGGGGTGACGTTCATGTCCGCCGAGGGACCGCTTCCCGGACCTCCAACTGCCATTGCCATAACGAAATCCTCTCTAAGAACCGTTTCCGTTTCGAGTTTCAGTTTCAGTTCGCGTCATCTCGGTCGAAGCTCCAACCGTAACGGCCAGCAAATGAGTCGCCCGAAAGTCGCTCGCTATTGGCCGCCGGTGGGAGCGGCCGCGCCCGGCGGCGGAGCGGGAGCGCCCGTCTTGCGCTGCTCGGTGAGCAGACCCAACTGGTCCACGCCGGCGGCGCGGACGTTATCCACCACTTCCACCACGTTGCCATACTTGGTGCGGGCATCGGCGCGGATGAAAACCCGTTTGTCCACGCGGTTGGCCAGCCTGTCCTTCACTTTGTTGGTGAGCTGGTCAGGCGAGATCTGGTCGCTGCCAAAGAAGACCTTGCCGTCGCGGGTGATGGCGACCAGCAACGCGTCTTCCTTGTCGGCATCCGGCATCTGCACCGGGCTGTTGGTCTTGGCCAGGTCAACGCTGACGCCCTTCTGGAGCATGGGCGTAATCACCATGAAGATGATCAGCAGCACCAGCATCACGTCCACCATGGGGGTGACGTTGATGGTGGAGTTGACGGCCATTGCTTTTTTCGCGATTGCCATGACTTGAATCTCCTGCGCGATCTCCCGAAGCTAAGGTCGTTAGTCCCTCCGCGCGCCTGTCGCCCACCCTTCGCCAAAAAGCGGGCGGAAGGTGGGCAACCGCGAGAAGGGACAAGCAACTATGCTCGCATCGAACTACGTACCTCAGTTAGCGCCGGGCGGCGTTGCGGCGCTTCAGGAAGTAGTCCACCAGTTCGCTGGAGGAGTTATCCATCTCGACATCGAATGCCTCGACGCGGCCGGACAGGTAGTTGTACATCATCACCGCGGGGATAGCGACGAACAGCCCGATGGCGGTGGTGACCAGCGCTTCCGAAATACCGCCGGCGACAGCGCCCAGGCCGGTCGCCTTCTGCGACTGGATGCCCTTGAAGGCGTTGATGATGCCGACCACGGTGCCGAACAGGCCGACGAAGGGGGAGGTGGCGCCGATGGTGGCCAGTCCGCCCAGGCCGCGCTTCAGTTCAGCGTGCACGATAGCCTCGGCACGCTCCAGGGCGCGCTTGCTGGCTTCGATCTGCTCGCCGGGAATCTCGGTGGATTCGCCGTGCGCCTTGAATTCCTGCAGACCGGCGGTGACCACCTTGGCCAGGTGGCTCTTCTTGTTGCGCTCGGCGACGCGGATGGCTTCGTCAATCTTGCCTTCGCGCAGGGCGCCGGCCACCGCGGGAGCGAAGGCGCGCGACTGCTTGCGGGCGGCGCTGAACGCCATCCAGCGGTCGATCATCACGCCGATGGACCAGCCGGACATGATGAACAGGATGATGACCACGATCTTGGCCAGGGTGCCCATCTGCTTCCACAGCGAGATGGGATCCCAGGAAATCTCGCCCTCCTGGAAGATGGCCAGCGCGATGGTGGGCACGTGTGTGTAAAAGAGAGTTGCCAGTGCGACGAGCATGAGTTGCTTATTCCTCCTCAGAACGGCTGATCAGGCGCGATTGCGAACCAACTCGGGGCGTGGGGGATGGGACGCTCAACGTCCCGCTGCCTCCCAGCCACGCCGTCGCCTGCCGGCGAAGCTGGGGGCGGCCACGATCCCCGTGCAAGGGGGCCCGCCAAGGTGGCGCGGCCCCGATTTCCTTACTCGGCGGAGAGAGAAAGCCGAATCAACCGGCCAGGGTGAAATTCACCGTAATCTGCGTCTCCACCTCAACCGGCTCGCCATTCAAGAAGTAGGGCTTGTAGCGCCACTGCTTGACGGCGTCCACGGCCGCCGTCGTCAGCATGGGGTGGCCGCTTACGACATGCAAGCCCTGGATGGTGCCGTCCTTGGCAATGACTGCCTGCAGCACCACCGAACCCTGGATCCTGGCTTGGCGCGCCAGCGGCGGATAAGTCGGCCTAACCTGGTGGATGAGCAGACCTTGCGACACGCCCTGCGACACCCGCACCCGCACCGGCGTTGCCACCTTGGGCACGGCCACGGGAGCGGAGCCGATGATGCCGCCAATGACGCCACCCATCGAGCCGCCCGGAACACCGCCCGGGACGCCGCCCACGACGCCTCCGATGCCGCTCACCGGCGGGGGCGCTTCCTCTTCCTTGATCATCTGGACTTTCTCGGGGATCTTGGTCGGGGTGCGCAACTGGCCATTGGCGATTTCGCTCACCACTTGCCTGACCACCTTGACCGCCATGGCAGCCGGCGGAGGCGGAGGTGGAGGCGGAGGCGGCGCTACCAGAAACGTCATCAACTGCTGCTTGGGCAGCGCTTCGGTATAGATCAGAGGAATCAGGATCAGGATTCCGAGCAGAAGAGCTTGCAGCGCGAACGACAGGACCGTGGTCGCCCCGCGCTTGCTCTTGAGTCTCCCTCCCGACTCGATAAGGCTGTCTTCAAACATGGCCTATTCTCCGGTATTTTCAGTCTGCGTAAGTTTAGACACCGGACCCCCGAAATTTGCTCCCACTTCTTCCGGTCGACGGTCGATGATCGACGGCCAAGAACCTCGGCGGCTAATGCCGCGCAGAAATTCAAAACTAACTGCGAACCTTTTCGCGGCGTGGCTGCGCCGGGACGGTCACCGGCGCCGCCGATCCGCGCGCCCTTCGCAAGCGCCAATCCTGGTACGCCACCAGCATGGGGGACGCGATGAAAATCGAGGAATAAGTCCCGATGACGATGCCGATAACCAGGGCCAAGCTGAACCCGTGCAGCACCTCGCCGCCGAACAGGTAGAGCGAGACCACCGTCAGGAAAGTCAAACCGGAGGTCAGCACCGTCCGGCTCAGGGTCTGGTTGATGCTACGGTCTACGATCTCGGCCAGCGATTCGCGGCGCAGCAGTTTAACATTCTCCCGGATTCGGTCAAATACAACGATGGTGTCGTTCATCGAATATCCCACCAGGGTGAGGATGGCGGCGATGACGGTGAGGGAGATTTCCTTGCCCATCAGGGAAAAGGCGCCGACCGTAATGAGCGTGTCGTGAAAGCAGGCGACAACGGCGGCGAGGCCGTAAATCAGCTCGAAACGGAACCACAG
>JAIQFM010000267.1 GCA_020073285.1 Terriglobia bacterium | reverse complement strand
CCAAGATGAGTGAAGACGGCGCTTTCTCGATCGTTACCTGCTATCTCCGCCTGGCTGCTGCTGGAGAAAGGATCGTCGGCTTCCGGGCGGATGAATATTACTGGCGCGACCTCGGCACCGCCGACCACATCGCGCAAGCCGCCCAGGATTTAAAGCAGGGAATCCTTTCGTCCTGAGCGGCCGTGCGCCCGCGCCCCGAATGTACCGTTTCTGCTCGCGTGCTAATCTTCAGAAATCACAGCCCATATGCGACAAAAAAGACGATCGACGCTACCCGCTCGCGGTCACGTCAAATCCGGCCGCGTCGGCCTGCTGCATTGGGCCAAGCGTGCGGTCGCTGAACTGAATCGGTTAGGTCTAAGTCTCGAAGCTGATCCCGTGCACGACCTGCGGGTTGCAATTCGCCGCTGCCGCTCAATGGCTGAAGGTCTTCGCACCATCGATCCCGCACCAGGATGGAAGCAATTCCGTGCCATCGCGAAACCGCTGTTCTCGGCATTGGGCAATCTGCGCGATACGCAAGTCATGCAAGGGTGGGTTTCGCTTTTCGCTACCGAAGGTGATCCTCTGCGCGCCCGCCTTGTGGCAGCGCTCTCGGCTCGCGAAAGCGAGCAGAGAAACGCGGCCCATGAGGCCCTCAACCACTTCAATGCCAAGCGATGGATGAAGCTGGCGCGTGAACTGGATCAGCGCTCCGGCAAGCTGCCGCCGGGAGGCCGTGTTTTTCAGCATCTCGCGCTGGAGCGATGGGTTGACGCGTATCGTTTGCACGAGACCGCAACGCGCACGCGTCGTGCAGACGATCTCCACCAGTTGCGCATTGGGATCAAGCGCTTCCGCTATACCGTCGAAAATTTCCTTCCCTACCACCACCGGCGCTGGAGCAAGAATTTGAAGCACATGCAGGACCTGCTGGGCGAAGTTCATGACTTTGACCTTCTTTTGGCGGAGATCGCACTCCAGCACGGCATACCTGCTGGCATGGAACACTTGCATTCGCGTATTCACGGCGAGAGATCCAAGCGCGTGGCTGAGTACCTGGCCAGAACGACGGGCCTGGAATCCCTCTGGGAGCAATGGCGGCAGGGCCTTCCCAGCGGGCACGAGCTGTCTCTAGCCGTCAATGCCAAGCTGCGATCCTGGTCGCGAGCGCTGGATCCCCATCCTGCTCACTCGCGCCGCGTCGCGCAGACCAGCGTCAAGCTTTGGCGCGCCCTGCGCGGTGAATTGGCATGGCCCTTCGACCGGCGCACGACCGTCCTGTTGCGTGCCGCCGCGCTGCTGCATAGCGTCGGCGCCGATAAGCGCAAGAAGAAGCGTAATTCGTACTGGGCGGCCATGATGGGCAAGCTTTCAGTCCCGGTCGGGTGGAGCGAGGAAGAAATGCGCCTGGTCCGGCTGGTCTCCCGCTACTGCCGCGGAGCTTTGCCGTGCTCGACCGACGAGGAATTCTCTCTACTGCCTCGAACTCAGCAACAACGGGTGATGCGGCTTGCCGGCATTCTGCGGCTCGCCGAGGGAATCGAGGTTAGCCACCCATCCGGGGCACGCAATTTGCAGGTACGCACAATGGCAAGCGTACTTACGATCTTTGTAGATGGTCTTGATTTGCTCAGTGCTCACGCGGCTGAACTGGCAACCGCCCGTCACCTGTTTGAGGTCGCTGAGGGTATCCCGATTCTAATCCGCCCGACTCCAGCGCGCTCGTCAGCAAGCGCTTTAGCGAGAGCAGCGCATCAAAGCTGATCTGGAATGCCATCACGCATGACAGGCCGTTGTTGAACATCGTGTGCCGGTTCTTGAACTTCAGCTGTTGACCTTCCGGATGCAAGCGCACGGTTTCTGGTGCACATTTTCATTCTCCATTAACAATGGTTGTCATAGCCTGTACTTGACGAGGACTCGTCGAGCGAGGAGCAAATGCGAAAACCTCGAGCGCGGATCTGCACCCGGGAAGCTACGCCTGTTCAGGTTGCTGCCGTCTGTTATCGCCATGACGAAGGCACAACTCAGTTCCTGCTGGTGCGCACCAGTAGCGGCCGCTGGACGTTTCCCAAGGGTCGGCTCGAAGACGGCCTCTCGTACGCTGAAGTGGCTGCCCTGGAGGCATTCGAAGAAGGTGGCGTGGAAGGCAAGGTACATCCGCGTCCGGTCGGGAAGTATCTGCACAGGAAGGAGTCACTCCGCGGCGCATCGAAGGATGTGACGGTTCTTGCTTTCATCCTGGAAGTGAAAAAATCCGCTCTACCCGCCGAATCGCACCGCACGCCGCGTTGGTTCTCCGCCACGGAAGCGAAACTGCGCCTGGCCAATCGCCGTCCCGAGAAATACCTTCGCGGCATGGAGCGGGTTTTCGATTCGGCTCTGCAGCAGATCGCGCGCAAACACGCCTACAGGTGAGCAGATCTGGAATCTTTCATTGCTGCTCGTATTGACGGTGGCGGAGGTGCGTGGCGGGTGACAGACAGGTCATGCTGCGGCCGGAGTCGTTGCGGAGGGCAGCCGGTTCCACCTGGTCCGGGAGACGCGGACAGAGCACGGTGTTGTCGGGCACGATGACCCCCAGGTGTTCTCCTAAGTGCAGGAACTGTTCGAGCCATAGGCCGGAGGTTTCGCGAACCACGGCGTCGGCGGAGATTCCCTGCAATAGCCGGTAGTAAACATTCTGCACTTTCCACAGATCCACATCGAAGGGCAGGACACGTGCCAGGGAGACGACAGCGGCCACCATCTCCAGGAGATCCCGATCGCAGGGCTTCAGCGCCCAGTGGTCCACCAGCGCGTTCAGGCGTTCGCGCAAGTCGAATTGCAGCGCGGCGACATCGAGTTGGATGTTGTCGCGCGTGGCTGTCTCGATGAGAGTGCGGATGCGCTCCAGGTCCACGTCGCGATCGGTCAGGGCATGCCGTACCGAGCGGTCGAGGACGAAGTCGCTGGTCACGCGCAGGATGCCGGGCAGCGGCATGTGTAATTCCGAGAGGAAGCACATGAGCTGGGCGTGCTGGTCGTAAACCTGGCGATACGCGGACTCGGCTTCGTTGAGGGTGGAGCTTACGACTTGCGAGACGATGCGGCGCTGCTCATCGCGAAACAGCGATTTCAACGAATAGGTTGCGCCCTGAAAGTGTCGGTCAAGGACGCGCAGGCATTCCGGCAAATCGGCGGACTGAAAGGCGCGCGTGGTTTGTGCCACCAGGGTGCGGAAGTCCTCCTCGACGGAGAAGGGGCGGACACCGGCGCTGAGGTTGTGATCGCCGAAATGAAGTACTCCGAAGTTGACCGTCAACTGCTCGCGAGTGAGACGGGAACTGATGTCGGCGCGGCCGATGGCGAGCCTCGCCTTGCCCGACTCCAGCACGCGCGATTCCAGCAAATCCACGCTGTAGCAGTAGACGTAACTGCGCCCGCGGTAGCCGTCGAACAGCGAACTGATGGCGTAGTGCGCGCCCACTTCCTCCAGGTTGAGCATGGCGGGCCGAACGAAGCGGTCGTAAACCTGGCGGCCGTTGCCGAAGCTGGGAATGTTGCTCCAGGCTTGCTCCATGCGTTGCAGGAATTCTTCCTCGAGATCGACGGCGAGCAATTCTTGGGCGAGCTGCAGAGCGCGGCCGGCGTATTGCAGCAACTGTACCGTCTCCATGCCGGTTAGCTCGTCGAAGAAAAACCCGCAACTGGTGAACATCAACATCAGGTGGCGTTGCATTTCCAGCAGCTTCAGAGCGCTCACCTGCTGACCGCGCGACAGTCCGGGAAAGCCATGCCGCGCCAGAAAAGCATCGACGTTCCACGGGGAACGATCGAGTACCACGCGGATGTAGTCATCCCGCGCCGCCCAGGGATCGAGCAACAAAGGCTGCGCCTGCAATTCGTAGAGTGGCGCTAGATAGTCGCGCAACCAGTTCAGCGCGTCGCGCAGCGGGCGGCGCCACTGCTGGTTCCAGGAAGCGTGCGTGCCGGAATTGCAGCCGCAATCGGCTTCCCAGCGGCTGACGCCGTGCATGCAGCTCCAGGAAGTCTTTTCCGCAATCGCCACTTCCTGGGTGGGAGGATGCTGGGCGAGGAATTCGCCGTAATTGGTCACCCGCGCCAGGCGATTGCTTTCGATGTAATCGAGCGCGTACGCCAGGGCCATGT
>JAIQFM010000068.1 GCA_020073285.1 Terriglobia bacterium | reverse complement strand
CAGAGATCCCTCGACTCGGGTTTCCCGCGCTGGTAAAAACGCGCGGGAGCCCTCCCTCGCTCGGGATGACATCAGGGTACGTCAACTGTGGAACTGCTCTAGAAATTGCAAATTACAAATTACCAATTACAAATTCAACTAGCCGCTTAAGTCCTTCCTTGAATTCCCTCTCGGGCGCGATCAGGCTCACCACCAGGTAACCGTCGGCCGGAAAGTCGTAGAAATGTCCGGGATGAACCAGGACTGATTTCTGCTCCAGCAGTGCGATGGCGAGGTCTTCGTCAGGGCGAGTGACCGGAACGCGGAGCACGACGTACCAGCCGCCCTCAATTTCCAAACGTTGGCAAAGCGTTTGCGCGGCGAGTTGGCGGTCGAGTTCGGCGAGGTTGGCGCGAATTCGCTCCATCAATTGACTCTGGAATTCGTGCCGCTGGGCGAACAGCGAGGGCGCGGCAAGCTGGATGGGAGCGTTCATGGAGAGATAGGTGTCAGCGATCACCTCCAGGCGCGCCAGGGCCTCGCGCACCGGTTCGTCGGGGCCGCCGACCGCGATCCAGGCAAACTTCATCTGCGGCAGTCCGGCAATCTTGGAGAGACCACTCAAGGTGAACGTGAGGGCGCGCCGGGGAAGTTCCCCATGCCCGATCGGGTGATCGGGTGATCGGGTGATCGGGTGAACGAAGCTGGGGCGCGCGCGTCCGTCGTGCGCGAAATCGAGGAAGACTTCGTCCACGACCAGCGCCAGACCGCGCTCGGCGCAAACGACATGCAGTTGCGCGGCGTCGCTGGGCTTCGCATACGAACCGGTTGGGTTATTCGGGTGGACAATCATCACGGCGCGAGTTTGCTCGCCGATCACGGTGGTGAGCGCATGTAGATCCACGTGCCAGCCGTGGTCGTAGAACAATGGGTAAGAACGGAGGCGGACGTCCTGGATATCGGCGAGGAATTCGAAGAGCGGATAACTGGGCGCCGGCCCCAGCACTTCGTCGCCCGGATCGCACAGCAGACGGAAGACAAATGAGTACGCCTCGCTGGTGCTGGGGGTCAGCACGAGGCGCTCGGGATCGACGCTGGCGCCGCGCTGGCGGTAGTACGCAGCTACGGCGTCGCGGGCAACGCGCAGTCCCTTGGCGTCCGGGCAATACGCGAGCGCCTGGGGATTCGACAGCGATGGCAAAATGGCGCCAGCGTCATATCGCAAGCCGATAGTGGTGGGATTGGATGCGGTGAGGTCGAGCAGTTCCCTGCCGGCGGCGCGGTGCTTTTGCAGCGCGATGCTGAAGCGGTTGGGCGCGAGCGACCAGTTGGTGCGGCGGGAAAACACTCCCCCATTTGTAATCGGTAATTGGTAATTTGTAATTTGAAAAATTCGGACCGGTTTTTTCCACAATGTTTTCTCGCTCCTGGGGCGGATGAAAAACAGCAGGTTCCTCGCCGCACCTTCCTCGCTCCGCTCAGTCGGCGCGACTCGGAATGACACAACTTAGAGCAGTTTCAGAATTGGTGTAGCCGAGAGAGGAAACACCGAGATCCTTCGACTCGGGTTTCCCGCGCACGACCACCCCAGCACGCGAAAGGCAGGCGTGCTGGGGACCCCGGTAAAGCGCGCGGGAGCCCTCCCTCGCTCAGAGCTTGTGACTTTTTTGATTTTTCGAAAATTGCAGCGCTGATAACAAACAGCTTACGCGCGAAAAAAACGTCAATTTTCAAAAAAAGTCACAAACTCTCAGGATGACATCAGGGTACGTCAACTGTGGAACGGCCCTAGGATTGGGTTTGCGGGACGGCTAACGGCGTGCCCTGCAAGAACGCATGAATTAATCTGGCGTTTCTCAGTAAACCGCTAGACGAACACCACCGTCTTGTTCTGGTAGACCAGAATGCGGTTCTCCAAGTGCCAGCGCACGGCGCGTGAGAGCACGAGTTTCTCCAAGTCGCGGCCTTTGCGCACCAAGTCGTCGACGGTATCGCGGTGGGAGACGCGCACCACGTCCTGCTCGATGATCGGTCCCCCGTCCAAGGTCGCAGTGACGTAATGGCTGGTGGCGCCGATCAACTTAACTCCGCGGTCAAAGGCCTGGTGGTACGGCTTGGCGCCGATGAAAGCCGGGAGGAAGGAATGATGGATGTTGATGATGCGCAGCAAGTATTGGCCGACGAACTCCGGGCCAAGGATCTGCATGTAGCGCGCGAGCACGATCAGGTCTACCTCCTGCCCCAGCAGTTCCAGCATTTCCCGCTCGGATTCGCGCTTGTCTTGGGGGTTCGTCAGCAGATGAAAGGGGACTTGATGAAAATCGGCCAGCGGCTTGGCGGTTGGGTGGTTGCCGATAATCCCGACGATATCGCACGCCAGCTCGCCGGTGCTATGACGATAAAGCAGATCGGCCAGGCAGTGGTCATAGGCGGAAACCAGGATGGCTACCTTGGGGCGATAATCGCTCAGCGCCAGGTGATACTTGATCATGAACCGTTCGGCCACAGGCTGGAAGTGTTCCTCGAATTCGGAGATGGGAAGATCGAAGCCATCCAAATCCCACTCCAGTTTCGACAGGAACAAGTCGCGGCCGGGGTCCAGGTGATCGTCGCTATGCAAGATACTGCCGTTGTGCGCAACCAGGAATTGGGAGATCGCCGCCACTACACCTTTGCGGGCGAGAGGCATGGGGCTGCTGAGCAGTAAGACGGCGGTGTTCTTCATTTTGGGCAATCATATCGCACGCGCGATCCCGCGGGGGCCATCATGGGCGAGACGAAACGGGCGCCTTCGAGTCAGCAGTTCGCGCCCGAATTACCAGGAAGAGCACGCAGATGATCGCTGCCCCACCCACCGGCATTGCCATGCCGGCGCGGAAGCCGACCGATTGCGACAGATGGCCGATGCTCCAAGGGAAGACCATGCCTCCCGACAGACCGACGGCAAATAGCACTCCAAACACCGTGCCGGCAAAACTGCGGTAGCGATTGCCCGCCATCGCCAAAATGGTGGGGTAAACGGAGGCGAAGGTCAGCCCGCCCAGAGCGGCTCCCAGCGCGAGCACGACAGGGGAGCGCGCGCTAACGAGAATCGCCATACTGACCAGCGCACCCACGGCGCTGCCCAACACAAGCTGGTCCTCGCGGACGACACGAAGCACGCGGCTGGCGGCAATTCTTCCGAGCATCATCATCGCCTGAAACAGGGCGAGAGCCAGGGTGGCGGTGCGGGCGCCGGCGCCCATGGCTCCGGCCCAGGTAGAGGTCCAGCCTGTCAAAGCGGCTTCATTGCCCGATTCGAAAAACAGCAGGAAGGCGAACAGCAGCACGCCGGGATAACGCACCACCTTGCCGGCTTCACGCAGGGAAAATCCGCTGGCCTCGCGCGCCGGGGGGAACGCGAGCAGCAAATAGGAAACCATGCAGGCGGCCGAAATCGCGGCAGCGGCCGCCATCACCCAAGTGATGTGGGTAGCTCCAGCCATCGCCGCCGCCAAAGGAACCAACAGCGCGCCCACGCCAAAGAAGACGGCCAGCAGGTTCAGCCGGGCGCCGCGGTCGTCGGCGAAAAGGTCGGAGACCAGGACGTTGGTCGCCATATTCAGGCCGCCGCCGCCGATGCCGAGCACGCAGCCGAACACCAGTGCCGCCGTATAGCCAGCGACGACGACGAAGCCCAGCAGCGCCAGCGTCGCAAGCAATGCGGAGACGGCCAACACCAGCTTGTTGCCGTAACGGTCAATCAGCGGCCCCGCGGCCACGGTTGCCAGGAAGACGCCGAACAGCAGCAGGGTCTGCAGGTCTCCCTGGCGCACCATGCCGGTCACGTCCAGGCGGGCGCGCGTCTCCGGCATGCCGAACAGGGTGCCCAGCAGCACCATCACCACGCCGAAAACCAGCAAGCCTGCGCAGGCCGACAGGAACAGAGGAGCGCGCTGCAGCGTGTCATTGGGCACGGGAGATTCGGGCATGAGAGAGATTCGTGGCGGCCTCGAACTCAGATTATCTCGCGGCCGCGTGCACTCTGGCGGTGGGCCTCTTCTTTACCTTGGTGGCCGAGACCTGGTGAGGGTCTTCGTAGGAGGCGGGCGGAGACGCCGCCGCGTTGGCTCCCTGCCAGGCCAGATAGCCGGCGCCGTGGAGGTTGGCATCCTCGCCAAGTCCGCTGATGCGGATGCGTGCCAGGCGCGCGGACATGGGAAAGCAGCGGGCCAGGGCGGTGTGCGTCAGGTCGTCCCAGAACAGGTCGCTGGCCGAGGCCAGGCTGCCGCCGAAGACCACCACGTCGGGATCGAACAGGCTGATCAGGTTGGCGACCGCGAGTCCCAGCAGCTTGCCGGCGCGGCGGTAGATCTGCATGCAGATGGCGTTACCGCGGCGCGCCAGTTCGGCAACGTCCTCGGCGGTGAAGGCGTCGGGCTCGAACTCGGCGAGTTCTCCGCCAAGACCTGTCTGCACTGCGTTCTTGGCGGCGCGAACGATGGCCGGCTCGGAAGCGAATGCCTCCAGGCCGCCGAATTTGCGCACCTCGAACCCATCGCTTTCGCTGACGGCCATCCAGCCCGCCGCGCCGGAGAGATCGTGCGCACCACGCAGCAGGCGCCCCCCACAGACGATGCCGGCCCCGACGCTGGCGCCGACCGTCAGGACAACGACGTTGTTCCGGCCGCGACCCGCCCCGCGCCAGGTTTCGCCCAGTACGGCGGCATTGCGGTCGCTGACCACGAAAATGGGAATCCCAAGTTTGGCTTGCAGTAGACGAGCGAGTGGGACCTTATCCCAGCCTGGAACTTGGCCGGCGCAAACCGTGCCATCGCAGCGCACCAGTCCGGCGACGGCGATCCCGGCGGCGCAGAAGCGGGGCTTTCCGTTTGAGAGCTCGTCGGCGATGCGCGCGATCTGCTTAACCGGCGCCTGGGTCGCCGAAAAATCCAGCGCTTCCGTCCTGCGCGCCAGCACCTTGCCGTCGCGGTCGAGAACTGCGGCAGATAGTTTGTTCGCCCCGATATCGGCAACGAAAACGGTTTCAGCCATGATGGCACCTATGTATGAGGATCGCCTGCTGAAGCATATCAGCGACAGCGCGCGAAAAGGCATTTGCTTTCCTGGCGAACACAAGGCGATATCCAAGTTGGGACAGAGCGCAGCGGCGGAGGCACGCCCGGCGATATCACCCCTGAAGGGCGGGAGAGGGCCGAGGCGGCGAAGGCACAACCGTGCGTTTTACAATTTTTTACTTCTTTTTACTTCGATTTCACATCTGCGAGGATCGAATTCGCTATTGTGTGAACGCTTTGGGGACAGGTGGGAGGTACAAAAGCGATGGCGAAACGACCGCGTAGCGAGCGAATGAGACTGCTGGTCACGCTGGGATTCGTGGTGTTTCCGGCGGCGGCGCTGATCGGCTTCAGCGTGCTGCACCTGCGGAGCATCCAGCGCGACAAGGCGATCGAGGCGGCCATCCAGCGCGACTTCCAACACATGATGGCGATCACGGAAAAGCGCATGACGCGCAAAGCCTACGAGATGGTGGACGAAATCCAGCCCAAGGTTCCCTGCGCGTACGATTCCGACGCGGGGACGAGGTTGCAGGCGATTCTCGACAAGCATCCGGAATTCGCCCACGCGTTCACCTGGAGCAAGGGAAAGGGAACGGTGGTGCGCTCGCAGTCGCGTTACAGCAATGCAGGCGAGGTGCAGGGCGAAGGCGAAAAACTCGGCTCCATGATCACCGGCTGGTTCGACTTGGAAGGCACCAGCATTGTGGAAAAGCTCCACAAACTGCAAAGCAAGGGCGAGCGCCCGTATTATGCGTACCCCGATTGGGTCAACCGCAATGGCAAGATGGTTTATCAGGCCATGATTTTTTACCCAGTCAACGAAAACAAAGCCGGCATCGGCGGCGTCATTTTCGATCCCGATTTTCTCCAGGACAAGTTCTTCCCCGAAATGATGAACACGATGATGGCGGAGAACGAGGCCGACGCGCGCGGCAACAACAACGGCCACTCCGAAGCGGTAATGATGATTCATCAGCCCAAGGAGCCGCCGCTGGCTGCCTGCTCCGATTGGGACGGCGGCACTCCGGAGATGGAGCGCAAGCTGGAAGCGGGCTTTCCCGGGCTGATGCTGGCCATGAAATTCCGCGGCACGACGGTGGAGGCGATCGGGCAGAGATTCTTGCGCACCAGCTTCCTGGTGCTGGGAGGGTTGTCGCTGCTGCTGGCGGCCGGGATCGTGCTGACGTATCGCGGGGTAAAGAAGGAAGTGGAGCTGGCGAAGACCAAGTCGGATTTCGTGTCCAACGTCTCGCATGAACTGCGGACGCCGCTGGCCCTGATCCGCCTGTATGCGGAGACGCTGGAACTGGGACGCGTGCCCAACCCGGAGAAAAAGCAGGAGTATTACTGCACCATCCGCAAGGAGAGCGAGCGGCTGACGTCGCTGATCAACAATATCCTCGACTTCTCGCGCATCGAGGCGGGGCGCAAGGAATACGACTTCCGCGAAACCAACCTGACGGAACTGGTGCGCACCACGCTGGATTCGTATCGCTACCAGATCGAGCAGCACGGATTCAAGTTCGAGGAACACATCGCCGAGGACATTCCTCCCGTGGTGGTGGACCGCGAAGCGATTGCGCGCTCGCTGCTCAACCTGGTGAACAACGCGATCAAGTATTCGTCGCAGGACCGGTACCTGGCGGTGAACCTGAAGCGCAGCAACGGATCGGTGAAGCTGGAGGTGGTGGACCACGGGATCGGGATCGCTCGCGACGAGCAGTCCAAGATATTCGAAAAGTTTTATCGGGTTTGCGATCCGTTGGTGCACAACACCAAGGGGAGCGGGCTGGGGCTGTGCCTGGTGCGCCACATCGCGCATGCCCACGGCGGCGAGGTGTCGGTGGAGAGTGAGCCCGGCCAGGGCAGCAAGTTCAGCCTGGTACTGCCGGTATCGCCTGCGGTGATCGCAGCGGACAGACCCGACATGAAACAAGACGTGGGGGTGGCGTAAATGAGCAAGATCCTGATCATCGAAGACGAACCCAACATGGTGGCCGGGTTGAGGGACAACTTCGAGTTCGAGGGCTACGAGGTGGTGGCGGCGTACGACGGCGTGGACGGGCTGGAGCGCGCGCTGAAGGAATCGCCCGACCTGGTGCTGCTCGACGTCATGATGCCGCGGATGAGCGGGCTCGACGTATGCAAGCAGCTCAAGGCGAAGCGGCCGTCCATGCCGATCATCATGCTCACCGCGCGCGGGCAGGAGGTGGACAAGGTGGTCGGACTGGAACTGGGAGCGGACGACTATGTCACCAAGCCATTCAGCATTCGCGAACTGCTGGCGCGCACCAAGGCGGTGCTGCGGCGGGCGCCGCACGCCGGCGCGAACGGCGATTGCATGGGGTTCTCGGATGTTTCCGTGGACCTGAAGAAATGCCGGGTGACGCGCCGCGGCAAGGCGGTGGAAGTGTCGGCGAAGGAATTCGAGTTGCTGAAATACTTCATCAATCACGGCGGCGAAACCCTGAGCCGAGACCGCCTGCTGAGCGACGTCTGGGGCTACGAGCACTTCCCGACCACGCGAACCGTGGACGCGCACATCGTCCGCTTGCGGCAAAAGCTCGAGCCCAACCCGGAGCAGCCGCAGTTTTTCCTCACCGTTCATGGTGTGGGGTACAAGTTCGTAGGCTGACGCGTGAGAGTCACGCTGGAGAACAAGGATGGCAAGCAGCGGATATAACCATGCGCCCCCGGGCGACCCTTACTTGATCGTGAACGCGGGCGCGGAGAAGAGGCGCGCCAAGGGTCCGTCGAAGGCCGAAGACCTTGAACAGAGAATTGCCACGCTGGAGCGCGAACGCCGCGAGATCCATCAGGAGTTGTTCGAAGCGGCGCAGGTGCAGCGGCGGCTGAGCGGCCCACGGCAGTTGCAGCGCGGGCGCTTCGAGATCGCCAGCGAGATCTTCCCCGTACGGCACCTGGCGGGGGACTTCGTGAGCGCGCTGGACATCGGCACGCAGACCTGGATTGCGCTCGGCGACATTTCCGGCAAGGGTCTGGCGGCGGCGATGTGGTTCACGCACCTGGTCAGCCTGATCCGCTGCCTGGTGACGGCACATCAGCAGCCGGCGGCGGTAATGCGCGAGCTGAATGAGGATTTGTGCGGATTGCAACCGGCGACGCCGTACACGTCGATAGTGCTTCTGGTTCTCAACCGCGAATCTGGGCAGGTGGAGTACTGCAACGCGGGACATCCGGCGCCGCTGGCGCTGCGGCGCGACGGCTTGGTGGAGAAGTTGGAAGTGGGCGGGCCACTGCTGGGCGTAGTGAGCGGCGCGACGTACGAATCGGCGCGCGTGGAGCTTTATCCGGGCGACCTGCTGCTGGGCTGCACCGATGGCGTCCTGGAGTGCCGCAACGCAGCGGACGAGGATTTCGGCCATGCCCGCCTGGTAGACGAGGCGCGCGAGCATGCGAAAGGGTCGGCGCAGGCGGTGCTGTTTTCGATCCTGGGCGCGGTGCAGGACTTTGCCGGCGAGAGGCTCCGCCATGACGATGTCAGCCTGCTGGTGATCCGTCCGGCGGAAGAGTTCCGCGCCTGAGCGCGACGACGATGTGGTTGAAAGCGACAATGCGCGCTGCCGGGTACGCGCCGGAACCCGTTGCCGGACGCCGCTCGATGTCTCCCGATGAGCAGGATGAGCGGTTGATCCGACAGGCGGGGGGCGGAAACGCGCAGGCGTTTGAGAAGCTATCCGCGCGCTACGACGAGGCGATCCTCGCCTTGCTGCTGATGCTGACGTCATCGGAGCAGGAGGCGCTGGAACTCTGCCACGCGACAATGATCGCCGCGTATCGGGGACTGGCGCGGCGCAAAACCGAGTCGTTGTACATCTGGCTGTACCGGCTGGCCGCGGCGCAGTGGCTGGAGAGGGCGAAAAAGGAAGCGGCGCAATCGGCGGCGGGAACCGTGGATCAGTTGTCGGCACGCGAGCGCCTGGTGTTCATCCTGAAAGCGGATCAGCACCTGGCGCTGCGGACGGTAGCGCAAATCCTGGACGCTTCCGAGGAGACGGTGGCGCGGACGTTCAGCCGGGCAGTATGCAAGCTGCAGTTATCGGCGCGAAAAGCGGGCTGAACCGTTACTGATTCTTGTGCAGGAATTTCAGGCGTTTGTGCGGCTGGACGGCGGCATTGACGTCGTCGTACTTAAGGCAACTGATCGAGCCGTCCACCTCCAGGACGGCGAGCGCCACGTCGCTCACGTTGCCGATGCCGTGCTCGCGCAGGGCGCGCATGAGTTCGTCGTGCGAGACGTGCTCGCGCGCCAGGTGCGGCTCCAGCGCCTGGCCGTTGTGTACCAGCAAGGTGGGCGAGCCCTGGATGACGCGCCGGAAACGCCGGTTCAGGCCGGAAACTTCAGCCACCAGATAATTCACCACCAGCAGAGTGGCGGCAGCGACGATGCCGCCGAGGAGCGTGGTGTCGGGGCCGGTCATGGCGTTCTGTACGGCGTTGCTGATGAGCAGCAGGAGCGTGAGATCGAACGGGGTCATCTGGCCGACTTCGCGCTTGCCGCTGAGACGAACGCCGATCAGCACGACCAGGTAAATGACGAGCGTGCGGACGACGATCTGAACGAGAACGGCGTAGCCAGGATACATGAGTTGCAAGTTCCGAGTTCCGAGTGTAGGTCTTCGAGGCCGAAACATTAAACCGCAAAGGACGCAAAGTACACAAAGGACAAAAACGCCAGGTAGTGGTGCAGCTTGAATTGTAGCCCTCTCGCTTTTGGCACCCCGATTGTGGCAAGCTGTCGGCATGGCAAGAAAGAAAACGACTGCTCACAAGGGCGAGGTCAAGGGCGTGACCGTTCAGAGGCGCGCCGCCATCATTCGGAAGAAACGGCAAGACCAGCTCGACGCAAGGAAGCGTCGCGAGGACTTCAGCCACGCCGCTGTGCGGATCGTCAGGGAAGCTACCGAGGACAATTAGGTTTTCAACGCTAGGGAGCGAAACCGGAAAGTTAATGGGGTTTCCCGCTGTGACCCTCATGGCGCAAGCGCGCCATGCGCACTCCAAACTGTCTAAATAATTCGTCGAATTTTCCGGCGTCCATCATGTTCTGGAAAATTACATACGGATCATTGGCGTCGCCTTCTTTCCGCAGTGTCTCGGCAATGAACAGAATCAACACACGACGCAGTTTGGATGAGGCAATCCAGCAAATTCTTATGCGCCCCTTACGAATTCTGAAAATGTTTGATAGTTCCCCGCGAAGGGCGAACTTCTTGTTTAGGGGATCATTTGCGATTGTTCGTTTGATCGCCTCACGAACCATGTTGAACGTCGTGCAGTGGTTGTTGGCGTAGTCTCCTGCCCGCTCAGCCTCTTTTGATCTTCGGGCCATCCCGACATAGATGTCTTCGGCCGACTTTGTCATGTCAATGGCATACGCGGTCGGGGACGGGCACGCACTCGCGACCTGTTGTTGCGCTTTCTTGCCTCGTCCCCGACCAGCCATTCGTTACTCCCGCTCCAATTCGGCTTCGATCTCGTCGAGGGAGCGGACGCGCCCCGCACGAATATCCTCAAATGCCTTCAGGAGTCCATTGCGCTCGGTTTCATTCGCCAGCATTTCGATCATGCTAATCACGGCGTTGAACTCCTCTCTGATTTCGAGGTACTTCTTGTAGGGCAGCAATACAGCTAAGGGAATGTCATTTTCTTGGATTACATAAGTTTCCTCATTTTGCTCTCTCAATTTGGTGGCATTCAAATCGCGCAGTTTACTGACCCCGACATACTTGACGTTCGGATCAATGTTCGGGATTGCGCTGGTTGCCATCGCGGGTGCCTCCTCTCAGGTAAAGATGTCGATTATATGAACAATCTATGGGGGAGAAAGTTGCCAACTCTAGGTCAGAATTAGGGCAGCAGGCAGACGCCCTGCTGCCCTAATTCTGACCCACTGCCTTCACTACTATTAGCACTAATTTTCCACATGTCAAGCAAGAAATTGCAATACATCTCGTAATATAATGTCAGATTGTTGTCAATAAGTTGCCGGAACCGGCGGACGCCCGCTCTGCAAGCACTGCGCCCGCCTCGATCAGGAAGGCAAGTAATCTCAGGTCCGATCCGAGCTGGGCACAAAAGTCAGTTCCCAGCACGGGCCGGTTGGCTCCCCATCGAGAACCGGCCAAACTCGCCTTAGTTCCGACACCTTCAAACCAGCTTGAATCGCGGCGGCCAATGCCCTGAATCCTTCTGCACGATGGCCGTGAAAGCGAACGGTTAGTTCCAGAAATGCGTGATCGCTACCGCCCTGACACGACTCGAATATCTCAATCCCTGCCGCTCTCAATGCGAGCACAGCATCTCTAATCCCATCGTCAAGCCGAGAGGCGAGCTGTTCGTCCATTTGAGATTGATTGTTTACCATCGAGTTAATCTGAATACAAAGGCTTTTCTAGCGGGTCGTGCATTTCCTACTCTGGTTCATTCAAACTGCACCACTACCAAACGCCACGGATTTCACGGATGCACACGGATCAAACGAAATGACTGATTCGTGTTGATTCGTAAGATCCGTGGCTTCTTCCGCGGCCTTGCCGTCCTTTGCGGTTCAGCGTTTCCAGTTGCAGCGCAGGGTTCCAGTTTCCTATTGCTTCACGATCGGGACCGGCGCGCCCTTGGGCGTGCTGAGGTAGCCAGTGACTTTGTTCTTCTCGGTCGAGAGGACCACTACTTCGTACAAGTTGCGATCGCGTCCGGAGTAGAACTGGAGCGGCTCGAACAAAGTGCGGTCTTTCTTCTCGATGGTGCGGTCGTCGGCCACGACGTTGAGGGTGTACTTGCCTTTCTTGGCGTCTACTTTTTTCAGTTGCAGGCTGACGGTCGAGACCGGAGTGGGGTGCGCGCCCTTCTGCAGGCTGAATTCGTAGATGTTGCGATCGCCACGGTGCTTGAGGATCTCGAGGTCCTCACGCGTGTGTGCGATCAGACCGCTCTGCACACCGAGGTCGCCCATGACGTGCTCCAGCTTCGACTTGGTGGCTTCCAGGTCGGTGCGGGTGGTTGCAATGTCGGTCCTGGCGCCGCCGAGTTCGGTCTTGACGCCGGCCACTTCCCCGCTGACCTGCTTGGTCTGCTCGCTCAGCCGCTGTTCGGCCTCTCTCTGCTGGCGCTGCAGGGCGGCGGAACGCGAGGCGATGTCCTTCTGCGTCATGCCGACTTTTTCGGCCAAGACCTGCTCGGCCTGGCTGGCGGCCTTGAGGCTGGCTTCGGTGATGCCGAGGCGCTTCAGGAGCTGGGCGTTTTCCGCTTTCGCGGCGGTTTGCGCGGCTTCCAGCTTGTCGATGCGGCTGCGGGAATCAACGATGAAATACAGAGAAGCGATCACGTACACGATGGCGATGCCAAGCAGCACGTTGCGCAGCATGCCGCTGCTGGAGGAGGGTTCCGTATCCAGGTTATCCGCTGGTGGAATGATTCGGCCGTCGTGCTCTTCGGACATAATTCTCCTGACTGGCGATGAAGGCCACTTGCATTCTTGAGCAGAAACCCGCGAGTGTCAACGACGGGGAGTTTCGGGCTGCCAGTCCGCGCTGGCGAGCGAAAGGCCGAAAACAGCGGTAAGGCGCGAACTTGGCGCTCAAGTTGCAATTCTTGTGAGCAGGAGGTTACCCCGGGCGAGACCGGCGCCAGCGCTGGACTGGATTTTGGCATCCTAGAGAGTAGTGGCGCCGATCACCGTGACGCCGCGGGTCGGAGACCCGAGCCACACCAGACGTTTATCTCATTCCCGGAGATCGTGCCGATGAGCTTTGATTTGCCCTCCTGGCGGGAGATTCGCCACTCCGGATTTTTTGAGCGGGAGCGCGTGCGCAAGTTCCTGAGCCGCCAGCATTTACGGCAGGCGATCTCACCCCTGCTGGTGATGCTGGGATTGGTGCTGCTGGGGTACGTCGGCACACAGTACGGAGAAATGTGCCTGGAACAGCGGCGCCTGGCGCAGGAGTGGCGGCGACAGCAGGATGCGCGCGCCGTTGGGCCGCATTCGGTGGCCACGCTGACGCGACTCTCGGTGCCGAAGATCGATCTCGACTCGGTGGTGGTAGAGGGCACAAACCACAAGGCGCTGCTGCTGGGGCCGGGTCACATGCGGAACACGCCCGCGCCGGGTGAGTTGGGAAATTCGGTGATCACCGGCCACCGCGACACGTTTTTCCGCCACATTCACGAACTGGAGAAGGGCGACACCGTCTTGATCGAGCGCGACGGCAAGACGTTCAAGTACGAGGTGATTGGAAAAAAGACGGTGGAGCCGGACGATCTGTCGGTGCTGCGTCCGGTGACCGCCAGCCAGTTGACGCTGATCACCTGCTATCCAACGTATTACATCGGCTCGGCGCCCAAGAGGCTGGTGGTGTTCTCCAAGCTAATCGGAGAGGACGAGGCGCAGGCGCAGAGTTCGGCGGGAATGCATTATTGAGAATCGTAGATTATAGTGACGCCGTCGACGCCTTGCTATGCCGTTAACCACAATGGATTGTCATTCCGAGCGCCGCTTCTTGGCGCGAGGAATCTGCTGTTTCTCAAACTCAAGCGAAAGCAGATTCCTCGCTTCGCTCGGAATGACAATCCATTTTGGGTGTCGCAATATTCCGCGAACCTCGATCGGCATCCGTGACTTGCGATTGGACGCTTCACCTTTGATTTGATGCCCCGCTGCGCCGTCTGTGTGGGCTGCAGAGAAGATCCTTATCAGCACTGCTACAGTAGAATGTCCCGGTGAAGACTTGGGATGCAATCATCGTCGGCGGCGGGATTATCGGAATGTCGCTGGCGTATTCGTTGCGAAGGCACGGGGCGCAGGTGCTGGTGGTGGAGCGCGGCGAGCCCGGACGCGAGGCATCGCACGCGGCGGCCGGCATGCTGGCCGATCTCGATCCGCACACGCCGCAGGCGCTCCGGCCGATGGCGACGGCCAGCGCGCGGTTGTATCCCGAGTTCGTGCACGAACTGCAGGACGAGTCCGGCAGCCACGTGGACCTGCGCGACGACGGCACCATCTATTTCCCCGACCCGACGGCCACGCTGGGGGGCATCGCCGCCGAGATGACCGACGCCGAGAAGCTTAAAGCACAGGAACCATGGCTGAGCTACACCGGAGTTGCGGTGTCGCTGCAGCAGCCTAGATCCGCGGGCGCTGATGGCCGCGATGCTGAACGCGGCCAAGCATCGCGAGATCGAGGTCGCCTCGGGCAGCCCGGCGACGGAGTTGATGGTGAACCACGGAACCGTAGCGGGAGTGAAGACCGCAAAAACCGAGTTTCACGCACCCATTGTCGTGAACTGCGCGGGCGCATGGGCGAGCGCATTTGGCCCGGGACGTACGCCCACCAAACCGGTCAAGGGACAGATGCTGGCGCTGATTCCGTCGCGCCGCAATCTGCTGCGGCACGTGGTGCGCGCGCCGGCGGTGTACCTGGTGCCGCGCAGCGACGGGCGCATCGTGGCGGGTTCGACGCTGGAGGATGCGGGCTTCGACAAGCGGGTCAATCCGGACACCATTCAGCACCTGCATCAGAAAGCGGCGGAGCTCCTGCCCGAGCTTGGACAGGCGCGGATATTGGAAGCGTGGGCGGGATTGAGGCCGGGCACGCCGGATGGATTGCCGATCCTCGGTCGCGGAGAAGTGGAGGGATATTTCCTGACCACGGGCCACTATCGCGACGGCATCCTTATGGCGCCGATCACGGCGGTGGTTATGACGCAACTCATCCGCGGAGAGCAGCCGGAGTTTGACCTGAAGGGGTTCGCGCCAGAGAGATTCAGATAAACATTTCGTCCTGAGGCTGGCCGGCGTGATCGCGCGAGCGGCGGCCGAGCAGCGCGCCCAAGCCGACGGTCAGGCCCTGCACGATGCCGGCGATCTGGCGGACGGGCGAGATAACCGTGTGGTGGACGAGATCGGTGGTCTCTTCCACGCGATCCATGGTGCGGGTGACCAGTTCGTCGGCACGGATGACGTGCAGGCGGGTGCGGTCCACGACATCATTCACGGTAGCGTCGAGCCGCTCCAGTTGGCTCCTGATGGTAGCGGAGGAGGAGGCAGCGTTGGCCACCAACTCCTCGATCTTGGGCTTGGCGGTCTGCAACAGCGATTGCGCCGCATCGAGCGTGGGCAGGGCGCGGCGCTGGACTTCATCGGCCAGCGCCTGCATGCGCGCCGAACTCTTCTTCACCGCGGCAAGGATGGCGAGCAGAATGCCGATCTGCAGCGCCAGGGCGACACCGATTTCAAACAACAGAACCGTGAAACGAGTCTCCATAAGGGGTGGCGCTCACGCCTTCGATTCATCTTCGACAGTGGCCTGGCGATAGGCCTGGCGGCCGGCTTCGTACGCCGACTTGAACTGCTCCTTCTGTTGGTTTAGGACATCGCGTCCCTTATCCACCCACTCGTTAGCCTGTTCGCGGGCACGTTGCGCCCGCTCCAACACCAGTTCGCGTCCCTCTTCCGCCTTGCCGACGAGGGTTTCGCGGGTTTCGCGGCCCGACTTCGGAGCGTAGAGCACGCCGATGGCGGCGCCGATTCCAAGACCGGTTAAGAACCAGAGAAAGCTGCTTCCGTCTCTGTCCGACATAAAACCTCCGGAGTTCTCCTGAAGCTGGGGATGTTAGCACCCACGGCAGGAAGCGGCAAGCAGGAAGGGAGCCGGCTAGTGGCTCCATTTGAATCTCACGTGGCTATCCGCCGTTATTGTACGGGCAATTCACTGGTCACGATCTGCCCGACTTTTGCGAGTATACTGGGAAAGAGGCCGCATACCCATGTCAGCCATGAAAACGCTCGATGAAGCGCTTCTGTCAGGTCTCGCTCCTGGAACGTGGGCTGCCATTTCGTCCGACCAAGAGTCTGTGATTGCTACTGGGCAGACGTTGGAAGATGTACTAAGAGCAGTTCAGCAGCGCGGCGAGAAAGAACCTTTCATAGTTCGTGTCCCGCTAGGAGATTCGGCGCTGATTCTATAGCATTATTCCTTGGCCCGCTATCAGATTAGATACACCACATTTCCGATCCCTGCCCCGAGGCCGATGGCACAACCGTTGGCTCAACTCCCACCAGTGCAAACCAAAAGGCCAGTCGTACCGGTGAGGTTGGACTTCGGTGGTCGCACATGGCCGTTTACTCCATCATCGACTCTGGAGCAGACCAATGTCTGTTTCCAAGCTTCATCCTTTCACGGTGATGTCGAAAGAAGTTTGCGCAGCAAGCAAGTAGCGATCACGGCTTCTGGGTCGGGCGGAGGACAACTTCGCTGGCGAACGATTGCGGCGCCTGCGTGACCAGCATGGCGACCACGTGCGCGACGTCGCTGGGGCGCAGCATTTTCAATGAATCCTTGCCGGGGTGCGGGCTGAGCTCGGATTGCGTGCTGCCGGGGCACACGACGCTGACGCGGATGTCGTAGCGGCGAAGCTCTTCGGCGACCGAGTAGCTCAACCCGTTCAGGCCCCATTTCGACGCGGCATAGGCCGCGCCATTGGGCAGCGGATTCTTGCTGGCGATGGAGGAGATATTGATGATGTCGCCATGGCTAGCCTTGATCATCATGGGCGCGAAGGAACGGATGGTGTAGAAGACGCCGCGCAGATTGGTGTTGACAATGCGATCCCAGTCGTCGGGCGCGAGCTGATGCAAGGCTCGGGAGAAATCGCCGACGCCGGCATTGTTCACCAAGATGTCGGTGCGGCCGAAGGTTTTGTCCACGCGGGCGGCGAGCGCTTCCACCGAGCTGAGCCGGCCGACGTCGCAGACCACGGCTTCGCATTGCCCGCCGGCGGAGGTGATGGCCTGCGCCGCGGCGTCCAGCGTTTCCTGCGAGCGCCCGCAGACGATGGTGGTGGCGCCCATCCGCGCCAATCGTTCCGCAATCGCGCGACCGATGCCGCGGCCGCCGCCGGTCACCACGGCGATCTTGCCGGTGAGTGGTTTCGTCCCATCGTTGGTCATTCCCGTCTCCTCGAAATACGCGTGGGAGCGCCGCCGTTCGCGGCACAGCCGGCGGCTCAGCAAGCCGCATTAAACCAAGCGGGAAAGTCTATACCCAATACGTAGCTTGCCTTTGCACGCGGTACATTCTTATAATCCCTGCCTCTGAGCGTCCTGCTCTTTAGAAGCGGAACCAGGGCAGGCGGTAGTAAGAATTTGCCGTTCCGGGCCCGGGCACGTGTGCCCCGACGCGTGCCACTCCGCGTGCCGGGTTGCGTGCGTGGATAGACGTGGCAATTTTCCCAGGAATCCGAAGGAGCCCTATGAAGAAGTTGCTCATGTTGCTGGTGCTTGTTCCTGCCGTGCTGGGCATGATACAAGCCGGCGCGCAAACCGCGTCCCAGCCGTCCGGCCAGGCGGCCCCCACCGGACCGACCATCAAAGATCCCGCCGAATACAACGCCTACGTGACGGCCCTCAACCAGACCGATCCTTCCTCCAAGGCGCAGGCGCTGGAGACCTTCCTGCAGCAATACCCGAACAGCGTCGTGAAGGTAAGTGGGCTGGAATTGCTGATGGCGACCTACCAGCAACTCGGGAATGCGCAGAAGGTAACGGACACGGCAAGTCGGGTGATCCAGGCCGATCCCAACAACCTGCGGGCGCTGGCGCTGCTAACCTACATTAACCGGCAGCAGTCGGAGGCGGGTGGCCCCAACGCCGCGCAGATGCTGCAACAGGCGGCGCAGTATGCGCAAAAAGGAATGCAGGCCATCCAAAGCGCGCAAAAGCCTCCCGAGGTCACGGCGGCGGACTGGGAGAAACTGAAGGAGCAGACGCAGGTGATCTTCGCCGGCGCGGCCGGCATGGCGGCGCTGCAGCAGAAAGACTATCCCAACGCGCAGAAGTATCTGACTATCGCGGCGCAGGCGCAGCCCAATGATCTGCGCAACGTTTACCCGCTGGCGCTGGCGTACCTGCAGCAGAAGCCGCAGGATGTGCGCGGACTGTGGTACATCGCGCGCGCGGCGAACCTGGCCGCGGGCTCACCGGCGCAAGCGCAGATCGCCGCTTATGGCAAGCGCGCCTACACCATCTATCACGGCGGCGACGACGGCTGGGACCAACTGGTGGCACAGGCGAAGATCGCGCCCGCTCCCCCGGCAGACTTCAGCGTGAAACCGGCGCCCACCCCGGCCGAGCAGGCGGCCAACCTGGCGAATAGCAAGCCGGTGGAGCAGATGTCGTTCGACGAGTTCCAGCTCATCCTGACCTCGGGCAACCAGCAGGCCGTCGACAAAGTATGGAGCGCCATCAAGGGCAAGCCGATCGCCTTCGAGGGCAAAGTGATCAGCACGTCCAAGAGTTCGCTGATGCTGGCCGCGACCGTGGACGACATCCAGAACAACAGGGCGGATGTGGAGGTGACGTTCGAAGCGCCGATTTCCGCCTCGTTAATGCCCAAGCAGGGCGCGATGGCCAAAGTGGAGGGCACGCCGGAAAGCTACGATGCGAACCCATTCATGATCCACATGGGCAAGGGCGCGTTCATCGGGGCGCCGGCCAAGAAGACTCCGCCAGCGCGCAAGCCGCCCGCACGGAAAAAGCCGGCGCAGTAGTTCGATTTCCCGGGAGGGAGAGAGTGGGCACGGTGCAATGCCGTGCCCCTTTTGCCATGGAGCCCACCGCTTACCGGGCGGCCTTCTTTTCCACCGCGAGCGGGCGCGCGCTGCGCGGAGGACGCCGCGCGCCATCGCGCAGGCTGCGGACGTCCACCTTGAGTTCGGCGATGGTGCGAGAAAGTGTGTTGCGGTGCATGCCCAACTGGCGGGCAGCCTTGCACTGATTTCCCTGGTTCTCTAGAAGGACAGTCAGAATAAAGCGCTTCTTAAACTCTCGAACGGCTTCGGAATATAGGATGCCGCTTTTGTACATCTGCATGACCAGGGATTCCAGTTGGTCTTTCACGATACCTCTCCTTTGATGACTGTCCGTTCGTTCTTATTTAGCCGGGACCGCGGACGGTCCGGGCGCGGCCGTTCCATTCGCCGCCGGCGGAACGCCCCTGCGAATGTTGGCGATGGCGTCCATGCCGGCGCGAAATTGTTGCCGTACCTGCGACGGTGCCACCCAGACCGCCGCTCGCGCCAGCACCAAAAGATACGGCGCCGTGCGCGAACGCGCCAGCAGGGTGGAGCCGGGGGAGAACGAAGCCAGCGCCAGAACGAAGACCATCACCAGGGCCACGCCCCGCACCAGCCCGAACATCCCTCCCAGTACGCGGTCGAACCAGCGCAGCCCGGCTTCCTTCATGCCGAAACGCGCGATCCGCCCGATACCGCCCGCCAGCAGGACGACAACGAAAAAAATCGACAAAAAGCCACACAGGTCGGCCACCCACGGCGTCTTCACGTACGGCATATACCAGGGCGCCACCTGCCGGTATCCCCACGCCGCAAACAAATAGCCTGCCACCACTCCGGCGAGGGAAAACACTTCGTACATGAACCCTTGCGCGGCCGCGACCAGCACAGAAAACAAAATGACGGCGATGATCAGCCAGTCAGCACCAGTCATGCGGGCTCTTTCAACAAACCTTGGTCTCTCCTCACGTGCAAACTCGCATCACGCCGCTCGCGTCTGCAATTCCCGTCCGGTCAACCGCCGGAACGCCTCCAGGTACTTCGCGCTGGTGTTTTCCACCACGTCGGGCGGAAGCGCCGGAGCGGGCGGTTGCTTGTTCCAGCGGATCTTTTCCA
The DNA here is from genome assembly GCA_020073285.1 of Terriglobia bacterium. Taxonomy (GTDB): domain Bacteria; phylum Acidobacteriota; class Terriglobia; order Terriglobales; family Acidobacteriaceae; genus JAIQGF01. The sequence continues at coordinate 2,157 of JAIQFM010000068.1, read as the reverse complement.
AATAGTCGCGCACGTACTGCTTGTCGTAGGAATCCTGCCCGCGGCCCGGCGCATACGTCTCGGCGTTCCAGAAGCGGGAGGAATCCGGAGTGAGCACTTCGTCGGCGAGCACCAGGCCGGCGGCGGTGCAGCCGAATTCGAACTTGGTGTCGGCGATGAGAATGCCGCGTGCGGCAGCGTAGTCGGCGGCCTTGCGGTAGAGGCGCAAGCTGAGGTCACGCAATTGCTCGCTGACCGTTGCCCCCACGATCTTCTTCATCTCCGAGAATGGAATGTTTTCGTCATGGCCGCTGCTCGCCTTGGTCGCGGGGGTGAAGATGGGATCCGGCAGCTTGTCGGACTCGCGCAGACCCTTGGGCAGCGCGATTCCACAAACTGCGCCGCTCTGCTGGTATTCCTTCCAGGCAGAACCCGAGATGTAGCCCCGCACCACACACTCGACCGGCGCCATGTCGGCGTGGACCACCAGCATGGAGCGGCCGCGCAGTTGGTCCTGGTACTTGCGCAGGTGCCGCGGGTAGCGGTCCAGGTCCGCGGTGACAAGATGGTTGGCGACAATGTCCTGCAGAAAATCGAACCAGAACAGGGAAAGCTGCGTCAGCACGCGGCCCTTGTTCGGGATGCCGGAGCCGAGGACGTAATCGAAGGCGGAGATGCGGTCGGTGGCGACGAACAGGAGGCGCTCGTTGTCCACCCGGTAAAGGTCCCTTACTTTTCCGCTGGCGTACAGTTCCAGGTCGGAAAAGTCGGTTTGCAACAGGGCGTCTTGTTGGGGGAGGCTCACGGCGGAAATCTTTTCAAAAAGAGAACGCCGCGTATTCTAGCCGCCCACGTTTTTTTGTCAACGCAAAGACGCGCCGCGCCGGCAGCCATCGATTCATGCGCGAAGAAAAATTATTGACAGAAGGACCGTTCCCGCGAATTAGGCTCTGGTAGCCGATTTCGGACGATGTCGATGTGGAAATCGGGCCCCATTTGTGGCGCAGGGTAGAAAACAAATCGGCCGCCGGCGCCGATTGGTCCTTCCGCAGGCACTCGTTCCTAGGCTGTCGCCGCCTGCTGGTTCTCGTGGAAGCGCACCGAGACCAGCTTGGACACGCCCGGCTCCTGCATGGTAACGCCGTACATTACCGGCGACACGCTCATCGTCTTTTTATTGTGCGTGATGATGATGAATTGCGTGCTGCCGCTCATCTCGCGAACCAATTCGGTGAAGCGGCCGATGTTGCTTTCGTCCAGCGGCGCGTCCACCTCGTCGAGGATGCAGAAGGGGCTGGGCTGGTACTGGAAGATGCCGACCAGCAGCGCCAGCGCGGTCAACGCTTTTTCACCGCCGGAAAGCAGCAGCACGTTCTGCAGCTTCTTGCCCGGAGGCGAGGCGACCACGTCGATGCCGCTGTCGGCGGCGTTTTCTTCGTCGGTGAGGCGCATGAAGCCGTTGCCGCCGCCGAACAGCTTGCGGAATGCCGCCTGGAAGTTGATGTTGATGGCGGCGAACGCCTCCTGGAATTTCTGACGCGAAATGGTGTCGATTTCCCGGATGGCATTCTGCGTATTCTCGATGGAGTCGATCAAATCTTTGCGTTGCGTTTCCAGGAATGCGTGGCGCTGCGCCGCCTCCTGATATTCCTCCAGCGCCATCATGTTCACCGGGCCCATGTTGTCGAGTTTGGCGCGCAACTCGCGATGCGCCGCCTCCTCGAGCACGAGTTGTTCTCCCCTGACCAGCACGGTGGACTCGTCAATCAATAGCGTGTCGGCCGTCACACCGAGTTCGTTCAGCGCGGTTTCCGCCATGTGCTGCTGGTCGGACTGGAGCTTGGCCGCCTGCGCCGAAAGCTCGCCGCGCCGGTCGCGCACCGCGTCCATCTCCTGCCGCGCGCCGCGGAGTTGATGGTCGATTTCGACCAAGCGGGCACGCACCTGCTCCGACTCGGCCTGCAGTTCGCGTTCGCACACCTCCGCCCGCCCGCGTTCGCCGGCCAGCGCGACCAGTTGCTCGGCAAGCTGCAGGTTTTCGATCTCGCGCTGCGCTTGCTCCGCGGCGGCCAATTGCTGCTGTTAATCCAGAGCCTCGACCCGCACAGCGATGTCCTTAGCCATGCTGTCCAAGCGCGCCAGAGCGGCCGCGGCGGCGCGGCGGCGCTCTTCGACGGC
>JAIQFM010000266.1 GCA_020073285.1 Terriglobia bacterium | reverse complement strand
GAACATCACCGTCGCGTACGCACGAAGAAAGGATTGACCGTTGCGGGTTGCGATAGTCCATTACTGGCTGTTGGGTTATGCCGGCGGCGAGAAAGTCGTGCACGCGCTGGCGGAGATGTTTCCCCAGGCCGACATTTTTGCCGTGGTTGCCGACGACGCCACGCGCGCCCGCTTCAGCCCGCATCGCGTCACCACGTCAATCCTGCAACGCATTCCCGGCAGCCATCGTTACCACCGCCACTTCCTGCCGCTGTATCCGTTTGCGCTGGAACAGTTTGACCTTCGCGACTACGACCTCGTCCTCAGTTCCGAATCCGGGCCGGCAAAAGGTGCGATCACCTCCGTGCACGCTTGTCACATCTGCTACTGCCATTCGCCAATGCGGTATCTCTGGGACATGTATCACCCCTACATGGACGGCGCGGATGTGCGCGGTGTCTCGCGCGCGGTGTTCGCGGCGGCCGCTCATTATTTGCGGCTATGGGACGTCGCTTCCGCGTCCCGTGTGGACTATTTCGTCGCCAATTCGCGCAACGTTGCTGCCCGCATTCGGAAGCACTACCGGCGCGAAGCGGCCGTGATCTACCCGCCCGTGGACACCGCCGCCGGATGCATTTCGCACTCCATAGACGACTACTACCTGGTTGTCTCCCGCCTGGTGGACTACAAGCGCGTGGACCTTGCCATTGACGTCTGCCAGACGCTCGGACGCCGGCTGCGCATCGTTGGCGACGGGCCGCAGTTTGCCACTCTCAAGCGCCACGCCGGCAAGTGGATCGAATTTCTCGGACACCTGCGGGATGACGAATTGCCCGCCCAGTACGCCCATTGCCGCGCCTTGCTTCTTACCGCCGAGGAGGACTTCGGCATGACGTCGGTTGAGGCGCAGTCGTTCGGGCGTCCGGTAATCGCCTACGGACGCGGGGGAGCGCTGGAAAGCGTGGCCGGCCCATTCGCCGGTGATGAAGTCGTTCCCGGTTCGTCCTCCGGAATCTTTTTCGGCGAGCAGTCGCGGCAGTCGCTCTGCGATGCCCTGATCGCTTTTGAATGCGCTGAGGGTGATTTCTCGCCGGCCTCGATTGCCGCCGGAGCGGGCCGCTTTTCCGTCCTGCGGTTTAAGCGGGAAATGCAAGAGCTCATCGCTCGCTGTCTGAATTCGCGGGACACGGTCGCCTCTCTCCCGCGCACTCTCGATTCGGCAACGCGACGTCCGGTCGGAGTTTCAGTCGCATGACCGTATTCCACCAGCGCGCCGCAGCAACGGAAACGGACAGATGATCAGCCGCTTGAAAGTCTACGTGTTTTACATGCGCCTGGCATGCAACCTGCTGCCGGTCGCGGCGTTCACGTTCGCCGAATACGTGCGCTTTCTTGGCCCGCACCGCTTCGACATCACCGAATACGATCCTGTCTCCTACTTCCACCTGCTCATCTTTGCCACCATCGTGTGGAGCATCGTGGCGGACCACTACGGCCTCGCCGCCGCTGAACTCCTGTTGGCGGAAACCACCGGCCTGCGTCGCACCTTTGCCGCGTGCTGCGCCACCTACACCGTAGTCTTCGCCGCTTTGTTCTTCTACCGTGAAGTCAGTTATTCCCGCGTCTTTCTCGCCGTCAGCGCCATTTCACTGCTGATCGCCAGCCTGATTTTTCAGGCCGGGTTGCGCCGCATTGCCCGCCGGGCAACGCTGGCGCGCAAGCCGATTCGGCTGCTGATTGTGGGAGCGGACGCGCATGCCGCCCGCACCGCTTCGCGCCTGGGCTCAGTCGGGCCGCCCTGTCGCATCATCGGCTACGTGAGCCTGCCGGGGCAAGAGATTGCGGTCGCCGGGCCGCCGCTTTACGCGCTCGATCAGCTCGACGAACTTGCCGTCGGCAATTCCATCGACGATGTCGTGGTCGCGCTGCCGCCGCCGCGCTGGCCGGATTTTCCCGCGATTGTGCCGGCGCTGGAGCGCCTCAGTGTCCCCATTCGCGCCGTGCTCGATTTCGGGCCGGGCGTCATCACAAGCGACAAGCTCTTTCAGTTCGGCACGCTGAGTATGCTCGATCTCGGCACCACTCCCTTCGATACCGTCAGCTATATCCTGTTCAAGCGTGCCCTTGACGTTGCGGTTTCCACCTTCGCTCTCATTCTGTCCACTCCGCTCATGCTGTTGATCGCCATCGCGATTCGGCTGAGCTCGCCCGGACCCATCCTTTTTGCTCAGGATCGCGTCGGCCTGAACGGAAAGGTCTTCCGCATGTACAAATTCCGCACCATGCGCATAGGCCCCGCCAGCGAGAGTGACACCGCGTGGACAACCGAAAACGACAACCGCCGCACTCGCGTGGGCGCCCTTCTTCGACGTCACAGCCTGGACGAGCTGCCGCAGTTGTTCAACGTGCTCCGGGGAGACATGAGCCTGGTCGGGCCGCGTCCCGAGCGGCCTCATTTCGTGCGCAAGTTCCTCCAAGACTTTTCCCGCTACAACAGCCGCCATCGCCTGAAAGTCGGCATGACCGGTTGGGCGCAGGTCAACGGCCTGCGCGGCGACACCTCGATTCCACAGCGCATCGAGTACGATCTCTACTATCTTCAGAATTGGAGTCTCGGCTTGGACCTGCGGATCATGGCCATGACCCTGTGGACGGAATTGTTCGGGCGCAATGCCTACTGAGCCGGTTCTGTCCCGCCAACGCCGCCACCACTCACCTGGTCACACCCAGGCCACTCCACCGCAGTACCGTGTTCTAGCGAAAGCGCGGCGGGTTACTGCGGCTTCACGATGATGTCGGCGACCATGCCGGGAAGATGCGGAATACAGACATAGTGGTATCTGCCCGGCAAGGTGAAGCGGTGGCTCCAGCGGGATCCGGGCGGTAGCACGCCCGAGTCGAAGGCCTTCGCCCCTTTGGGCAGCCGCGCTATCCCGTGCTCTTCGTCAATGTCGGGATCATCGCTGACATTGTGGTTGTGCAGAGGATCGTCGTTGACCCACTGCACGGTCTGGCCGACGGTGATGGTCAATTGGTTGGGAACAAACTGCTTGTCCATAGTCATCCTGACGATGACCACGCCGGCATCGCCAGCCGTGGGCTTTTGGCCGTGTACGGCTCCGGATAACAGCAGAGCGATAACAAAGACGCGCGTAAGCTTCACTGGCCCTTTCCTCTTTCGCTGGGATCACTTGCGCAACCGATAGAGTGTCCGGCAAACGAATGGGTTACAGCCGAGATGGCGCCGCCAAGGCTGTAACCATCGGCCTCTTGGTCACACTGGTGGTCACAGGACGGAATGCCAGACGATGAACTATGCCCTCGCCAACAACATCGTCGACCTGATCGCTGCGCCCGACGATGCTCCGCGCGGGCCGGAGTTGGAGCGCTTTGACCTTAGCGACTGGCAGCGCTCGATGTTCTGGCTGGACGCGAGCGGTCTGGCGCTGCTGTTTGAGGAGCAAATCCGTCGCCAGCGACTATCGGCATTCATTCCCGCCAGCATCCAGGCCCGGCTTCGAAGGGCCGCCGATCACAACCAGCAGCGCACGCAGTCGATGCTGGCGGAGTTTGCGCGTCTGGTTGCCGCGCTGCAAGAGGCAAGAATCCAGTTCGCGGTGCTCAAGGGTTTTTCTCTCGTCCCGGACTACTGTTCCAATCCCACGCTTCGCCTTCAGGTCGACTTCGATTTCCTGCTTCGCCCAGAACAAATGGACAACGTGGCAGACGTCATGCTGCGATTGGGATATCGGTTGGTTTCGCTCCTGCCCTTCGAGGTCCGATTCGCCTCCGGAAATCCGGCGCCACGCCCGCACTCTGAGTTGTATTTGCCGCCCGCCAGCTTCACCGTTGAATTTCACTTCAGCCTGATTGACCGCCCGGAATTGTCGTTGCCGTCGCGGGCCGATGCGCTGGAACGGCGCCGCTGGAGCCATCAACTGGGACTGAATTTCCCGGTGCTTGCCGAAGACGATCAATTCATCCACCACACGATGCACGCCTTCCAGGACATTTTCCTGTTTTCACTCCGGCTCTCCTCGCTGATGGAAACCAAGAATTTCCTCCGCGCAAAGCAGTACGACGACGCGTTTTGGCGCCAGGTGCAGGGACGTTGCGCGGAATGGGACGATCGAATGGCATCGAAGCTGGCGCTGGTGCTGGCGCTTTCAGTCGAGGTTTGCCGTTC
>JAIQFM010000265.1 GCA_020073285.1 Terriglobia bacterium | reverse complement strand
CGGTCTACCCGTACACGAAAGAGACCGCGCTGCTGGCCGGGAAGATCGACGGGGAGCAGCAGAGCCGGGGCGTGGTCATCCCGTTCGCAGACCTGCTGATCGGGGCCACAGCGTTGTCGCTCGGCTACCAGGTGTTGACCGGCAATCCCCGTGACTTTCAAAGTATCCCCGGACTGTCAGTGGTGCAACTCTAGTGCGTTTCGTGATCAGTAAACCGTACTACCGCGCCCGGATGGTAGTCCCCGAAAATCCCTTCCCAAAACGGGAACCCCAGCCCAACAATTTCGCTTTTTCGGTTGCTTGTCACAGACATCCTCCCCCCACCCGCTATCCTGATCCTGCGCGCAATGCGCCGGGGTGGTTGTGTCGTTCACAACCACTGTTTAGCTCTTTGACAACTTGAGGCGCTTAGCAGGCGTGAGGCGCGCAGTGCCGGGAGCCTGCTGCCGAAATCCTGAGGCCGCAGGGCGAAGGAACTATTGTTATCCACTTAGTTATCATGGCAGGCAAGTTCTTGCCCGCCAAAGTTACCTTCGCGGTAAACGATGCCGTCTCCATGTAACTCACGGTTACCGTGCGGTCTACCGTGGCTATCCGTCGGTATCCGACGGCATCCGAGGCTACCGTCCCGCCGCAACTGCTTCTTGCCGTGAGCCTTGCTCCCGTAAACCTTGCGCCTGAAGGGGGGAGGGGGGTGGGTAAACACCCCCAAATGTGAGTTAATAACTATTCGGTTACTTGATCAAGCCGCTGTTCTGCCCCTGATGGAAGTGACGTTGGGCTGGTACAGTTCGTCGCTACCCACATCGAAGACGCGGTTCAGGCGCGCCCGGAAGTTTTCAAACGCGATCTGCGCTCCCAACTCGAGCAACTGTTCCACCGAGAACTGGCTGCGCAAGCGCTCGTACAGATCGTCAGACACATTCGACGGAGCGGCTGCCATCGCGTCCGCCAGCTCAATGACCAGGCGCTCGACTTCGCCGAATCCCGACAAATCGTCGCCGCGCACGGCGAGCAACTTGTCGTCGGTTAAGCCCGCTTTTCTGCCCACGGCAGAATTGATGTCCACTCAAAACGGACAGCCGACACGCGCCGCGGTACGCACCTTGGCCAACTGGATGTGGCGCAACGACACGCGCCGCTTTCGGCCCAGGGCGGCTTCCATGGCGATGCTGCCCCAGATAATTCCGGGCGACCGCATCTGGATTTTCGCCGGCGTAAGGTCCTTGCCGAACATCTTGCGCATGGTGCCGTAAAACCAGCGCAGATGCCAGGGCGCCTGCTGCTTCTCCAAGCCCGGAACGCGCGCCATACACACCTCCGCTTAGTTTCGATGCGCGATGTGGAATTTGGTTTTTCGGCGTGCCGCCGAATTTTTCGATCCGCCTTTGGGGTTTGACCAGCCCGCTGACTAGCTCGTAAACTTAGATTTCAAGACCCCGCCCTTGGCAGCCCCGGACGTTTCGTCCGCGTCCTGGGTCCCCGGAGTGCTTCAGGAGACTTGTGCTAACGCGATTCTCCCGTCAAATGTTGCGGTTGGCGCTGTGCCTGCTGGCGCTTCCGGCGGTGGCGCAGACGACGCCGAAAATCACGCTGGATACGAGCGAGACCATCTTCAGCGTGCTGGCCGCCATCAACAACTGCGGTTACGCGGCCGGGGCGAGCAGCGAGGGCATCCGCGCGCAGGTGAACGCCGATGTGGCGAAGGCGGTGAGCGGGTCGAAGGAAGCGCAGGCGGCGAGCGCGGACATGTGCGCGTTCTACCGCGATCATCAGAGACCGGAATCGGCCCGCGACCTGGCGCAATACGTCTCCCTGGCATTGAACCTGGGCGAGCCGCCGAAGTTCAACCTCAAGGTCAAAGAGGCCGATCTGCCGCCGGACGCCTACTACGTGCTCGGTTTCGTGCCGTTGCTGGCGCGATTCGCGGAAGCGGCGAACCTGCATCGCGTCTGGGAGGAGCACCGCTATCAGTACGAGGAGTTGGGGGCGCGCTTCCACGATCCGGTGTCGAAGATGATGCTGACCACCGACTTGTACCTGCGTCTGCCGCTGAGCGGGTACCTGGGCCGGGGCTTCACCGTGTACCTGGAACCGATGGCGGCGCCCGGGCAGGTGAACGCGCGCAATTACGGCGCGGATTACTTCATGGTGGTGGCGCCCGCCGGCAAGGCGCTGCCCATGGAGCCGATTCGCCACACGTATCTGCACTTCATCCTCGACCCGATGCTGCTCAAACGCGCCGGGGCGATGGAGCGGATGTTGCCGCTGCTGAAAACGGTGCAGCGAGCGCCGCTCAACGAAGGCTACAAGCGCGACATTTCGCTGCTGGTGGTGGAATCCATGATTCGCGCCATCGAAGCGCGGATGTCGGGAAGCGGCAAGAATGCCGAAGCGGTGCGGCAAGTCGAGGCGGACAAGGCGGTGGAGGAAGGCTTCATTCTGACGCGCTATTTCTACGAGCAACTGATGAAATTCGAGAACGAGCCGATGGGCCTGCGCGACGCTTTGCCCGACTGGCTGTACTACCTCGACGTGAGCCGCGAGAGCAAGCGAGCGGAAGGGGTCCGGTTCGCGGCCAGCGGCGCGGCGCCGGAGGTGCTGTCGACGGTAGCGCCCAAGGCTTCACTGCTGGACCTGGCGGAACAGCGGCTGGATGCGGGCGACTACGAGAGCGCGCACAAGCTGGCGGAGCAGGCGCTGGATCAGAGGAAAGAAGACGCCGGGCGGGCGCTGTTTATCCTGGCCCGGGTGGCCAGCCTGAACAAGGACATGAACAGCGCGCGCGATTATTTCGAGCGCACGGCGCAGGTCGCCCGCGATCCGAAGCTGCGCGCCTGGGCACATATTTACCTGGGCAGGATTTCCGACATCCAGGCAAACCGCTCCGCAGCCGTGGAGCATTACAAGGCGGCACTGGCGGCGGGAGACATTACTCCGGAGACGCGCGCGGCGGCGGAGCGCGGCCTCCAACAGCCGTATGAGCCGCGACGTCAATAAAGTTCTCCGGCGGCGGAGCCGTGCGAGCGAATGGTCCGCGCGCTGGCGTAGGAGAAAAGGATGATAATGAAACGCTTGTTCATGCTGACGGTGCTTGCCACCGCGGCGATCACGATGGCGCACGCACAGAGGAGGGCGGAGCCGGGCACCCCGAACGCGCCGACTCCGACCCCGGGTCAATCCGTGCCAACCGGGAACGCGTCCCAGAGCCAGCCAGCCACCCAGACGACGCCGGCGCAACCGAGCCAGGGCGGAAAACCCATGCCGCAGGCGAAGTCGCAGGAGGAATTCAAGGCCTACCAGGACGCCATCGCCAAAACGGGGGCCGCCCTGGAGACCGACGCCGACGCGTTCGCCGCCAAGTATCCCGACAGTGAATTGCGGTTGCTCCTTTACCGTAAGGCGATGTTTGACTACCAGAATTCGAACAACGCGGAAAAGACGATCGCGCTGGCGAAGAAGGTGCTTACCCTGGATTCCGACAGCCCAGAGGCGCTGGTGACACTGGCCATCATCACGGCGCAGAGCACGCGGGAAACCGACCTGGACCGCGACGAGCGGTTGAGTGAGGCCACCAAGAACGCCGGCAAGGCGCTGGAGACGATCGATAACGACCTGATCATCCCGCCCAACACGCCCCCGGAGCGCGTCCAGGCGGGGAAAAATTCCCTCCGCGCCATGGCGTATGACGCGCTGGGCACGGTCGCAATGGTGAAGAAGGATTACCCGACGGCGGAAACCAACCTGCGCAAGTCGGCGGAACTGAATGCGCAGCCCGACCCGGTGACCTACCTGCGGCTGGCGGTGGCCTTGGACCAGCAGAAGAAATACCAGCAGGCGCTGGAGGCGGCGAACCAGGCGGTGCAGTACTCGGCGGACTCGCCGCAGGCCAACAACCTGGCGAAGATGGAGCGCGATCGCCTGCAAAAACTGATGAGCGCGCCAACGCCAGCCGCGACTCCGCCTCCGACTTCGCCGGCGCCGACGGCGCCAACGCCCAGCGCGCCGCCGGCTGCGAAGCCGCCGCAACAATAAGTTCACGGTTCACGGTTATCGGTTCACGGTTGTCGGTTGTCGGTTCACGGTTGTCGGTTGTCGGTTCACGGTTGTCGGTTGTCGGTTCACGGTTGTCGGTTGTCGGTTCACGGTTGTCGGTTGTCGGTTCACGGTTGTCGGTT
>JAIQFM010000067.1 GCA_020073285.1 Terriglobia bacterium | reverse complement strand
GCGTCAGCGTAGGTCACACCGGCGAAGATCGTATGATCTTCGAACAATTGCTCGAACCGCCCGAGATAGACGCGCATCGCGAGGGTCAGCAACAGGCACGCAAACCCGATGGAGAGCGCGCGCCAGGGCACGGGAATGTAGGCGCCACGGCTTCCGGCGAGCACCCGGGCGCCGCCGGTGATGAGCAGGAAGAAAGCGGCAAGCGCGCATCCAATCACCGCCAGCGCCAGCAGCCAGCCGGAGACGAGCTGCCATACGGGAAGGGTGAAGAGATAGAAATTCAGCGGCTTGCCGAAGATCGGATCCACCACGCCGCCGGAAGCGCCGGGCGCGTACCAATAGAGGGCGAACGCCGGCCACTCCAACATCATGCTGGCGCCGGTGACAACGGCGATGACCAGGGCGACGGCCAGCGCTACAAAGCGCAGCACGGTGTCAACCGGCAGCTTCAGCGGCTGCCCGCCGACAAGAATCGTGTGCCCGCTCGGCAAGCCGTCGAGGTGAGCCCGCTTCATCGCCAGGAACGAACCGTACAGAATCAGGAATGTGGCCGCGGCAAACGCGGTGAAGACAGCCGACTCCACGCGCAACGTTTTCCAGAACACCTCTCCGTAGCCGAGGGAGCCGAACCAGAGTGCGTCGACGTAATAGGACAACGCCGTCCGCCCCCCGAGGAGGATAGCGGCGAGCAGGACGAGAAAAATAATGAGAGGGGAACGGCGGCGGCGGCGACGCAGCAATCGCGGCCACTCGATGGACTCGGACATTACTCTACCTCGCTTGCGCCGGCATTTCCGTCAGGAGATGCGATGAATTCGAATTTTCCTCCTGATTTCGCAGGTCGGGAACATTGTACGCGCGGCGCTCGCGGTGCCTATGGTCGGAACATCTGCTGGCACGACACCTTGCCCAAAACCGGAATCCCCGGTTTCACATGTCTTCGTGGCGAATGACTTGAAACCCATTGCTATCGACGGCAAGGAGTTTGGTGAGGCCTGTCACGTCAGGTTGCTTTGAATCCGCAGCCGCTCATTGCTTTTCAGCCGCACGTTTAAGCCGCGCTAGAGAAGCCGCCGGACGGGTAATGAACCGCCGGCCAACCACCATGCTAATGAGCCGCCCCCGCCAGCCTGGCGGGAAGTGGAATTCTCAGTTAAAGGTGACGCGACAGTCGTCCGGACCGGCCGGGGTAATGCGAACGAGCTCATGGTTGACGACGCCGAAGGGCAGACGCACCCGGACCGCGAGCTCCTGGGGTGGCTTCGCATCCAGAACATCTAGGTAGACTTTCATCTTGTTGGTAAAAGGAAATCCCAGGACGAGGCAATCTCCGGCTGCGAGCGGTCCAACCGGACCTTCAATGAGCCTTGTCCCGGACCAATCCGCAAATTTACGTGGGATGGTGAGGAGTTCCCACACGCGTTCGGCAGACGCTTGAACCACGTCGGTGGGGCAAGTCCGTATTGTCATGGGTTGATCCTACGCGCATCGGCCGTCGCGGCGGGACTTCGACGAGCTAAGCAGAACTGGCGCGCCCGGAGAGATTCGAACTCCCGACCTATTGCTCCGGAGGCAATCGCTCTATCCAACTGAGCTACGGGCGCGCTCTGTCCATTATAGCGGACGCTGCGGGGTTCAGGGTTGCTGTGGGCTGCCGGTTTCGGAGTGCTGCGAGCGCTCCAACTTCTTGCGCGCCACCGCAGTCTCGCAGTTGCGGCGGAATGCGATCAACTCGGCGACGATCGCCACCGCGATCTCCTCCGGCGTCACGGCGCCGATTTCCAGCCCCACCGGAGCGTTGACCCGCTCGAACAGCGCCGCATCCAGCCCCTGGTTTTCCAGCTCCTTGTAAATAGCAATCGTCTTGCGGCGCGAGCCGATCATGCCGATGTAGCGCGCCGGCGTGGTGACCGCCCAGCGCAGCACGCGCATGTCGTCGCGGTGTCCGCGGGTGACAATCACGATGTAGGAATTCTCGTTCGGCGCAAGCCGCGCGCAGGACTGGTCGAAGTCGTCGGCGATCACCTCGCGCGCGTCGGGAAAGCGCTCGCGGTTGGCGTAGCTCTCGCGGTCGTCCACGATGACCACGTCGAACCCCGCGTCGCGCGCCACCTTGTAGGTGTTGAACGCCACGTGCCCGGCGCCGAACAGGTAAAGCACGGGGATGGGCAGCACCGGTTCGATGAAGACCTCCAGGGTTCCGCCGCAGACCAGGCCGGTATCGTACTTCGGATTCTGATTGAGATTGAAGCTCAGAGTGCGCGGTTTCTCTTCTTCCATGACCTCGCGCGCCGCCTGCCAGACTTCGGCCTCCACACAGCCGCCGCCGATGGTGCCCACAATCGAGCCGTCGTCGCGCACCAGCATCTTCGAGGTCCGGAACGACGGGATGGAGCCGCGGACGTTGGTGATGGTGGCCAGCGCGCCGCGCCTTCCCGCCTGCCGCAGACCGACGATCTCCTGGTAAATGTCCATCTTGATCATTGTACCGTGAGGGCAAACATGCTGGAGCGCGCTCGCCCGCGAGCGCGAAAAAGGGCCACAGCCCTCGGCCTGCGTCGGGCGCGGCCTTTGATGTAAGCTGGGGCTTCATGCGTGGGGATGGCAAAATCGTTCCGATCATCCTGGCTGCAGGCGCATCGGAGCGCCTGGGATTCCCCAAAGCACTGGCCAGGTTTGGGGACACGACGGCGATGCAGATCGCGGTCGAAAACTGCGCCGGAGTGGCAGCGCCGATTGTCGTGCTCGGAAGCGACGCCGAACTCGTACGTCCCGCAGTGTCTGACGGGGTACGCGTCCTCGTTAATGAGAACTGGCGGGCGGGACAGATGTCATCGCTGCGCGCGGCCGTTGCCGAGATCGCGGCGGATGCGGATTTCATGCTCTACCCGGTGGACTACCCGCTGCTCACGCGCCAGGTGATCGAGAAGCTGGTGGCCGGTTTTCGCGCGCGATCTGTCTCGCAGGCGATCGCTATTCCGCAATTCAAAAACCGCGGTGGGCATCCGGTGATCTTCGCCGCGGAGCTGCGCGCTGAATTCGGGCGGGCGGAGACGGCGCGCGCCATCGTGTATTGCGATGCCAAGCGCGTGAAATTCGTCAACATCGGCACGGCTGCCATCTGGCGCGATCTCGACAGCCCGTCGGCGTATCGGGCGCGCGTTCGCGAGTACGAGCGCCGCATCCAGTGTTCAGGTGTGCGACTGTCGCGAGTCCCGCAGGGACGCCAGAACCCAGCCCGGCACGTCAGTGCCGGGTTATCGACGTCCCCTCAAATTGGAGTCCCGCAGGGACGCCAGTTCATAGCCCGGCACGTGAGTGCCGGGTTATCGACGTCCCCTCAAATTGGAGTCCCGCAGGGACGCCAGTTCATAGCCCGGCACGTGAGTGCCGGGAAAGCCGTCACCAGAAATAGCCAGAGTCCCGTAGGGACGACACCACTGAACTCCTATCTCGCCGAAGTCCGCTCCGGCCTGCCGGCTACGCGCGAGCTGGCGTGCCGTCTCATCCAATGCAGCGACCGTGACCTGCCCGACCTGCTCGCCACTGCCGTCCATCTCAAAGAGCAATTCAAGCCGGGCGTCATCACCTACTCGCGCAAAGTTTTTCTCCCCCTGACGAATCTGTGCCGCGACTACTGCGGCTACTGCATCTTTCGCCGCGATCCGGGCCAGCCCGGCGCGCACACCATGACGCCCGACGAAGTGCTGCGCGTGGCGCTCGACGGCGAGCGCCTCGGCTGCCGGGAAGCGCTCTTCAGCCTGGGCGACAAGCCGGAACTCGTCTTTCCGGAGATGCGGGCGACCCTGCGCCGGCTCGGCTACAAATCCACGCTGCATTACCTGGAAGCGATGTGCGAGCTCGTGCTGCGCCAGACCGGCCTAATCCCGCACGCCAATCCGGGCCTGATGAGCGCGCATTGGCTGCGGCGTCTGCGCGCAGTTTCGCCGAGCGTCGGGCTGATGATGGAAACTACCAGCGACAAACTGATGGGGCAGGCCGCCCATTGTGACGCGCCCGACAAAGTTCCCGCCTTGCGGCTGGCGGTGATGGAGGCGGCGGGACGGCAGGGAATTCCGTTTACCACCGGCATCCTGGTCGGGATCGGAGAAACCCCGCGCGACCGCGTGAACGCACTGTTCGCCATTGCCGAACTGCACCGGCGCTACGGGCATATCCAGGAAGTCATCGTGCAGAATTTCCGCGTGAAACCGGAGATTCCGATGTCGCGCCACCGTGAGCCAACGATGGGCGAAATGCTGCGCACCGTGGCCGTGGCACGCCTCATCCTGCGCAACATGAACTTGCAGGCGCCGCCAAACCTCTCCGCGCCGGATTACCAGGCGCTGCTGTCGGCCGGAATCAACGATTGGGGCGGCGTCTCGCCGCTCACGCCGGATTTCATCAACCCCGAGCGCCCCTGGCCGTACCTGCGCGAACTGGAAGTGCGCACGCGTGAGGCGGGCTTGACCTTGCGCCAGCGCCTGCCCGTATATCCGGAGTTCCTGAGCAACGTCGCGCAAGCCGGGGGATTGGCGGCGGAAAAAACGCGCGCGGCCGCGGACGCCGACGGATACGCGAGCTGTCAGCGATCAACCCAGCCACTGCAGAATGCGGCCCCTGCCGACACCAAGATGGCGCGAGGCATTGCATGATTACCGTACTCACCGGCGGAACCGGCGGCGCGAAATTTGTTCAGGGACTGGTGCGGGTGCGTCCGCCGGAAGAAGTCACGGTCATCGTGAACACCGGCGATGACCTCGCCTGTTGGGGCCTGCATGTTTCGCCCGATCTTGATTCCATCACCTATGCGCTGGCCGGCGTGCTCAGCCGCGAGCGCGGCTGGGGCGTCGACGGCGACACATTTTCCTGCCTGGAGCGCATGCGACAACTGGGCGCGCCGGCATGGTTTCAGCTCGGCGACCGTGACCTGGCCACGCATTTGCGCCGCACCGCACTGCTGCACTCGCGCACCCTGACCGAGGCGACGGCGGAAATTGCCGCCACCATGGGCGTGAAAGCGCGCATCCTGCCGATGTCGAATGACCGCGTCGAAACGCGCGTGCTCACCACGCAAGGCGAGATGAGCTTCCAGGAATACTTCGTGCGCGAGCGCTACCGCGTGCCGGTCAAGGGAGTGCGCTTTGCCGGCGCAGAACGGGTGCAGCCTGCGCCCGGTGTGATCGAGGCGATCCGCGATGCCGAGGCAGTACTGATCGCGCCTAGCAATCCGGTCACCAGCATCGGCCCCATCCTCAGCGTGCCCGGCATTCGCCAGGCGCTCCGGGAAACGCGAGCGCCGGTGGCGGCGGTCAGCCCGATTGTCGGCGGCGCCGCGGTTTCCGGCCCGGCGGGCGAGCTAATGAAGACGCAGGGTCTGCCGGTCTCAATCGCCGGTGTGGCGCAAGCCTACCAGGATTTTCTCGACGTGTTGATTGCCGACCAGCGCGATCGGACATACGCCGGCGAGGTCGAAAACTCTGGCGTGCAGGTCGCATTCGCCAACACCATCATGGATTCCGATCCTGCCAAGGCGGAACTCGCTGGCGCGGCGCTGGCGGCGGTCATGCCGGCGCGTGCCGCAGGCAGGACGCGATGATACTGATTCCGGTCAAGGAAATGTCCACCGCCAAGCAGCGGCTGGCCCGAGTGCTGACGCAGCCACAGCGTACGATCCTGGCGCGCACCATGCTGAAAGACGTGTGCGCCGCGCTGGCCGAGGTCAAGCCGCGCCCCGCCATCGCCCTGGTCACCAACGATGCCTTCGCCACCGGCCTGGCACGCCACTACGGCTTCCAGTTCATCGTCGACAACGAAAATCTCGGCGAGAGCGAGGCGATCGCCATGGCTACCGCCGAGGCGGAAAGGCGCGGCGCCGATTTCACCGTGGTTCTGCCTGGCGACATTCCACTGCTGCGCGCCTCTGAGGTCGAGGCCGTGCTCTCCGCCATGCCGGCGGAAGGTTCGGTGCTGGTCCCTGCCGCCGACGGACGCGGAACCAACGCCGTGTTGCGCCGGCCGTGCGCGCTTTTTCCCCTACGCTTCGGCAACGATAGTTTTCTGCCGCACCATGCCTCGGCGCAGGCAACCGGCAAAACCTGCGTCGTGCTCGACAACCAAAATCTTCCCGGCATCGCGCTCGACATTGACCGCCCCGCCGACCTCGCCCAGCTTCTCGGTTTTCCCCAGCGCACACAAACCCAAAAACTGCTGTGCGAGTGGAAGTTGCCGGAGCGTTGGCGCGGCCAGGCCAGTGCTTGAAAGGAGAACTCCCGGGCCGTGAGCTCGGAAGCGCTCTGACCGCAAGGTTACCTCCGTTTCTCGGCATTACCCGCGTGACGTTTCCCCGCCGCGATTTCCGCGCTAATGTTTGCTGTCGTACGCGGTTCTCTCCCCGGAGGGCAGGATGATTTCCTTTGCGGCAGTGGCAATGCTTTCCTTCACTACGCTGTGTCTTGGCACCTACGCGGCGGACTGGGTCGAACAACGCTGCCCAGCCTGCGGCCAGAACCTCGACCAGCCTGGGGGCCGCCGGGCAGTCAATAGTTCGTCCTCACCATTCAATCTCTAAAGCCCCTCAGGCCCGGTACTCGGTACTAAGTACTCGGTACTCGGTACTCCCTGATACATTTATCCCGCCTCATGTCCGCCCTCAGCGCCATTCCAATTCCCGGCATCGGCGAAGTCCGGCCGGGCGACTCCATCGCCGAGCTTGTGCTGTCGGCCGTCGCCCGCGCCGGGCTGCAATTCCAGCGCGGCGATATCCTGGTGGTCACGCACAAGATCGTCTCCAAAGCCGAAGGGCAGATCGTCGCGCTTGACGATGTACAACCGAGGCTGGAAGCTCGCCGCCGCGCTAAACGGCACAAGTTGGACGCACGCGTGGTCGAGCTCGGGCTGGCGCAGGCCGTGCGTGTGGTGCGCAAGCATCGCAATGTCCTGATCACCGAGACGGCGCACGGTTTGGTTTGCGCCAACAGCGGCGTGGATGTTTCCAACGTGGACGGCGGCTACAGCGCGGTGCTGCTGCCGCGCGATCCCGACCAGTCGGCGCGGCGTACCTATAGCGCACTGCGGCGTCGCCTCGGGTTTGCCGTTCCGGTTATCATTACCGATACTTTCGGGCGGCCGTGGCGCGAAGGGCTGGCGGAGGCGGCGATCGGGCTTGCGGGAATGAAGGCGTTCCGCGATTACCGAGCGCAACGCGATCCCTATGGTTATCCGCTACGCGTCAGCCTGGACGCCGCCGCCGACCAATTGGCGGGGATGGCCGGACTGGCTTGCGGCAAGCTGTCGCGCCTGCCCGCGTGTATCATTCGCGGGTTCGAGTATGAGCCGGGGCGCGGTAAGGGACGCGACTTGATCCGCCCGGCCAAGCGCGATTTATTTCGCTGAAAGACGGTCGATGGTGTGACGGTGGCCCACATCTGCCCGGTTTTGGCAGATGTGGGTTTAGAGCGCGCAGCGCGGCAGATCCCAGCCCACGGCGTAAGCCGTGTGTACCGATCTTAAAGGAACAAGAGCCCGTTTCAGCGGGCGACAGAAGCACGGTGTTTATGGCAGCACCAAACTTCGATGTGCTCGGGACGATCGGCTGGTCAGACATTTCGCGCCAAGCCTCGCCGGAGGTCTGCGCTGCTCTTGAGACCGTGCTCGAAGCGCACGATGGGGGCCGGCTCACGCGCGAACAATGTCTCCAACTTGCGTCGGCGGAGGGCGACGATCTGCTTGCCCTCATCGTTGCCGCCGACGAACTGCGCCGCGCCATGGTCGGCGACGTGGTCACCTACGTCGTCAATCGCAACATTAATTTCACCAACGTGTGTTTCGTCGGCTGCAAGTTCTGCGCTTTCAGCGTGGGCGCGCGCGACAGCACCGCGTACTTCCTGACGCTGGAAGACGTTGCCCGCCGTACCCGTGAGGCCCGCGCGCGCGGTGCCACCGAGGTCTGCATCCAGGGAGGACTGCCGCACGGACTGCCGCCGTTTTACTACCGCGACATCTTGCGCGCCGTGAAAAGCGCCGCGCCCGACATGCACACCCATGCCTTCTCGCCGATGGAAGTTTCCTACGGCGTTGAACTCACCGGCATGAGCACGCGCGACTACCTCTGCATGTTGCGCGATAACGGCCTCGACACGCTGCCCGGCACCGCCGCCGAAATTCTCGACGACCAGGTGCGCGAACTCATCTCGCGCAACAAGCTCTCGACCGCCCGCTGGCGCGAGATCATCGCCACCGCGCACCAGTGCGGCATCCGCAGCACGTCAACCCTGATGTACGGCCACATCGAGACCACCGAACACTGGGTGAACCAGTTGCTCCTGCTGCGCGACATCCAATCCCAGACCGGCGGCTTCACCGAGTTCGTGCCGCTGGGCTTCGTGCACCAGAACACGCTTCTGTTCCAGGAAGGCATGGCGCGGCCCGGCCCCACGCTGGCCGAGCATTTGAAAATCCATGCCCTCGCGCGAGTCATGCTTGCAGGCTCGATTCGCAACGTGCAGGTGTCGTGGGTGAAGCTCAGCCGCGAGACCGCGCAACTCTGTCTGCGCGCCGGCGCCAACGATTACGGCGGCACCCTGATGGACGAAAACATTTCCAGGCTGGCGGGCGCGACCTCCGGCGAGTACCTTAGCCCGGAGCAGTTTCATGAGCGCATCCGCGAACTGGAACGCGTCCCCGCCGAACGCAACACCACATATACGAAGTTGGAGTATTTCGATACGCCAGCGGTGGCGCACGGCCCACGGTGAACTGATCGCGGAACTGAAACCACCTGAAACTGTTTGAATCATGACCACCACCGTAGCCATCATTGGCGGCACCGGGCCGGAAGGACGCGGCCTGGCCTCGCGCTGGGCTCGCGCCGGGCTGCGCGTGTTGATCGGGTCGCGCGACGAGAACCGCGCCCGCGCGGCGGCGCAAGAAATCTGCGTCCGAGCGGGCACAGGCGCTACCGTGGAAGGAATGGAGAACTCCGCCGCCGTCCGCGCCACCGACGTGGTCGTGCTCGCGGTTCCTTTCGAAGCGCAGGCGGCGACCTTGAAGCAGTTGCGCAATCATTTCCGCCCCGGCACGGTGCTGGTCTGCGCCACCGTGCCGCTGGCCAGCGGCGTCGGCGACCGCGGCTCGCGCGTGCTCGGCGTGTGGCAGGGTTCGGCGGCGCAGCAAGCGGCGGAAATGGTGCCGCAGGGCATCGCCGTCGTGGGCGCGTTTCAGAACGTCTCGGCCTCGCTGCTGGACACCGACTTGCCCGTTGAATGTGACGTCATTATTTGCACCGACCACGAGAAGGCTAGAGAAGTCGCCTATGAACTTGCCCGCAAAATCCCCGGCGCGCGTCCCCTCGACGGCGGCAAACTGGAGAACGCGCGCATCGTAGAGCAGATCACGGCCCTGCTCATCACCCTCAACATCCGCCACAAAGTGCACTCCGCGGGGCTACGAATTACCGGAATCGAACAAACGTGAGATTGGCAACTATTGAAGGCCGCTTTTCATTCGCCTTTTTCTGATCCGAGCGATCCAACGAGTTCTTCGATTGGCCACACATGATCTGTTAGACCGGTCCGCTCGAGGGAAAAGCCCGAGCAGAAAAACTTAGTGCAGAGGAGCGAAGCGAAAGCGCAAAAAAGGCCGTGGAGGCGCGCTGCGCTTGTCCCCACACAGCATTTCACATTTCGAATCCTTTGCCCCCGAATCACATCTGAATTGAGTCTGCAGCCTGCCTCGGCGCGCCCCGCGGTTTATATATAATGAAGTGATTCTCACTCGTTCTTGGAGCAACCAGACACATGATTCGATTTCTGCAAACCCCCGGCAAGACGAAGAAGATCGTGCTTGGCGGGCTGCTTATGGTTATCTGCGGCGCCATGGTCATCACCCTGATTCCGGGCGGCATCCTGGGCGACACGTTTGGCATTGGCAGCCCGCAGGGCAACGTCATCGCCAAGGTCGGCGACCAGGAAATCACCGTCAGCGAAGTGCAAGACAGCGCTCGCCAGATGGGCAAGCAGCAGTTTCCGCGCGGCTTTCCCTCCCAGTTCATGCCCTTCCTGATGAAGCGCGCCGCCGACCAGCTCATCATCCAGAAAGCGATGGTCGCCGAAGCTCACCGCATGGGCTTCAAGGTCACCGACGCGGAGCTTCAGAGCGAGCTGCAGCACGGCGCCTTCGCCTCGGCATTGTTTCCCGGCGGCAACTTTGTCGGCCAGGACATCTATGAAGGCTTCATCCAACAGAACTTCAACCTGGGCGCGCAGCAGTTCGAGCAACTGCTCAAGACCGACCTGCTGATCCGCAAGCTGCGCGCCGCGGTGGAAGGCGGCGTCACCGTCTCCGACCAGGAACTCGCGCAGCAGTACCAGCGCGAGAACACCAAGGTCAAGTTCGACTACGCCGTGCTCACCCTCGAGGACGTGATGAAGCAGGTGCATCCTTCCGAGGCCGAGTTGAAGGCGTACTTCGACCAGCACAAGCCGCAGTACGCCAACGCCATCCCGGAGAAGCGGCAGGCGCGCTACATCGTGATTGACACCGGCAAGGTTCGCCAGCAGGTGCAGGTCCCGCTCCAGGAATTGCAGCAGTACTACAACTCGCATCGCGACCAGTACCGCGTTCCCGAGCAGGTCAACGTCCGCCACATCCTCATCAAGACTCCCGTCCCCGGCCCCGACGGCAAGGTGGACGAGGCGGCGGTGAAGGCGGCGCGCGAGAAGGCGGAGTCGGTGCTCAAGCAGGTGCAGAGCGGCGGTAACTTTGCCGAGCTGGCGAAGAAGTTTTCCGAAGACACTGGCAGCAAGGACAACGGCGGCTCCATTGGCTGGATCCAGCGCGGCCAGACCGTACCCGAATTCGAGCAGTCGGCGTTCTCGCTGCCCAAAGGCCAGACCAGCGGCTTGGTCCGCAGCACCTTCGGCTTCCACCTTATTCACGTGGACGACAAGCAGGAAGCGCACGTCAAGCCGCTCGACGAGGTAATACCGCAGATCGAGCCGCAGCTCGCCGCCGACAAGGCCGCCACCCGCGCCGATGCGCTGGCCTCCAAGGTGCAAGCCGATGCGCGCACCGCCGGGCTCGACAAGGCGGCCAAGAACAGCGGCCTCGACGTGGTGGAGACCGGCCTGTTCACGCGCACCGACTCGCTCCCCGGCCTGGGCAACGCGCCGGAATTCATGTCCGCCGCCTTCAGCGCGCGCGACAAGGGCACGCCCGATTCGGTTCACATCCCGCAGGGCTACGTCGTTTATCAGGTAACCAAGGTTGAGCCGGCGCGTACCCCTTCGTTCGAAGAGATTCGCTCCCGAGTCGAGCAGGAATTCAAGGCGGACGCCGCCAACCAGATGCTGCAGCGGAAGACCGCTGAGCTTTCCGAGAAGGCGCGCTCGCTCCACGACTTGAAAAAGGCGGCCAAGGAACTCGGCGCCACGGTGAAGACCAGCGATCTGGTCGGTCCGACCAGCCAGGTGCCTGACCTCGGCTCGCTTACCGGCCCGGCAGCGGTTGTCTTCGACATGAAATCGGGAGACATCAGCGCGCCCATCGGCACTGGCCGCAGCGGTGTGGTGGCCGCCCTGCTGGAGAAGCAGGAGCCGCCGCCGGCGCAGTTCGTCGCCTCCAAGGACCGCCTGCGCGACCAACTCCTGCAGAGAAAGCGCAACGAATTCTTCGAGGTCTTTGCCTCCAACCTCCAGAAGCAGATGGAGAAAAGCGGCAAGATCAAGATCAACCAGCAGGAACTCAAGCGCATCACGACCCCGACGCAGGGCTCCGAAGGTTCCTGACGCACTCGTCAACCTGCAAGGACAGGAAGGCCACGATGAATTTCGCGATCTTCGTGTCCTTCATCCATAACCAGAAAGTTCTATCGCTAGCGACCGGCAAAGAGCTGGGATCCATCAGCCAGCAGTTGAGCGCTAGAGCGGTTCCACAGTTGATGTACCCTGATGTCATCCTGAGCGAGGGAGAGCTTCCGCGCGCTCTTACCGGGGCCCCCAGCACGCCTGCCTTTCGCGTTCTGGAGTGGTCGTGCGCGGGAAACCCGAGTCGAAGGATCTTGGGTTATTTCTTCGCGGCTACGCCAAAAACGCGCTAAGGACTAAGAGCTCAGAGCTTGCTTCACGAACGCGCCTCCGGAATCCTGCTCCATCTCTCCTCACTGCCCTCGCGCGGCGGCATCGGAGACCTCGGCCCCGCCGCCTACCAGTTCCTCGACTTCCTTTCCGAGGCGCGGCAGACGCTCTGGCAAGTCCTGCCGCTCGGCCCGGTGGCCTACGGCAGCTCTCCCTATTCGTCCATCTCCGCCTTTGCCGGAAACCCGCTGCTGGTCAGCATGGAGCGCCTCGCTGACGCCGGCTGGATCGATCGTGGCCGGCTCGCTGTTCTTCCCGAGCACGACGGCCGCATCGACTACGACCACGTCCGCGCCATCAAGCTGCCCCTGTTGCGCGAGGCCGCCGGGAACTTTCTCGGCAACGCCTCCGGTTCGGCTCGCAGCCGCTACGAAAAATTCTGTTCCGACAATGCCTGGTGGCTCGACGACTACGTCCTATTCGTCCGCCTGCGCGACCGCTACCAGCAAGGCGCCTGGAACCAGTGGCCGCGCAAACTTGCCCGCCGCGAACTTCGGGAGCTGGCCCGCGTGCGGGAGCAGCTCGAGATCGCACTCGACGTTTCCCGCGTAACCCAGTTCTTCTTCTTCGAGCAGTGGCGCGCCCTGCATCAAGCCTGCCGGCAGCGCGGTATCCGCATCGTTGGGGACGTCGCGATTTTCGTGGACTACGACAGCGCCGACGTCTGGACGAACCTCGATCTGTTCCAGCTCAATGACGACCTGAGTCCCACGGTCGTCGCCGGCGTGCCGCCCGACGCCTATAGCGCAACCGGCCAGCGCTGGGGCAACCCAATTTATCGCTGGGACGTGCTGAAATCGCGCGGCTACGACTGGTGGGTGCAGCGCATGAAATGGGCGCTGACCACCTGCGACATCGTGCGCCTCGACCACTTCCGCGGCTTCGAGTCGTACTGGGAGATTCCGGCCAATGAGCCCACCGCGCACCACGGGCGCTGGATTCCAGGTCCCGGCGACGATCTGTTTCACGTCTTGCGCGAGGCGCTGGGTGGGTTTCCCTTGATTGCCGAAGACCTTGGCATGATCACGCCCGAAGTGCACGCCCTGCGCGAGCGTCTCCAGGTTCCCGGCATGAAGGTGCTGCAGTTCGGGTTCAGCGATCCCGGCGCGCATATCTATCTTCCGCACCGCTACGAGCCCAACTGCGTCGTCTACACCGGCACGCACGACAACGACACCTCGCTCGGCTGGTTCAACTCCCTCCGTGGCGACGAGCGCCGCGCCGCCCAGGATTACCTCGGCACCGATCCCGACGGCATGAACTGGGCATTGATCCGCACCGCCCTCACCTCGCCCGCGCGCCTGGCCATCGTTCCTCTGCAGGACGTGCTCGGCCTGGGCAGCGAGGCTCGCATGAATACGCCCAGCCGCATCGACGGCAACTGGACCTGGCGTTATCTTCCCGGTGCGTTGAAAAAAGAATATGCCGAGCGCCTGGCGCGTCTCTCCGACATCAGCGACCGCAACGCCTCAGCCGCCAATCAGCACCGCCACGAGGAAGTGAGCGAAGATTTCGTGGCATGAGGTGTGCGTGCTTCGATCCGGCACGCGTCGGCGAAACGGAAGCCACGGTGAAACTGCACTCGGTATGTGGAGAGCGGGCGATGGCCGCCCGGGTTTTTCTGAAACTGAAACTTATTCCCCCATCTTCTTTCTCACCAGTTCCTCCGCCCGCTGCACCACCTGATCGATTGTGAGATGTGTCGAATCCAAAATCACCGCATCCGGCGCGGGAACCAGCGGCGACGCCGCTCGTGTCCGGTCCCGCTGGTCTCGTTGCTGCAGCTCCGCCGCCACCGTCTTCGCCTTGCCCGCATCCGCTCCGCGCTGCTTCAAACGCCGCTCCACGCGCACGTCGGGCGTGGCCTCCAGGAATATCTTCACTTCGGCGTTGGGGAACACTACCGTTCCGATATCGCGCCCTTCCATGATCACGCCGCCCTGCTTGCCCATCTCGCGCTGCCGATCCACCATCCAGGCCCGCACCGCCGGATGCACCGACACCCGCGACGCCGCCTCGGTCACGTCGCGCTCCCGAATCCGCTCGCTGACGTTGGCGCCATCGAGCAGCACGCGGTTTCCATCCACCCGCGGCTCCAAACTGATCCGCGAACTCCTCGCCAGCTTCAGCAGTTCGCCCTCGTCGTCGAACGACGCATCGTTCTGGATCGCCTTCAGCCCCAGCGCGCGGTACATCGCCCCACTCTCCAGGTTCACGTACCCGAGCTTGCGCGCCAGCCGCGCTGCAATCGTGCTCTTGCCCGCTCCCGCCGGCCCATCGATCGCGATCACTAGCTTTCTGTTTTTTCCCGTCATTTCCGCAACGATTGCTGACTCCTGACTCCTGACTCCTAACTTCTGCTCCTGACTGTCCGCCGCGGCCTCGCCACATACGCCTCTCGGCTCGGCGCCACCTGCAGCATGCTCTTCTTTCCCACCGTAACAAAACTGAACTCGCGCGCCGCCAGCAGCGCATTCACCGACTCCTTCACCCGCGACTTGGGCACCAGCCGCCCCAACAATTCCTCGACTTCAGCCCCCTCCGCCGCCACCACCGTCTCCAGATACTTCGACAGCAGCCCCGATAGCGCCTCCGGTTGAGACATGTGGAGCCCCCGTTGCACCCGCTCCGGCGCCCAGCGATACAGCGCATCCCACTTCGCGCCCTCTTCCGGAGTGTAGTCCACGCGGGTGATCCGCAGCCGCGACCACAACTCGTTCAGCGCACGATCCAGCGCCGGCGCCGATGGCTCGCCGCCCAGCAGTTCGCGCAATCGCGGCTTGGAGACCCCGCCGTGTGCCCGGATTGCCTCGAACACATCGCGCGCCAGCGGCGAGTATTCCGAGCGCGCGCCCGGCGTCGGCATCTGCCGCGGGTTCTTGTCGCCGACCACGCCGTACAAGTACGGAAATACCGCCGCCGACACCAGGAATCCGGCCTCGCCGAACACGTTCGCCTCGAACGCCGTCTTCTCGCGCAGCAAGCGGACCATCATCTCCGTCGCCGCGCGCGCCCGCGGATCGGCAAACGCCTGCCTCACCGTCGGCAGGTCATCGTCAGTGCCGGCGTACGCGCCCAGAAACGTCGGCGCCAGCACCGCTGGCCTCGTCGGGTACAGCAGGCACATTCCCACCGTCTCCACGAACGCGCGCGCTTCCTCCAGCGTGCGCGCGCCGCGCCCGTCAAGACACCATTTCTGGCGGCGTAGTTGGTGGAGTTCCTGTTCCGTCATGGGGTAATCTGGCGACCGTGCGATCCAGCCTCCGATCGTCAGATCATCAGATCCTTTTGAACGCTTTCTGAATGTCCTTCACAGAATACCGCAACACTACCGGCCTGCCGTGCGGACACGACATCGGACATTCGGTTTTGGCCAGTTCGCGCAGCAGCCACTCCATCTTGTCCGGCGTCAGCGGCGTATTGATCTTGATGGCGGCGTGGCACGCGATGGAAGCGGCGATTCGCGTGCGCGCGATCTCCAGGTTCAGCGCCTGCTCTTCACGCTCGAACTGCGTCAGCAGCTCGTGCAGCATGTGCTCCACGTCGCTGGCGTCCACCCCGGCGGGCGCGGTTTTGACGGCAATGGTGCGCGAGCCGAACGGCTCCGCGTCGAAGCCGTTGCGCCGCAGCTCATCGCAGATTTCGGCGAAGATCGCCTGCTGCTGCGGCGTCAGCTCGATGATCAGCGGCATCAGCAATCGCTGCGACTCCACCCGCTCCGCCGCGCGCTGCCGCAGCACTTTCTCGAACAGCACGCGTTCGTGCGCCACGTGCTGATCCACAATCCACAGCCCCTCTTCGTTCACCGCCAGGATAAACGACTCGCGCACCTGGCCCAGCGGCTTCAGCGATTCGAACGGCGGCGCATCGCTCGGCGGCGGTTCGGGAATCTCGCGCGTGCATCCGCCGTCCGGCACCACGGCCTGCGATCCAAGACGCGCCACTGGCACGGCGGCATTCCCCTCGACGTCAATCGAGCCCTGGAACTCCAGCCGCTGCGAAACCGGCAGCAGCGCCGGCGCGCTCAGCGCAAAATCCGCGTCCGCCTGCGTGATCCCTAGTTCACCCGGTTGCCCCATCCTTGTCGCGCCCGGGGGAGCCTGCCCCGAAGCGAAGCGCGGGGGCGCGACAGGGTGGGCACGTGCGCCTGCCGCAGCCCCCGGCGTCAATCCCGGCGATGCCGTCGGCTGCGCCGTAATTTCCCGCGTGAACTGCGGCACCGGACGCGCCTTCATCAGCGCCGCCCGCACCGCGTCGCGCACAAAATCGTGCACTACCGACTGCTGCCGGAACCGCACCTCCACCTTCGACGGGTGCACATTCACGTCCAACTCGGTGCTCGGCATTTCCAGAAACAACAGCACCACCGGATACACCGTCGGCGGCAGAATATTGCGATACGACTCGGTCAGCGCGTGTTGTACCACCTTGTCGCGGATCAGCCGCCCGTTGACGAATACGAACATCGAATTCCGGTTCAGCTTCTGGATTTCCGGCTTGGACGCAAACCCATGCAGCCGCAGCTCACCGGGAACAAACTTCTCCTGATCCTCATTCTCGTCGCGCCTGGCCCACGGGGGTGGCTGCGGCAGTCCTACCCGCGCCAGCGGCAGCATCGCCGCCAGCGGCAGCAATTGGTCGAGCGTCTCGCGCCCGAACACCTGGTAAATCCGCTCCTGGTGCGACGCCACCGGCGCCGCGATCAGCATCGCGTTTACCGACGAGTGCAACTCGAAGTGCTTGTCCGGATGCGCCAGGGCGTAGTGCGTTACCAGCGACGCGATCTGCGCCAGCTCGGTGGATTCCGAGCGCAGAAACTTCCGCCGCGCCGGCACATTGAAGAACAAATCGCGCACCGCGATCGACGTTCCCGTCGGCAGCCCAGCTTCTTCCACCTTCAGGATTGTTCCCCCGGCAATCTCGATCACCGTGCCCGTTGCTGCCGATAGTGCTGTTGGTGCTGTTGGTGCTGTTGGTGCCGAATATCTGCCTGGTTTTGGCAGATGTGGGTCTGTACGACTCTCCGCCGCGCAAGTTTCCAGCCGCAGCCTCGACACCGACGCGATCGACGGCAGCGCCTCGCCCCTGAACCCCAGCGTCGCCACCGTCAGCAG
The DNA here is from genome assembly GCA_020073285.1 of Terriglobia bacterium. GTDB lineage: Bacteria > Acidobacteriota > Terriglobia > Terriglobales > Acidobacteriaceae > JAIQGF01. The sequence continues at coordinate 4,863 of JAIQFM010000067.1, read as the reverse complement.
GTCATCGGCAGTGCGTATCTTCGAGGTGGCGTGCCGCTCAAATGCCAGCAGGGCATCGTCGCGCACCATCCCACAGCCGTCGTCGGTAATCTGGATTAGCTTCTTGCCGCCACCTTCCACCTGCACTCGAATGCGGCGCGCGCCCGCGTCCAGCGCGTTCTCCAGCAACTCCTTCACCACCGACGCCGGGCGCTCCACCACCTCGCCGGCGGCGATCTTGTTGGCAACGTGTTCGGGGAGAACGTGGATGCGGCCCATGGCAAGAGTGTGTCCCGCATCTGGCGCATGGCTGATGTGGGGTATCCGCAGATTATCTGAAAACACCCTGACTTTCGAGTTTCAGTTTCGGTTTTGACCCGCCCTAAGCAAATCGTGGCGGGGGCGCCCGGCGCAAGCGCGCGCAGAGCGCAAAAGGAACCTAGCCCGCGGCGTTAGCGCGCGCAGCGCGCGGAAGAATGAACAGCCGGGGGGCGGTCAAAAATGAAAATGAGCCCGCTTCAGCGGGCGGCAGAGTCTGATGGGCAAGGCATGGAGCACTCGGCGAAGGCTTGCGGTACGCGAAAGCGATTTTATTACTTGCGCTCCGCCGCAAGTCGAGCCGGTTTGCGGGCGTGACCCTGAGCGTAAGCGAAGGGGGAGAGCCCGCAGAGCCTGCCCTGAGCGTAGCCGAAGGGGGAAATCCTGAGCGCAGCGAAGGACCTCTTCGGCAGAGTGGAAGTGATTTTGTTGCCAACCTAACCCCGGACTCACGTCTGGGGCTACTTTCTGTTGCCCGCTGCACGGGTTGGCGACATGTGCACAACAGCGGAATCCTCAGCCGCGTAGCGGCGTCTTATCGAGGGCCAGCCCCCCGAATCCCGCTAGGACGGGGCGCCCGGCGATAAATTCTTCTTGACACGGGCGCCTGATATCCTAGAATTGGGATACAGCAATGGCGCGTACGCCGGTACCGGGAGAGAAACGGCTGTTTTGGGTGGGCTCCTCTCACGAGGAACTCCTCTCATTTCCTGAGCGGGTCAAGGATGAAATCGGCTGGGCGCTGGGAGTGGCGCAGTTCGGCGAGAAACATCCTTCGGCGAAGCCGTGGAAAGGCGAAGGCCAGGGCGTATTCGAGATCGTGGACGACTACGAAGCCAATGCCTATCGCGCCGTTTACACGGTGAGATTTGAATTGGCGGTTTACGTCCTGCACGCGTTTCAGAAGAAATCGCCGAAGGGAATTCGGACCGCGAAGAGGGACGTTGAGTTGATTCACAAACGGCTGCAAGCTGCGCGTGAGCACTACAGGATCAATTTCGAGGAGAAGGCCAGTGCCGCAAAGAAGAAATAGTGACGATGTGGAGATCAAGGCGAGCTCCGGGAACGTTTTCGCGGACCTCGGGTTCAAAAACGCCGAAGAACGGCAAACGAAGGTGAAGCTGGCCGTCGCGCTTAACCGGATCCTTGCCGCGATGAAGCTGTCGCAGGTGAAGGCGGCGGAGCGGCTGGGAGTGAATCAGCCCAAGGTGTCCGCGCTGAAGAATTACAAGCTGGACGGATTCTCGGTGGAGCGCCTGCTGGGGTTCGTGACCGCGCTGCACTGCGATGTTGAAATCGTGATCCGACCGCGGCGCGTCAGGAAAGCGGGGCGGATCACGGTCAATGCCGCGTGATGTTCTTTTGTTTTGCGCTCCGCCGCAAGCGGCTGCGCGCAAGCCTTCGGCAGAGGGGAAGTGATTTTTTTGCCAACCCAACCCCGGGCTCACGAGCACCCCACCACGCGCAAAAAGCCGCGCGTGTTGGGGACCCCACGCCCGGGGCTACGTTCTTTCGCCCGCATCGCGGGCTGGAAGATGGCCCACCCTGTCGCTCGAAACCCGCGAGCGACAAGGGTGGGGCAACCGGCAATTCCACAATGAAACTCAACGCGACGAAATTGGGTGGAGCAGGGCTTTAGCCCTGCTGTTGAGTCGTGGTAGCCTGACCGGCTTTAGCCGCTGAGGTACTTATGTCAATCCCTTACCGCGGTTGGACCGGTCACGATACATACTTCATTACTGCTTCAACCGCCGATAAGAAGCCCGTGCTGCAATCCGGCCGAATGGCAGGACTGTTGGTGGATGTTCTCTGCCACTATCGCGCGGATCACAAATACCTGCTGCATGAATTTGTGGTCATGCCCAGCCATTTTCATCTGCTCCTCACACCCGAAGTCACTTTGGAGAGGGCACTGCAATTGATAAAAGGCGGATTCTCTTTTCGGGCGCGAAAGGAATTCGGTATCCAAAGCCAGATTTGGCAGACAAGCTTTTATGACCACAGAGTCCGCGATGCGGGGGAATATGAGCGGGCGCGAAATTACATTTACCAGAATCCCGTGAAGGCTGGGTTGGTTAAGCTGGCGGAGGAATATCCCTACAGTTCCGCGAGTCCGCATTGGGAGTCGAACGAAGTACCTCAGCGGCTAAAGCCGGTGACCTCTCTGCCAGCTAAATCGCAGGGCTGAAGCCCTGCGCCACCCGATGCACAAGAGCTGGGCGGATCACGGTCAATGCCGCGTGATATTGGTTTGCATCGCCACCCTTTGCTGCGCAAAAGGCGGGCGCCCGGCTATTGCCCTGCCTGTGATGCTGCGGAATCCAACAAAAATGATTCCCAATGCTTCTCCGAGACAATAGCTAGAGGGCAGCGGCTTGCGTATTCAGCCGCTTTCATGATCTTGTTGCCGAACGCACTGAAGTTCCAGTCGCGACTTGTTAGAGTGCCTATTACCAAGTACGAGGTCTGAAGTTTTACTGTATCCGAGCAGTGTCCGCCGCGAAGTTCTACTTGCTTCTGGCACGCCTTCCGACCACCGTAGAGGAACTTGCCAGTAAAAACGAACTCATTTCCATCGAAAATGACATCGGGTGCAGGTTGTGTGAGGGGAAGGTCCGTGGGTCCAAACATCAGGGTATGGTCGTCCTGTGCGCCGACGATATGGTTGACCAAGACTGCTAAATCCGCGCGTTCGTCCTCATCCGCGACCCCGTCTGCATAGATGCGATCAAGTCTCTCCACAAGTGTACTGACTGGCCAAACATCGGCTATCTCACGGTTCGCCACACACCATTTCGCCAAGGACTCTGCTTCAGCCGAGCTTATGTACTGGTCTGCAATGATTCCGCGGAGAAATCCAATCAATTCGTGGATGGCTCGGGTGGCACGACGAGCATGGTTGTAATTGAGGGCAAGTGGCTGGCCATCACTGTCGAGCGGGGTAGCCATCGTCAATCTCCTGTTAAAGAACTGTGCATTGGGTTGTCAGTGATGGGCGGGCGAAAACTCCGCCCTAGCCAAAACCGGGCTAGGACGGGGCACCCGCGCCGCGCAATCGGCTCAACCTTCAGCAGAGACAAAGTGATTTCCGAGGGGAAAAGCCTATTTGTTTGCCGTGCTACTCGCGGGCAATATCGTCCCATCAGCAAAAGCCACTTCAGTGATTCTTACCAAATACTTGGCATTGTCCGCGCTGACGAGCGGATACATCTTGCTAAAAGGGTCGTTGTTGTCGAACTCGTTATCCTCGAATGAATATCCTCCACTGTGCCGAGTCTCAGCGCCCGCCGCGATTTTGTCGTCATCGCGAAAGCCGAACCCAAACACCTCACGGCCAAAAGCATCCAGCACCGAAATCCTGCCGCGTATACCTGTAATAGTTTTAGAGCCCAGGTTTCGAAAGGTCGGTGTGATCACGATTGCCGGCCTGAACCGTGACGCTTCATAGTCTTTCGGATACGCACGAGCCTTCACTGAAACGGTTTGGAGGTATGGGGACCAATCGAATTCGGGTGCCGAGATGGGCGGAGCTGCTGATTCCGCAGTCGCAACGGCGAGGGTTGGGGATGACGCTGCTAATACTGCACTCTTAGCGGAGGAGCGCGTCAAACCGAACGAAATGCCGAATGAAATGGCGACGATGCCAACCACCGCCGAAAAGAACCGCGCTAGTTGCTTCAGAGAGAGTGCGACCGTTATGACCAGCAACGTAGCGCCGCAAACCGCTAACCAGTAGCCATAATCCAATCCCGCACGAACGACAGCGGGGACTTCGGTTCCGAACAGGCTCGCGCCTACTGGTTTCCGAACATTAAGAGCGAACCACGCTCCCTGCCATGCGATGAAGGCGACCAGCAGCAGCGGAACAATCCGGTGGGCAAAGGTAATGTATTTGACAGTGCTCTCGGGAACTCCGAGAGCTTCGCGATTAGTAGCGGCAAACTGGAGAGCTATATGGGCAAGGGCACCCAACAGCAGTGCCCAACAGTAATCAATGTACAAACCTTTTATCTGAATTGACCCTACTGGCGAAATGATGCTGGCCCACGGCAAGAAATAAGACATTGCGACTGTCGCGGCACTACCCAGTTGTATGCGACGATTGAGTTTCTCGTCCATTTACCTGCCCCCTGACGCGAAATCGTTGACATACCACTTGTCATGAAACTCCGTAAACTGCTCCATCTCCTTTGCTAGTACCGCGAGAAGGCCGCCTGAATACTCGCCAAATGGATGTGAACCATCCATCGCGCTCAAATGTGGCGGAAACGTCCGGATCGTGTATATCGGGTTCTGGGTCTGATACTCTCGACCAAGCTGCTGGAAATATTCGCCTTCAAGCCAATACTTTTTCGGCTCTGCGCAGGAATCTGAAAAACTTGTGGATTTACTGGATTCCAGAGTAGCGGGTGTGGCGGTACGCTGGTTGGGATGAGCGACAGCGAGTGGACGAAGATTCTGGGGTGGCCGGGTTACCGGGTCTATCGAAGCGAGATCAACGAAGTGGCCAAGACTCTGCGTTTGTGGGTGCGGCGGAAGCGCGGGAACCGCAAGCTGGTGTGTTGC
>JAIQFM010000066.1 GCA_020073285.1 Terriglobia bacterium | reverse complement strand
AGTGAGCCAGACCAGCGTGGTCAGCGGCGCCTCGTAGTTCATCTCGTCCTTGCCCTCGTACTTTGCCTTGGCGAACGCGCCGTTGATGAAGTACGAACCGGCGCTGGAGACCAGCATCATGACGCGCATAACGAAGATCCAGACCAGGAGCTGCACCTGGATGGTCGGGCTTTTCACCGCCAGCAGGATGAAGGTGATGAGCGCGACGCCGGTGACGCCGTAGGTTTCAAAGCCGTCGGCGGAGGGGCCGACCGAGTCGCCGGCATTGTCGCCGGTGCAGTCGGCGATCACGCCCGGGTTGCGCGCGTCGTCTTCCTTGATTTTGAAGACGATCTTCATCAAGTCGCTGCCGATGTCGGCGATCTTGGTGAAGATTCCGCCCGCAATACGCAGCGCCGCCGCGCCCAGGGACTCGCCGATGGCGAAGCCGATGAAGCACGGCCCGGCGTAGTCGCCCGGCACGAACAGGAGAATGATGAGCATGATCAGCAGCTCAACGCTGATCAGCGCCATGCCGATGCTCATGCCCGATTTCGTCGGGATGGCGTAGCACGGGTACGGCTTGCCCTTCAGGCCGGCAAACGCGGTGCGTGAGTTGGCGAAGCAGTTCACCCGGATGCCGAACCAGGCCACCCCGTAGCTGCCCAGAATTCCCACCACGCTAAAGCCGAGAATGATTACCACCGTGCCGATGGAGTACTCCGCCTTCAGCAGCACGCCGAAGTAGAGCACGATTACCACCGCGATGAACGCCCACAAAATCGCCAGGAACTTGCCCTGCGTGACCAGATAGGTCTTGCAAGTTTCGTAAATCAGTTCCGACATTTCGCGCATGGCGCGGTGCACCGGCAGGTTCTTGAGCTGCATGTACTGGACAAGGGCGAACAGCAGTCCGAATATGCAGAACAGGATGCCGATCAGCAGCAGGCTGTGGCCGTCCATGCCGAGGAACTTGACGGTGGAAAGATCGGGCAGCTTAAGGCCGGCCTCACCGCTCATTTCATGCGAGGCGGGCGCGGCTTGCTGAGCCAAACTAGCGGTTGAAAACAACGTGAGCAGAGCGAGTAAAACCGTGACCACCATCACCGGGCGACGCATGCGCCCAGACAGGGCTCGGCCAAACGGGAGCCGGGTACGCATATTAAGTCCTCCACCAACGGTATTCAAATGAAATAGGACGACGAATTGGGCCGCATCCTTCAGGCAGCAGCTTGTCTCCGTCCAAGCCAGCGGCGAACGGAGAACATCGTTGATTTCTGCCTGATACCACCCCGGATGCGCGCTTCCACGTCAAGGCGGGAGCGATGCGTTTGGCCGCGCTCTTGGCCCCACTTCGCCTGATGCCGGCCGGGATGGGACCGCGGGGATTGCCTGCACTCCACCAGTCTCCGCAGAGTACAAGAAGCGAATGTATAACACGGGAGCAAAGCCGGGTCAATGGAGCGAGGTCACAGAAACCGTTCTCGCCGCGCTTTGACCGGGCCCGCGGAATTGAGATATAAACATAGAGACAATTCGTTTTGCCCCACTCCTCAGTAGCTCAATGGCAGAGCATCCGGCTGTTAACCGGAGGGTTGTAGGTTCGAGTCCTACCTGAGGAGCCATTTCTTTCTTGGACTTGCCGCAAATCGGCAAAAGGCGCTCGGGTCAAATAAGGGTCGCGTAAGGTTACTAAGTGGTTGCCGGCCGTTATTGAATGCGGGTGGCCTGCTGCTTGACGAAATTCACCAGTTGCTGCTGAATGCGCCGCTTGGCCTCCATCCCCAAATCGCCGTAGACCTCGGAGGTGGTGGCGAGGTTCTCGTGCCGCAGCAGGGTCTTGACTTCCTCCAGCTCGAGACCCGCCTCCTTGCTGCGTACACCGGGGAGCGCAGAGGCGGGGGCATTCTTAGTCGGCAGAGGTAGCGACGGAATCAGCTTTGACGCCGATCCGCTGCCGCAGTTCTTTGAGCCAGGTTCTGGCGTTGGAGCCATGAACGACGCGGCCCTGAAACCGCAGCCGTTCGGCAATGTTGTCGCGATTGTGCCGAATGTCGTCTTTGGATATTAGTTCTCCCCCCGTGCGCTTGGCGTTTCGGCGACCGGAACCCCACGACCGTAATCCTTCTCATGGCATCACCTCGATCCCAGTCTGTTCCAGACCTCTGATATTTGAAGCTCCGATTTTGTCGAGTTTTGTCACCCGATGTCGGGCCAGCCGGCGGGTTGAAGTGCACCAGGCTTCCTCAGACACTTCCCGACAAATCTGGACAGATCTGATGAGAACTTTCGCTACCTGCTGGCGCTCAATCGGTGCGAAGAAACCAAAAAGGAGGCCTCTCATGGGTCTTACATCAAAGTACGCAGCTCATTCGACAAGGCGCAAGTTCCGCTGGCTGTTTTCGCTGACCTGAGAACCGCCGCGATTGCCCAGCAAGGCGTCGATGCGCTTAGTACCGAGGTGAATTGTGCAACCGTACTGCCGAAGAGCATGGGCAAGGGACGAGCAAAACGAATCGAGGGCAACTTCGGGCGAGACCGGTCCCCACCCTGTCGCTCGAAAGACGGGAGCGACAAGGGCGGGGCAACCGCAAGAATATTGGTTATTCAAACCGCAGGGCTTCGATGGGATCCAGGTGAGCGGCCTTGCGCGCCGGATAGAAGCCGAAGAAGATGCCGACCGCCATCGAGAACACCACGGCGGCAACGATGGCCATGGGCGAGATCAGCACATTCCAGCCCAACGTTTTGGTGATCACGAAAGATGAGCCGACGCCGAAGACGATGCCAATTGCCCCGCCGATCAAGCTGAGCACCACCGATTCGCTCAGGAACTGGCGCTGCACATCCTGCTCGGTGGCGCCGATGGCCATGCGGATGCCGATCTCGCGGGTGCGCTCGGTCACCGACACCAGCATGATGTTCATGATGCCGATGCCGCCCACGATCAGCGAGACACCGGCAATCGAGGCCAGCAGCAAGGTCATGACGCGCGAAGACTGGTCGGCCAGCTCGGCCACGTCGGCCAGGTTGCGGACGAAGAAATCGTCATCGGTTCCGGGACGGATGCGGTGCCGGTCGCGCAGCAGCAGCGTGATCTGCTGCTGGGCGGCGTAAGTGGCCGGCTGCGAGGTCGCCGAAATCATGATGAACTGCAGCCAGTTCTGTCCGGTGATCTTCTTCTGCAGCGTGGTGATGGGCACGACGACGGTGTCGTCCTGGTCCTGGCCCATGCCGGATTGGCCCTTGGCGGCGAGCACGCCGACTACCTGGAAGGGCAAGGTACCGATGCGGATGGTGGTACCGATCGGGTCGGTAGCGCCGTATAGGTTCTGGCGCACGGTCTCGCCGATCACGGCGACGTTGGCGGACTGGGTGACATCGTCCTGCGAGAAGCTGGAGCCGGCGGCGATGGGCCAGTCGCGGATGTCGAAATACTGCGGCTCGGTGCCGTTGACGCGCGTGTACCAGTTCTGGTTCTCGAAAACCACCTGCGCGCTGGTGCCGCTGCCGGGCGCGGCTTTGGCGACGGTGGGAATCTCGCGCTGGATGGCCTTCATGTCGTCGTAGATGAGGGTCTTGGTCTGGCCCCAGCCCATGTGCAGGCCACCGCGGGTGACCGTGCCGCTGGAAATGAATAGCAGATTGGTGCCCATGGAGGCGATCTGGTCCTGGACTTTCTGCTGCGCGCCCTGGCCCACGCCCACCATGGCGATGACGGCGCCGACGCCGATGATGATGCCCAGCATGGTGAGCACGGAGCGCATTTTATTGCGGGCGAGTGCGCGGAAAGCGATTTTCAAAATGGCTGCGAATTCCATATAGCTACCCTATCAGTCTATCGGTCTTTCGGTTCGTCGGTCTATCGGGGTTCTCGGTTGTCGGTCTATCAGTCTGTCCGTTTTTCAGTCTGTCGGTCTGTCGGTTCCTTTAGCCGAACGACTGATCGACCGATAGACCAAGTTAGTCTTCCACCGTCGGCATCTTCAATAAGACATCGGCGGCGCGCGGGCGATTGCGGGCCGCGTCGTCGCGGCGGATCTTGCCGTCGCGGAAGACCACAACACGTTTGGCGAACTGCGCAATGTCAGGCTCGTGCGTGACCAGCACGATGGTCAGGCCCTGATCGTTGAGGTCCTGGAAAATCTGCAGAATCTCGACCGAGGTGCGGCTGTCGAGGTTTCCCGTAGGCTCGTCGGCCAGCAGGATCGAAGGCTGATTGACCAGGCCGCGCGCGATGGCGACGCGCTGCTGCTGTCCGCCGGAAAGCTGCGACGGGAAGTGGTCCATGCGGTCGCCGAGCCCCACCATGTTCAGCGCCTTTTCGGCGCGCGCGGTGCGCTGGTTCTTGTCGAGGCGCGCGTAGAGCGTCGGCAGCTCGACGTTCTCCAGCGCGGTGGTGCGCGCCAGCAGGTTGAAGCCCTGGAAAACGAATCCGAGCTCGCGGTTGCGAATGGCGGCGAGCGCGCTTTTGTCGAGCTCGGAGACGTCGGTACCGTTGAGCGAGTAGCGGCCGCTGGTGGGCTTGTCGAGGCAGCCCAGCAGGTTCATGAAGGTGGACTTGCCGGAGCCGCTGGAGCCCATGATGGCGACGAACTCGCCATGCCGGATGTCGAGCGAGACGCCGCGCAGGGCGTGCACCTTGGTCTCGCCGAGGTCGTAATACTTGTGCACGTCGGCGACGGAGATGACGTTCTGCACGTCGGGTTGCGCGGTTACGATGTCGGAGTGAGCTAGCGTTGCCATGTTCGTCTCTCGGTCTGTCGGTCGATCCGTCTGTCAGTCCTACGGTCCATCGGTCTGTCGGTCGCTCGGTCTATCGGTATTTAGCTGATCGACCGATAGACCGATTGACCGAGAGACCCTTACCTTCCGCCTACGCGCGGGGCGCCGCCCATGCCTGGCGCGGAGCCGCTGCTTGCGCTCGCAGGCTTGGAGCTGGACGCGGAGCCGGTCACGAGTTGATCGCCCTGATTCATCGCGCCATGCAGCACCTGCGCAACCTCGGTGAAGGTGTGGTCGGTGATGCCGGTCTTGATCTGCACCGGTACCAGCTTCTTGTCCGCGGTTTGCTTCCAGACAATCGCAGTGTCCTGCCCGGCAGGACGCGGCTGCTGCGCATTCGCATTCGTATTCGCGCTTGCTCCTGCGGCGCTGGCGCTGCGGATCTTGCCCGGGCGCGAGGAAGTTTTCGGCGTGATGCCGGCCTGCTGCTCGAGCGCGGCGATCTGATCCGGCTTCAGGTCGGGCGTGAAGCGCAGCGCGCCATTGGGAACCTTGACCACGTTGGTCGCGCTGGCGACGGGAATGGTGACGTAGGCGGTCATGCCCGGAAACAGCTTGGTATCCGGATTGTCGAAATCAATGATGGTGTTGTAGGTCACGACGTTCTGCACGGTGGTGGGATTCATACGGACCTGCGAAACCACGCCGCGGAAAGTGTCGCGCGGGAAAGCATCCACCTTGAATGTGACGGGCTGCCCGACCTTCATTTGCCCAACGTCACTTTCGTCGGTGGCCGCATAGACCTGCATTTTGGTTAGGTCCTGCGCGATGCTGAACAGCGTCGGAGCCTGCAAGGAGGCGGCCACGGTCTGTCCGACGTCAATGTTGCGGGCGACGACGGTGCCGTCAATGGGCGAGCGAATGATGGTGTGTCCGAGGTTGGTCTGTGCTACCGCAACCGCCGCGGCTTTCTGCGAGACCTGCGCTTCGGCCTGCGTCACTTGCGCCTTGGCGCCATTCACGGCGGCCTGCCCGGTATCGTTGTTCGCCTTGGCCAAGTCGAGTTGCTGCTGCGCAACCACTCCTTCCTTGGCGAGCGCGGCGTTGCGCGCGAAGTCGGCGGAAGCCTGCTCGGCGGTGGCCTGTGCCTTCACCAGACTGGCTTTGGCGGCGGCGAGGTTGGCGCGCGCGTCCTGGAGATCGGCCTGCGCTTGCAAGAGCGCACCGCGGAAGAGCGCGGGATCGATCTCGGCGATCACCTGGTTGTTCTTGACGTGCGAATTGAAGTCGGCGGACAGCTTCGAAATGGTTCCGGAAACCTGGGAGCCGACCTGCACGGTGGTGACAGCGTTGATGGTGCCGGTGGCTTCGACGACGTCGTGAATATCGCCGCGCTCCACGCTGGAGGTGAAATACTGCGGCGCAGACGTACGACCGAAGTCGAAGGCGGCGAATACGCCAACCGCAATCACCAGCGCCGCGATAACCGTCCATTTGCTCTTGAGGTATTTCATAGGATTTCTCCGACTGCTACTCGATTGAACCCGGAAGCAGGAGCCGTGGGGGTAAAGAGTGGGTCAGCGAGGAGTAAAAGTTTGTAAGTGCGGTCGTTGGTCGTTAGTCGTTGGCGGATACGGGAATGCGGGAGAGCGGCCCCGGTTGGCCCGTTCGGAGGAGCAAGGAAGGGGCCGCTGGTCCCGCGGGGTCAGCGGTTGGTTCAGGAGGCGCCCGTCAACCGCTGGCCTGAGGTGCCCGGGTCTTGGGCGAGCACCGGTTCTTCCTATAGTTAAGCATTGCGGACGGCGTCAGTGGGGTAAAGAGTCCGTCAAGAAGAGTAAAAGTTTGTAAAGACCGGGGTCGGTTCAAGACGGCGGTGTACAACCCTAGGCTGACGAGCGTGGAAGACACAGGGTCCGTCGACTCGCACGAGACAACGTTGGCAGGTCTCTGCCGCGTCCTTGCTCAGGTTGACCTTGGTCCCAATATTTCGGCAGAGCCAGCGATTATCTATATATTGAGGATTGCAGCGCAGGAAACAAGATGGAACGCGTGCTGATTGTCGATGACGACGTGGAGCTCTGCGAGCTGGTGGCGGAGTACCTGACGCCGGAGGGGTTTGAAGCCGAGGCGGTGCACAACGGCGAAGGCGGCTTGAAGCGGGCGCTCTCGGGCGAGCACGCAATCGTCGTGCTGGACGTGATGCTGCCAGGCATGAACGGGCTGGACGTGCTGCGTCGGCTGCGGGCGGAGTCGCGGGTGCCGGTGCTGATCCTGACCGCGAGGGGTGACGACGTGGACCGGATTGTCGGGCTGGAGATCGGCGCCGACGACTACCTCCCGAAGCCGTTCAACCCGCGCGAGCTGATGGCGCGCATTCGAGCCATCCTGCGGCGTACGCAACCGCCAGCGTCACCTCCGCTGGAGAAGATCACGGTGGGCGACGTGGAACTGGACCCGGCGGCGCGCGCGGTGCGGCGTGCGGGCGAGCCGGTGGAATTGACGTCGGTGGAGTTCGGAATGCTGGAAGCGCTGATGCGGGCCGCGGGACAGGTGGTGACGCGCGACCAGTTGGCGCAAACCGTGCTGGGGCGCAAGTTCATGCCGTACGATCGCAGCATTGACATGCACGTCAGCAAACTGAGGAAGAAGCTGGGCGACGGCGAAGGAGCCGAGCGCATCAAGACGATTCGCGGCGTCGGTTACGTGTTCGCGCGGCCCAGCGACCACCCCAACAGGCCAACGGCGGGCCTGCCGGGGACGCCGGGCGAGGAGGGGCGCTAAGCGATGCGCAGCCTGTTCCTCAAGATCTTCCTGATTTTCTGGGTGACGATAGTCGTGGTCGGCGCGGTGCTGATTTATACCTGGGGCATCCAGCCGGAGGTGATCGTGTCGCGCTGGCGCGGGGCGACCAGCGACGCGGTGGCGCTGTATGCGCAATCGGCGGCCGAGGAACTGGATCGCTACGGCATGGTGGCGCTGAACAATTACTTCCAGCGGCTGGAAGTGTCGTCGCACGTACGGGCGGCGCTGTTCGACGAGAACGGGCAGCCGATCGCTGGCAAAGCGTCGAAAAGCATGCGCGATCTGGCGCCGCACGCGGGCCAGGGCGGGGAGCCGGCGTTCATCATCCAGGGCTCGACGGCCTCGGCGGCGCAACGCACGATCGGGCCGTCCGGGCGGGTGTACATCATGGTGGCGGAGATGCCGCGCGGGCCGGTAGGCACGATACGGCGGCTGGCGCGGGCGCAGATCGAACAATGGGCCGCGGCCATCCTGCTTTCCGGGCTGATCTGTTACCTGTTGACGCTGTACCTGACGCGTCCCATCCTGCGGCTGCGGCAGGCAACGCACGCACTTTCGGCAGGCGACCTGAGCGCGCGCGCGCCCACGAAACTGGAGGGCAGGCGCGATGAGCTCGGCGAGCTGGTGCACGACTTCAACCAGATGGCGGACCGGATCGAGCGGCTGATGATCAGCCAGAGACAGCTCATCAGCGACATCTCGCACGAGCTGCGGTCGCCGCTGGCGCGCTTGAACGTGGCGCTGGGACTGGCACGACAAAGGGCAGGCGCGGAGGCTGCGTCGTCACTGGACAGGATTGAGCGCGAGGCGGAGCGGTTGAACGAGATGATCGGGAAGCTGCTGTCGCTGGCGCGCCTGCAGGGCGCGGCCGGACCGCCGGAAAAATCGCGCGTGCAGTTGGAGGAGATGGTGAGAGAAGTGGCGGCCGACGCGGAGTTCGAAGCGCAGGAGCGGAATTGCACGGTGCGAGTGGTGGGCAGCATGAAGTGCGCGACCGAGGGCAGCCCGGAGTTGCTGCGCAGCGCCGTGGAGAACGTGGTGCGCAATGCCGTACGGTACACCGCCACCGGCAGCGAAGTGGAGATCACGCTGGCGAACCTGGATTCGAGCGCGGAGATCACGGTGCGGGATCACGGCCCGGGTGCGCCGGATTCAGAACTGCAGAATTTGTTCCGTCCGTTTTACCGCGTGGCCAATGCTCGCGAGCGCGAAACCGGCGGCGTGGGGCTGGGATTGGCGATCGCCGAGCGCGCGGTACGGCTGCACGGCGGAACGGTGGCGGCGGCCAATGCGCCAGGGGGCGGGTTGGTGGTGAAGATCAGGGTGCCGGCGCAGTGCGGCTGAGTTGATTCATAATTTGCAATTTTGTAATTGGTAATTTGTAATTTGCGGGCCTCAGTTTGGTAGCTGCTCTGTGGTTCCCGGTTTGCTCCTATCCTCCAACAAACATAGCTCTCCGTTCGCGGCAAAACCAGGCGCGAGTACAGGATGACAGACTGACGGGCGATACAGGCGAGGGCGCGTGTGCCACATCCCAACAGCGCACACATCGAGTGGTGATGCGGGTCACAGGGATTGTTGGCGTCACCGGGACAGGTGTTGCAGGTGACATGACGAGGTGATGCTCATCACTGCGGGGGCGTGAGCGCGGACCGAGAATCGGTCTTTAGCGAGGTTCTGTGTTTCACGGGTCAAAGACCCGTGCCACACGTTTCGCCATGCGGGGCGGGCAAATGAGAGCGAAGACTGCCACGGTCGCACTAGGCATCCTGCTGGGAGTGGCGCTGGGGGTAGGATCCTACACCTTTATTTATGCCCGCGGCTACTCCTACCTGTCGAACAATCCCGAGTCGTGCACCAACTGCCACGTGATGAAGGAGTATTACAACGGGTGGCAGAAGGGAAGCCATCATGCGGCGGCCAAGTGCAATGACTGCCACACGCCACCCGGACTGCTGGCCAAGTACGCGACCAAGGCAAGCAACGGATTCTTCCACTCGTTGGCGTTTACGTCGGGACGGTTTCCGGATTCCATTCAGATTAAGAATCGCAATCACCGGGTGACGGAAGAGGCGTGCCGCCATTGCCACCAGGAGATGGTGGCGGCGGTGGAGGGCACGCATCGGGAAGCGGCGCAGATGAGCTGCATCCGCTGTCACGCGTCGAGCGGACATTCGGAAGCGGTGGCTTCCACCAACACTTCTCTGGAAGGGAACCTGCCATGAGCAACGAGACACCGAAAGAAGCGATGATCAATCGGCGGCTGCTGACGATTACGGTGGTGCTGGCGGCGATTGCCGCCGTGGCCGCAACCGGGCTGCTGGTGAACATCTTCGAGCACCGGCAGGAGGCGAAGAACCCGTTCTTCAAGACGGTGGAACTGAGCGACAAGATCGACGACCCGGCGAAGTGGGGCACCAACTTCCCCATGCAGTACGGCCTCTACCGGCGGACGAAGCAGGAGGCGGCGACAAAGTTCGGTGGAGACGAAGCGGAGCTGCGCGCGCCGACGCCGGAGGATCCACGGCCCACGGTGTCGCGCTCCAACCTGGTAAAGGACCCGCGGCTGAAGGCGATGTGGGCCGGCTACGCGTTCTCGGCGGACTATCGTGAACGCCGCGGGCACGAATGGATGCTGGCGGACCAGCAGTACACGGGGCGGCAGAAGTTCGCCAAGCAGCCGGGCACCTGCCTGAACTGCCACGCGTCACTGTACAAGGCCTACCTGGAACAGGGCGAGGGCGACATCGCCAAGGGCTTCGAGAGGATCAGCAAGCTGCCGTACGCCGAGGCGGTAAAGCTGGTGAAGCACCCGGTGGGGTGCATCGACTGCCACGAGCCCAACACGATGCAGTTGCGGATCACGCGTCCGGCGTTCATCGAGGGCATACGGGCGCTGAAGGCGTCGCAAGGGGTGGCGGATTTCGACGTTAACAAGCAGGCAAACCTGCAGGAGATGCGCACCTACGTGTGCGCGCAGTGCCACGTCGAATACTACTTCAAGGGTCAGGACAAGCGGCTGACGTTCCCATGGTCGAAGGGTGTGGCGGTGGAGAACATCGTCCAGTTCTATGACGACGAGAAATTCAAGGATTGGGTGCACGGCGACACCGGCGCGCCGATGCTGAAGGCACAGCATCCGGAATTCGAGATGTGGAGCCAGGGAATTCACGCGCGGTCCAACGTGGCCTGCGCCGACTGCCACATGCCGTACCGGCGCGAGGGCGCGCTAAAGATCAGCGACCACCACGTGCGCAGCCCGCTGCTGAACATCAACCGGGCGTGCCAGCAGTGCCATCACTGGGACGAGAAGGAAATCAAGGGGCGGGTCGAAGAAATCCAGACCCGGTTCTTTAACGAGCGCAACGTGACCATGGACGCACTGATGGGCTTGATCCGCGACATCAACGCGGCCAAGAAGAACGGCGCTACGGATGCGGAACTGGAACGGGCGCGCGATTATCAGCGCAAGGCGAGCTTCTACCTCGACTTTGCGATGTCGGAGAATTCGATGGGCTTCCACGCGCCGCAGGAATCCACGCGCGTGCTGGCGGAGGCGATCAACTTCTGCCGGCTGGGGCAGTTGTCGCTGCGCGGCACCGCGAGCCCGACGGCGCCCATGCGGAAAGCGAGCTTGCAGTCAGCTCCTAGCGGGGGAAATAACTGAAGCGTTGCATATCGGTGCATGCGCCCGGCGGAAGATCGCCGGGCGTTTTTCTTTCGTAGTCAGGAGCTAGCTGAAAAGTGCGCAGGGGGCTGTGGTCTGAGCCGAGGTTAAGGCTGGAAGCATGAAGGGCCGGAGGGCGGGGATGATCGGCCAATGAATGGTGACCCAGCTATGAGACCCCACCCGGTCCGGCGAACTTAGAGGTAGTGTGCCGCAAGAGCAGCCTACCGCGGTGTGATGCAAGTCACAGCTCAAGGTGACATGGTACCAAGCCGGGAAACACCACTCGCGGTCGCGGGAGACGCGGCGGATTCCCGGGGCTAAGAAAAACAGCCGAACTGGGGAGCGTGGCGGAGCCGCGGGCGTGTGGAAAGCATCATATGTAAAGGAGTGAGTATTGCTTACGCCTGGTTGGCGGCCATCTTATGTTCAAGTTGAATCGAACCATCCTCGCCCTTGTTCTGATTCTCGCCGCATCCGGCTTGCTCGGCATGGTCTTCGGGCAACGAACGCAAACCCAGGAAAGCAGCGATGCGGACATGCAACAGAACCTGCGTCAGTTCACGCAGGTGTACGACGTGGTGGAGCAGAACTATGCCGAACCGGTGAAGCCCGACAAAGCGATCTATGACGGGGCGATCCCAGGCATGCTGCGTTCGCTGGATCCGCACTCGACGTTTTTCGATCCCAAGGCTTTTGCGCAGCTCAATGAGGAGCAGCGCGGAAACTATTTCGGCGTCGGCATGGAGATCGGGCCGCGAGGCGACAAAATCGTGGTGATCTCGCCGTTCGTCGGCGCGCCGGCCTACAGGGCGGGAGTTCGCGCCGGCGATGTCATTATGGCGGTGGACGGCAAATCCACGAACAATATGACCACGGCGGATGTCGCGGACCTGGTCAAGGGCCCGCGGGGATCGCAGGTGCACATTACCATTCTGCGCGAGGGCGCGCAAAAGCCGCTGGAGTTCACGGTGACACGCGACGAGATTCCGCGTCATAGCGTGGACGTGCACTTCCTGATCCAGCCGGGGATCGGGTATCTCCACATCGGTTCGTTTATTGAGACCACGGAACGCGAACTGGCGACGGCGCTGGCCGATTTCGGCGGCCTGAACGGTTTGATACTCGACCTGCGGCAGGACCCGGGCGGACTGCTGAAGGAAGCGGTCGCGGTGTCCGACCAGTTCTTGCCCAAGGGGGCAGTGGTGGTGTCGCAGCGCGGGCGGTCGTCGCCGGAAATTGTGTATCGGGCGAAGAACGGCAACGGCGGCAAGAATTATCCGATCGTGGTGCTGGTGAACCGGGGCACGGCGTCGGCGGCGGAGATCGTGTCGGCTGCGATTCAGGACCACGACCGCGGGCTGGTGCTGGGCGAGAACACGTTCGGCAAGGGCCTGGTGCAGACGGTGTATCCGCTGTCGGACAAGACCGGTATGGCGCTGACGACGGCGCGATATTACACCCCGAGCGGGCGGCTCATCCAGCGCAAGTACACGGGCATGTCGCTCTACGATTATTACAACGGCGCGGGGAGCGAAGACAGCACCGCGGGCCGGGAGGCCAAGACCACCGACAGCGGGCGCATCGTGTACGGCGGCGACGGCATCACGCCGGACGTGAAGTTCACGACGCCGAAGGCGAACCGCTTCCAAACCGAGTTGCAAATCCACTACGTCTTCTTTGATTTCTCGAAGCGGTATCTGAGCAATCACCAGTTGTCGAAGAGCTTCAACGTGGACGAGCCGGCGCTGCAGCAGTTCCGCGAGTTCCTCAGCGAAAAGAAAGTGCCGTGGACCGAGGCCGACCTGCGGCAAAACCTGGACTGGGTGAAATCGAACATCAAAGGCGAATTGGTCACCGAGGTGTATGGCGTGGACGCGGGGCTGCGAGCGAGGGCGGAAGCGGACCCGGAAGTGGCGAAGGCCATCGAGCTTCTGCCCCAGGCAAAGCAGCTTAGCGAAAACGCGCGGCGCATCCTGGCGGCGAGAGCCATGGGCGGCATGGCAGCCTCAAGTCAGAAGTAAGAAGTCAGAGTGAAGAAGCAGAAGAGAACGCCAAGAATGATCGGTGCCGCCTTGTTCTAGCCAAATGGACCTCACGCCGGACAGCACGGGCGGCGGCGTTTCCAGCATTGCGTTGGAGAATTGCCGCGGATCAGCGGTTCTGCTTGCGCGATGCCTCCCACACCGGCTTGTAGTCGTAGGTGGCATAGAACTCGGTGCGATAACTGCCCCAGGCGCCGTGCTCGATGGCGAGGTTCACTTCCCGGAGGCGCTCGGCGGGAAAGCGCAGCGTGACCACCTGACCGATGCCCATCATCACGTACCAGGAAACCACTTCGACGCCGGCGGGCGGAAACAGCTTGTCGAAGCCCGCCTGTTTGGCGTGCGCGTTGATCTCGTCGAGCGTTTTCGACTGGTCATGCTTGAGAAAGATGGTCAGCATCATCATGCCGTTTTGCGGGGCGGTGAGATGCCGATCTGCGGACGTGGGAGTCGTCTGCGCGCGGTCGGCGGGAACACAGAGGAGAATGCCTAGAACGATGAGCGCGGACGCGTAACGTAATTTCATGCTGCCCTCCAGATTCGATGATTTGCCGAATCAGCGATTCCGTCAACTCATTGCGGTTTAGCAGCGCCATCCCAACGGCGCGCCGTTTTGACGCAAGGTATCCCGTACCTGGTAAACAGCTCGCTGTTTGCGAGAAAAGATCAGGCGGCCTTTATGGGGCCGCCTGTTGGGGGAGTGGCTGCGGTTTCTGAGAACGTCTAGCTTGCCGGCCTTTCCGCCGGGTGGAGTACGCGGAAGCTGTTGCCGCCGTTGGAACGGACCAGCAGCAGTGCGTCTTCCCCGTCGGGAATTGTCCCGAGCGCCTGCGAGACGTCTGCCGCGGTCGACGTCTCCTTCCGGTTAACTTCCAGAATGACATCGCCCTGCGACATTCCTGCGTTGTCGGCCGGGCTGCCGGGCTCAACCCGCGCCACCAGCGCTCCCTTTACGCCGTTGGACAGATCGAGTTGCTGCCGCGCATCGGAGTTGAGGTCGGTCAGTCCCAAGCCCCAGCGCGCTTTGCCGTGCTCCTGCCCGGAGGCGGAATGGGCGCTCTCGCGCCGGGTCATTTCCTCCAGCGTGACCGGCAGGGTCATGTTCTTGCCGTCGCGCTCGACTTGCAGGTTGACCTTGCTTCCGGGACTCTTTTGGCCGATCAAGACCTGCAACTGGCCGGCATCCTCGACCTTCTGGCCGTCAACCTCTGTGATAACGTCGCCAATGCGCAGGCCGGCCTGCGCAGCAGGCATGTCGGGCTCGACTTGCGTTACGACCGCACCCGTCGCTTGGCTGCGATGGAAGAACCCGGCGTTGTCCGGGGTCACATCGCTGATGCCGATTCCCATGTAGCCGTGGCTGACCTTGCCGTCCTTGATCAGCGTCTCGACGGTGGGACGCGCGACCTGCGTCGGGATGGCGAAACCCATGCCGGCGAACCCGCCGGTCTGCGAGACGAGGAAGGTGTTAATGCCGACCACCTGGCCGCGCGCGTTTACCAGCGGGCCGCCGGAGTTGCCCTGGTTAATGGCGGCGTCGGTCTGGATGAATTCCCCCGGCTTGCGCGCGTCGCCGGCGAAGGGATTGGGGCGGTTGACCGCGCTCACGATGCCGCGCGTCACCGAGAAACGAAAGCCGAGCGGGTTGCCGAAGGCCAACACGGTCTGGCCCGGGTGCAGTTGCGTCGAATCGCCCCACGGAATGCTGGCGAAATTGCTGCCGCTGATCTTGATGACCGCAACGTCGGTGAGCGGGTCGGCGCCGATCAGTTTGGCCGGCAGCACGCGGCGATCACTAATCGTGACCCGGATGTCCTGCGCGCCCTCGACGACGTGGTTGTTGGTGACAATGTACCCGTCCGGAGAAATGATGACCCCGGAGCCAATGCCGTGCTCGATCTGCGGCCGCTGCCGGAATTGCCGGAACTGCGGTCCGAAGAACTGTCCAAAGCCCGGCGGCAAATTGGGGATTTGTGGCATCTGCGCGTCGTCATCGCCGCCGGTGAGTTGCGCGTTGCCCCGCGACGTGACCGATACGTTCACCACTGCAGGCGTGACGTGCGCCGCCAGAGTTTCCATTGCTTTGTCGAGCGCCAGGATTGCGTTGACGCTCTCCTGGTCCAGCGGCGCCGCGGCTGGAGCGGCAGTTGCGGCGTGCACGTCGGCCGGCCGCACGAACTCATATCCGCCTAAAGATGCGAGCACCGCCAGCACGATCACGGACGTGATCAGGGGGCGCGCCGCTAGTTTGTTCCATCTGTTTGCGATCCACGTTTTCACTGTTTCACCTCGTTCCTCCGTTGTGCAACTAATTGTTTAGTACTTCATGCCACACGAATCCGCTTTCCTGCCTCAAGCAGCTAGGTTGATTTCTGAGGAGTACCTGGTTCCGACGGCGGCGGCGGGACCTGCCACACGACGAAGTGCCACACGATCGGCCTCGGCCCGAAGACCGGATCGTCCACAAAGATGACGAGCACGCCCGTCGTGAATGCCGGCTGTGGCGCGGCCAAAGCTCTGGCTTGGATAACCTGCGCAGCACGAACCTGTCGCTCGGCCAGTTCCAGCGTATTACGTTTCCGCTCGCGCGGGTTCTGTTCTATGTCACTGACTGTCGCTTTCGCCAGCATGCCCGCGGAGCGAGCTTGCCTCCGCTCAGCCGCCTTCGCAACCGGCTGTGGCGCAACATGAGTCACAGGGGTAATTGTCGGTCGTTGTTCCATGAGCGGAGTTGGCGCGGCACTCGCGATCATGTGCGGCGCGTCCTGGAATGCCACCAGGCGCGGCGCGTGCCACGCGATCATCGCGAAAGCGCATGCCAACCCTGCGGCCACCGCCAGTATGGACTTCCGAGCCGGCGCCGGCTTGGGGCGGTTGACATCGAGAATTCGCGCCACGCGCAAGGTCGTCTGCCGAACACGATTGACCGCCGCCTGGGCCAGCGCAGCGCTGCGCCGCAGCATACTTTTCTCCGCCAGGTTTGCCAGGCACTCGGCATAGGCTCGCGGGCTGCGGGTTTCGGCCAGCACGGCCTCGTCGCACGCCATCTCGCGCTCCAACGAAATCCGCTCCTCCATCCACCACACGGCAGGATGAAAGAACAGCAGCGCTTTCACGAATTGCTGCACGACGTTGCTCCAGTCGTCCCAGCGGCGCAGGTGCGCCAATTCGTGCAGCAGGACCTGGTTCAGCTCCGCCGTCGACAATTCCTCCAGCAGCCTGGACGGGATGACCACGGCGGGTTTCGCGAAGCCGATCGCGGTGGGAACTTGAATACGGTCGGAGGTCAGAATCTCCACTTTCCGCGACGGACAGAAGCGCGCGACAGTGGAATGCCAGCTTGCATCGGCGAACTCAATGGGACGGCAGCTTCGGCGCAGGCGCCGCAATTCGATAAAGCCGGTGCCCACTCGCGCCAGCGCCAGGATCGCGATCCCTGTCCACGCGCCAAACAGGTACAACGCCCAGGAACCCGGAACGGAAATCAAGGCGTGCAGCGAAGTGTCTGTAGTTGCGCCGTTGCCGCCGATACCAAGCAGCGGAAGCACTGCGGTCCCGATCAGCGCCGCAAACCACACGCTGAAGCGGGTGGCGGAATTCTGCCGCGGCGCCATGCGCAGCAGCGTCCCGGCGAACGCCGCCAGCGCCAGGCCGATGGCCAGCGAATCCACCATACGTTCGGCCGACACCTGCGCCACCGCGTTCAGCACCGTGTGCATCATTGCTCCTTGGCGCTGCCGCCTTCGGGTTCCAGCAGCTCCCGCAGGCGCTTCAGCTCCGCCTCGTCAATGCTTTCGTCCTGCAATATGTTCAACACCAGCAACTCGTGCGAGTTCTTGAAGAAACGGTTCACCAGGTGGCGAATTTCAAAGCGCGTGGCTTCCTTGCGCCCGACCAGCGGTATGTAGACGTGCGCGCGGCCATTCTTGACGTGCTTTACGTAGCCTTTATTTTCGAGAATACGGATGGTGGTGAGGACAGAGTTGTACGCCAGCGTAGGCTTCGGAAGCAATGCATCGAGCACTTGCTGCACGGTCGCCGAGCCCTTCTGCCACAGCACATTCATCAGTCGCAGCTCGGCTTCCGTTAAGGTTGGAGACTTTCTCGGGGGCAAATGGCCCTTCCTCCGCAATTCAGGTCCGATTTCATTAGACGATGAGGCGCGGGATTTGTCAACTAAACCATTAGTTGCATGAACTCGGCGCAGAGTTGCCCGACGGAATCGACTACCCCGGATCGCCACGGATAAACACGGATCGGAAAAACGAACTCGCGCAATCATGGCGCGCTTCTTTTTCTTCGTGTATCCGTGTGAATCCGTGTAAATCCGTGGTTAGCTTCGGAGAGGATTAGAGCCCCAGGTAGGCGGCGCGCACCTGTGCGTTGTTAAGCAGATCGCTGGATGCGCCCTGCAGTAGGATGGCACCGTTCTCCACCACGTACCCGCGCGACGAGACGCTGAGCCCGTCCACCACGTTTTGCTCGACCACCATAACCGTAACGCCCTTCTCGCCGATCTGCTGAATCTTCTGGAAGACTTCGTCCACCAGCTTCGGCGCCAGGCCGAGCGACGGTTCATCGAGCAGCAGCAACTTCGGTTCCGACATCAGCCCGCGCGCGATGGCCAGCATCTGCTGCTCGCCGCCCGACAGCGTCCCCGCCGCCTGCTTGCGCCGCTCCTTCAATCTCGGAAACATTGCATACTGCTCTTCCAGCAACCGCGGGATCTTGGGCCGCGTGCGGTCGACGTACGCGCCCAGCACCAGGTGTTCCTCGACCGTCATGTAGGGGAATAGTTGCCGGCCTTCGGGCACATGGCTGATGCCGCGCGCCACGATCTCGTGCACCGGGGTTTTGCTAATCTCTTGGCCTTGGAATTTCACGGTCCCTCTTTTGGACCGCAGCAAGCCGCTGATCACGCGCAGGGTGGTGGTCTTGCCCGCGCCGTTGGCGCCGATCAGGGTCACGATCTCGCCGCGGTTGACCGTCAGGGTGATGTTGAACAGCGCCTGAAAGTCGCCGTACGCGGCCTCGACCTCGTTCATCTCCAGCAGCGGCGGGTTCCCGTGGTCGCTCATTTCAGCAGTTCCTTGTACTTCGAACCCAGGTAGGCCTCGATGACCGCCGGATGGTGTACCACGTCCTGCGGCTTGCCTTCGGCGATCTTGATGCCGTGATCGAGCACCACCACACGGTCGGCGATCTTCATCACCACCTGCATGACGTGCTCCACGCCGCCGATGGCAGCGATGCCCCATTCCGGCAGGCGCTTCAGCAGGTCCGCCAGTTTCAGCGCCTCCACGGTCGGCAGGCCGGCCACCACTTCGTCCAATAGGATTAGCTTGGGCTTGGTCGCCAGCGCGCGCGCAATCTCCAGGCGCTTCATCATGGGCAGCCCCATGCCACGAGCCGCCAGATGCATCACCTTCCCCATGCCCAGGAACTGTAGGACCTTCGCCGCTTCCTGCTCGGCCGCGGCCGGCGACGAGGTACGCAGGAACGCTCCCAGCATGGTGTTTTCCAGTACCGTCAAGTTGCGCAGTGGCTTGACGATCTGGAACGTTCGCCCGATGCCCAACTTAGCCGCCGCATGGGGCGAGGAGTGCGTGATGTCGTGCCCGTCGAAGACGATCTGGCCCGCGTCCGCCTTGTGCACGCTGGTGATCAGATTAAACAGCGTAGTCTTGCCGGCGCCGTTGGGCCCGACGATGAAGGCAATCTCGCCCGCCTCGACCGACATGTTCACGTCGGTGACGGCCTTGAGCCCGCCGAATCGCTTGCTGACGTTCTTGATTTCCAACAGTGGCATGTTCGACCAACTCGAAACTGAAACTGAAACTCGAAACTATTCCGCCAGCGGCAGCGGAATCCGTTTGCTCTCCTCCGCCGGGCCGGGCGGTGGCGCGCTCGCAAACGGCGTGCGCGGCGCGGCTTTGAACCAGCGCAACTTGCGGTTCAGCGTACCGACTATCCCTTCCGGGAGGAACAGCACCACCAGCACCACCAGGATGCCGTAAATCAGCAGGTGCGCTTCCTTGAATATGTTCTTGAAAACCTCCGATGCCGTTTCCAGCACGATCGAGCCCACCAGCGGCCCGAGCAGCGTTCCCGCGCCGCCCAGCATCGGCAGAATGGCGATTTCCACCGATACTTCCACTCCAAACATCTGGTCGGGCACGATAAACAAAAAAAGACTGGCGTACAGCGCACCCGCCAGCGCCGACAAGGCCGCGCTTAGCAGCAGCGCCCACAGCTTCACCCGCGCCGTGTTCACGCCCACCGACAGCGCCGTGTCCTCGTCTTCGCGGATGGCCATCAGGTAGTAGCCGAAGCGCGAGCGCTCTACCCAGTAGGTGATAGCGAACGACAAGATGGTCAGGACGACGCACGCGTAATAAAACGAGCGCATTGAGTTATGTGGAAACAGCAACGGCACCGGCGTGCCCACGTCGCCGCCGGTGACGTTGGGAAGGTTCTTGGCGATCAGGCGCAGAACTTCGGTGAACGCGATGGTTGCCAGGCAAAAGTACGGCCCGCGCAGCCGGAATGACACGCTTCCGATGATCAACGCGCAGATCATGGACAGCACTACGCCGCCCACGATCGCCAGCCACGGCGACATTCCCTTGCTGAGCAGCGCCAATCCGTAGGCGCCGACGCCGAAGTAGGCGGCGTGTCCAAGCGACAATTGTCCGGCGTAGCCGCCCACCAGGTTCCATGCCAGCCCGAGCGTGGCGAACAGGAATAGCCGGAAGATGACCTGCAAAAAATAATCGTTGTGAAGGAAGAGAGGGATCACCAGCGCCACCGCAAAAATCACCGTGCCGATCATCACCTGCGGGCGCTTCATGCGCGCTGGCTCCCGAAAATACCGCTGGGCCTGAACGACAGCACCAGAATGAAGATGACGAAGTCCACTACCAGCGCCCACTCGTTGCCCCAGTACAGGCTGGTGAGGCTTTCGACGACGCCGAGCACCAGTCCTGCGGCGGCGGCACCCTCAATCGAGCCCATGCCGCCCATGACGACCATCAGAAACGACTTCAGGTTGAACAAGTGGCCGACGTCGGGATACAGATAAAAGACCGGCAACAGCAGCCCGCCGGCAATGCCGGCCGCGGCTGCGCCCAAGCCGAACGTGACCGCCTGCACGCGGTGGATGTTGATACCCATCAGCGGCGCTGAGTAGGGGTTCTGCGCGATGGCACGCGCCGCCCGGCCGAACATCGTCCGCATCACGAACAAGTACAGCCCGGCCGCCGCCAGCAGCGCGATGCCGAACGAGATCAGCCAGGGAGCATTGAGCGAAATCTGCGATCCCAGCCGGAAGTTTTTCCCCAGGAGCGGGAAGTTGAGCTGGTGATAATCGGCGCCGAAGACCAGCAAAACGGTATCCACGCAAATCAGCGACACGCCCAGAGTGAGCAGGATGATCATGAACTCGGCCTGCACCGGGATGTGGCGCACCAAACCGGCATAGACCGCCGCGCCGATCGCGAACAGGAGCGCCCCGGCGGCCAGGAACCCGAAATACGGGTTGACGTGCCCGTACTCGAAGATCACCCAGGTGGCATACATGCCGAGCATGAGGAATGCGCCGTGGGCGAAGTTCACGATGCGCATGACGCCGAAGATCAGCGCCATGCCCATCGCGATCAGCGCATACAGCGATCCCGTCAAAATGCCATCTAGGACCGCCTGGAGAAATGGATAGAACCAGCTCACCGGTCACCCCACTGGTCAACCGCGACTTACAACTCACCCTTCTGCTTGCGCTGGTCCCAGGTTGGCGAGGGGATGATCGGCTTGGCTTCGGCGGCGTCCGGAGGCCACACTACTTTGTATTGCTGGTTCTGGATCTGCGTTACCAGGGTAGGATGCGCGTTCTGCCCCCTAGCGTCGAACTTGATCGGACCAAAGGGCGTCACCTTCAGATCGGTCTGGCGGACCTGATCGCGGATGGCCGACGGTGAGCTCATGTTTGTCTTCATGGCGTTGGCGGCCACGACGAGCGCGACATAGGCCTCCAGCGCGTGGAATGAAGGATGTGTTTTCGTCAGCTGGAAGAATTTTTCGTCGAACTCTTTCGAACCTGCCCATTTTGCCGTCGGCAGCCATTGCGAGACAGACAAGGTGTAATTCGCGTACTTGCCGGCGCCCTTGTCGGTCGGGAAATCGGCCACGGCGAATCCGGTGCCCGCGGAGGTGTAGTACTTGGGGTTGAAATTCAGCGTCTCGGACTGACGCATCAGCGTGGTCGCGTCGAGCAGGTAGGAAGCGAAGTACACCGCATCGGGGTTCTTGGCTTTCACACGCTGCAGGAGCGACTTGTAATCCGGCAAGCTGGCCTGGTAGGCCTCGGTATCCACGACGCTCACGCCGGCGGCTGGCGCTTGCTCGCTCATGGACTTAAAGTTCGCCTGCCCGAAGTTGGTGGCCTCGTAGACGATGGCAAGCGTCTTCGGCTTGCCGTTGTTCTTGAGGAAATCCAGAGTCGCTTTCGCATAATCGCCGGAGCCGGCGCACAGGCGGAAGATCCATTGCGAGCCGGTTTCCATGATGTTGTCCGCCACCGCCGTCGGGATAATCAGTGGCACCTGCTTGGCGGTCACCACCGGGACGATGGCGCGCGTGCTCTCCGAGGAATACGAGCCCAGGATGATGGACACGTGGTCCTGGTCCACCAGCTTGTTGACGCCCTGCACCGCCTGATCGGGCTTGCTCTGGTCGTCGTAAAAATCGAGTTCGATCTTCTTGCCGTTGATGCCGCCCTTGGCGTTCAACTCTTCCAGCGAGATGAGGTAGCCGTTTTTGTGCGCCTGGCCGAACGCCGCCTGGCTGCCTGTCAACGATGTGATGACTCCGATCTTGACCGTACCGGCACCTTGCTGGAACCCGGCGAGCACGGTGAAACAAACCAGGAGAACTGCCAAATAGACAGCAGA
>JAIQFM010000264.1 GCA_020073285.1 Terriglobia bacterium | reverse complement strand
CGGCTGACTGCGTAGCGAACTCCACAGGTGTACGGTACTGCAAGCTGCTGTGCGGACGCCTTTCGTTGTAGTCCTGCCTCCATTCCGTGATCTTCTGCCGCGCGTCAGCCAGATCGGTGAACCAGTTCTCGTTCAAGCACTCATCGCGGAAGCGGCCGTTGAAGCTCTCTACGTAGGCGTTCTCCATCGGACGTCCCGGCTCGATGGTGTGCCACTGCACCCCTCGCTCATAGGCCCACTGATCGACCGCATGGCTGAGGAACTCCGGCCCGTTGTCGGAGCGGATCTGCCGCGGCAGTCCGCGCCTTTGCTTCAGCTCCTCCAGCACCCGCACCACGCGCACGCCGCCGAGGGAGGTGTCCACCTCGATCGCAACGCACTCCCGCGTGTAGTCGTCCACGATGTTCAACGTCCGAAACCTCCGTCCCGAGCTCAGCGCGTCGCTCACGAAGTCTACCGACCACACCTGATTCGCCGCCACCGGCTCCGGCAGCGGTTGCCGCACCCCCGTGCGCTTCCGTCCCCGCTTGCGCCGCAGTGACAGCTTCTCTTCCACGTAGAGCCGATACACGCGTTTGTGATTCGCCTGCCAGCCTTCCCGCGCCAGCAGGACCTGCAAGCGCCGATAGCCGGAGCGGCGCCGCACCTCGGCCAGCTCGCGCAACCGCGTGCGCAGTCGCCGGTCTTCCGAGCGCCGCGCCTGGTACCGGTACGTCCCCCGATACAGCTCCATCAGCCCGCAGGCGCGTCGCTCCGAGACCGCTACTTCCGAGCGCATCACTACGACCGCCTGCTTTCGCAACTGCGGGCCTACCACTTTTTTGACAGCACCGCCTTCAGCGCCCGGATGTCCACCGCCTGCTCAGCGACGATGTGCTTTAGCTGGCGGTTCTCCTCCTCCAGCGTCCGCAACCGCTTCGCCTCGCTCGCATCCATGCCGCCGTACTTCGACTTCCACCGGTAGAAACATCCGCGCGAGATTCCGTGCCGCCGGCACAGTTCCCCGGTCTCCACCCCCGCCTCCGACTCCTTCAGGATGGCAATGATCTGTTCTTCGTTGAATCGACTCTTGCGCACGACTCCTCCTCGGCCCTGGCGGGCCATCCTACAGGGGAGAAGTCACATTTCCGATGGACTAATTCTCGGGGGGCACGTCATCAGCTCCACTCTGGAATCTTGCCTGCTGTTCCGAATTCGGAACATACTTGTTTAGGTAACGCGCCATCGCTGCGCCAATAGCGATCATCACCCTCCATTAGTTCCACCAACCTAACATCATCGGCGCCTGTGAAATGTTCCAGTGTTGGAACAAGGCTTGCTTTCGCCTCCAAGAACAAGAGGCACACGCGAACGTGTGCCTCCACTCCCCTTATGCTTCTGATTGCTTACTTCTGCAGCCGGTCCAGCGCGGTGCGTGCCCGCTCAAAGTCGCTCGCCAGCGCCAGCGCCGCTCGATACTCCGCTGCCGCCCCGGCCTTATCGCCTTCTTTCTCCAGGATCTCGCCCAGTAGGTAGTGAGCCTGGAACGCCGGTGCCTCTTCCACTGTAGGCCCGTTGACCAGGTACTTGCGCACGAAGTTCGCCGCGCCGACAAAATTCCGTCCCGCGCCAAACAGGATTTGCGCCGCGTCAAAAAGGACGTTGGGACGCTTCTTGTCGGCGGCCATGGCCGACGTAATCGCCGTCTCCATCTCGCTCAGCCGCTTTTGCCGCTTGTAGAACGACGCCAGGTTCAGCCAGTAGCTGCCCTGGTTTCCGCTCGCCTGGATGGCGTTGTGGTACTCCTGCTCGGCGACGTCGAAGCGCTTGTCTTTCTCCGCGATGCGCGCCTGCAACCAGTGCGCGGCCGCCTCGTCCTGCTGCGCGATCGCCTCCGCCTGCTGCCTCGCTTTGCTCTTGCCGCCGCCCATGAACGCCGGCGCCTCGATGTAGAACTCCGCCAGGTCCGAACGTGCACTCACATTGGAGGCATCCAACTCCACCGCCCGCTCGAACTCCTGCCGAATTTTCTTGGTTAAACCCGCCGCCGTCACGAAGCTGGAGTGGTCCGCCTTTTCCGCATATGCCCGCCCCAGCCACATGTGGTACTCGCTGTTGTTGGGCGCGATGCTCACCGCCTTTTCCCCCGCGGCGATGGCCTGGTCCCACTTCTGCATCGCGAAATAGCTGCGTGACAGCAAGTTGTACGCCTCCGCATCGCGCGGAGAATTCTTCAGCCGCAGGTCCAGCGCCTTCACCGCGTCGTCAACCCGTCCCGCCGAAAGCATTTCGTTGATGCCCACCCCTGCCGCCGCGCTGCTCGAAACCGCGGCCGACACGGGTGCGCTTTCGGCCCAGCCGCTGCCCAGGCCCAGCATCAACGTAATTGCCAGCGCAATGGTCTCTTGTTTCATTCCTGAATCACCCTGACGGACATGTCCGGCTTCAAAGGTTGCTGGTTTTCGGCGTTCAGCGCGACCTCGGCTTTCTCCGCCAGTCCCTCGGTAATCTCCATTCTCGTCAGGTTCGACAGCGCCGTTTGCACGTCCCGCCGTTTCAGTTCGCCATTCACGATCTGATATACGAAGCGTTTTCCGTCGTCCTGATGGATCGCCTCGCGCGGCACCGTCAGCGCATGGTCATGTTTCGCCGTGACGATAGTTACATTAACGTTAATGTTGGGCAAAAGTTTCTCTTCCGGGTTGTCCACAATACACGTGAACTGCCCCACGTTGCGAGTTCCGAGAGTAACTACCGTGGTCGGCACCTGCGTTACTTTGCCGTCCCAGGTCCGTTCCGGCCGCGCGTCCCAGGTGACCCGCACTGTCTGTCCCGGCTGCAGCTTGCCCACGTCCGGCTCGTCAACGAAAGCGCGCAATTGCACCTGGGAAAGGTTTGCTACCTGCACCAGGAGCTCGCCCGTCGCCACAAATTGTCCCGGCCGCACCGGCAGGTAGTACACCATGCCGTCTCGCGGCGCCCTGACATTGGTTTGCTGCAGCAGTTCCTGGGCGGCCGCATAGGCGGCCTTGGCGTCCGCTTCCTGGGCTCGGACTTTTTCCACCTCGGGCTTGGAATAGCGCGCATTCAGTTTCTGCTCCAGCAGGGAAAGCTGCGCCTGAGCCGTCTTCAGCCGGCTTTCCGCATCTTTGACTTCGCCTGCCGACGCCGCGCCGCGTTGCTGCAAGGCCCGCATCGCCTCCAGGTTGCGCTGCGCTGCCTCGCGCTCCGTTTTTGCCGTTGCCAATTGCGACTCGGTCGTCAAAACCTCTTCCCGCGTCCCGCCGCTCCTGACCGCGCTGAGATCGGCTTCGGCTGCGCGGATCTGCGCCATCGCCCTTGCCGCTTGCGACCGGAAACTTGCATCGTCCAACTCCACCAGCAACTGCCCGGCCTTGACGTGTTCGCCCTCGTGCGCCAGCACGCGCTTCACCGCCGTGGGTGCTGGCGAATGTGCTTCAAAGTTGTTGAGTGGCTCAATCTTCCCGTTGGTCTGGATGGTGGCGGTAATCGTCTCTCGCTCCGCCGTCGCTGCCCGCACCGGCACATCCCGCCGCCGCGACATGAACGCCGCCAGGATGATCACTGCCACTGCTATGGCCACCAGTACCAGCCATAGCCGGTTGAGCCGCGTGTTCCAGCCGTCATTCGTATTTTGCTGACGCGCCATAACGCAATTAGGAAGTATAACTTAACCGTAATCCACTCACGGACATAGCCGTACCTATTCAGACACCGTTCCAGCGCGGAAGTTGCAGCCCCCGGCGTTCCATCCTCCGCCGCTCAGGTTGTTACTGAAGACTCGCAACTCAGAACTGCCGACTTGGATTGGATGTGCTACCGCTCCCCCTTGATTCCGGCACCACGCCCGTTTCCCCATCGAGCTTGTAAAACCCGCTAATTGCTAATCGCTAATTGCTGCCTGTTGATCGCTCGCATTTACAATGAAGAACCATGCCCACGCAACAACCTCGCTATACCCCCGAACACGCCCGCTCCGGTCTCAATGCCAGCTTTCCCGCGATTGAGACCTGGCCCAACCAGTTCCCGAAATATGAAATCGTGATTGACGTCCCCGAGTTCACCTCCGTCTGCCCCAAAACCGGCCTGCCCGACTTCGGCGTCATCACCATTCGCTACATGCCCGACAAGCGCTGCCTCGAACTCAAGTCGTTGAAGGAATACCTGCTCACCTACCGCAATCTCGGCATCTTCCAGGAAAAC
>JAIQFM010000065.1 GCA_020073285.1 Terriglobia bacterium | reverse complement strand
ATACTGTTCCGATTCGTCATTGAAGCTGACGAAGCCCATCACCGGCAGGTAGCACCAGGTATCATAGTGGCCGTTGAAGAACGACAACTGCTGCGCACCGTGCGTGGGATCGTCGGTCGGATCCAGATCCACGGTGACGCGGCGCACGCGATGGCGCAGCCGCTGGGCATGGCGCTGGATCACGCAGGCGGCCAGAGCCTCACTCAGGCGATAGAGTTCCTTGGGCCCGACCGCATTTTCAAAGCGCGAGAGGGTGGGCTGCGACGCCAGATCGGTGCCCGCGATGGGGTCCCGGTCGAGCAACAGCTTGTGGATCGGATCGCTGGCTAGGCGGGCCGCGTCGTTGGCATCGGGATAGCCACAGGCAATCGCAAACACGCGCTGCGCCAGCAACTCTTCCAGCGAATGGTCGATCTTGCCGGGCTGCCGCTCATCCTGCAGACAGGAGGCCAGGCAGGCGATCAATTCGTACTGCCGATCGGCCGCCTTCAGCAGCAGGGCTCCACCGTCGGAACTGCCCTGCCGCTGGTCAAACCGAGCCACCACGGACTTGGGAAAAATGTCGGAGAACAACAAACACTGTGTCGTGTTATCGTCATTCACGCGGAAGCCTCTTGCGTCGCTACAAACACTGTCTTGACAACATGTTTGTAGCACAAGAGGCTTTCGCACCTTCAACTTCGCGAATTATCCGGGTTAGAGGCGACGTGCCGAATACTCCGGTCGCCTGTTGCCGTGGGCGACGGCCCAAGCTGTGATTACGGACTCTTGTTCGGAATAGATGATGGCGAAAGGGAATCGCCAAAGCAGGAACCGTCTGGTGTTGTTCTTTCCTGGGCAGCCAAAGACTCGGCGGCAAGTACTCGGCTGAATTGGCTGCTGGCACACAGATCTTCCGGGCAGACGCTGGAGGCGGTGCAGTTCCCCGGTGAACCCACCGGCGTCGAACGTCTTGTTGGGGTGGCGCTGAAGTCCGATGCCAGTGTTTCGCTGACCTATCATTTCACTCGAACCGGCTTCTAGGTCAGTAGTCGGAATGAACCTCTGCCGACATGGCGGCATCGTTTATTTCATTTGCTATAACCTATGACCGTCCTTTAGGATGGTGGCCCATGGATACGAAACAGATACTTTCCGAACTTCATTCCCAACGTGATCGACTCAATCAAGCCATCGCCGCGCTGGAAGCAATCGAGCCTGCAGGAAAAACCGCATCCAGGAAGGTCCGTTCAACCACGACGGCGCCGAAGAAACGCCGCATGAGCGCAGCCGCGCGGAAGCGGCTTTCAGATCTGATGAAGAAGAGATGGGCTAGTGGAAAAATGAAGAGGGCCAAAGCGAAGGTGGCATAGGTAAATACTGAATTGGGCCGGCAGCCGCCTACTACTTCGCGCGGCGTCGCAAATTCTCGATACAGCTTGCAGCGCGGTTTGCAATGCGGTTGTTCCGTTGTCCGTTATTGGGGACCAACTGTCGTGATCTGTGCCATGCTCGGCATCAGCCGTCCCGTCCGGACCATCTAGGGCGTTCGAGAAGGGACGCCATCACGCTGCCTTCAGCGGGTAGTTCATGCAATCATGAATCTCGAAGGGTCCCGCGCCGGACCGTGCTTTCTCCGCGGGGTTCTGGGGTTAGGCGCACGCCTCGGACGAATCGGCGAGCAGGCGTTCGATGCGGCTGACGAGGCTAGCGCTCTCCTCAGCCTTAACAGCATAATCATCAATGAGGCCGCTCACATCGGCAGGGCGCTCGATATGCGCGGACAGCATTAGAATGGGAATGGTTGGCTTACGCTGGCGCAGTGAACGAGCGACTTCCGCGCCATTCATTTTTGGCATCGTGTAGTCCAGCACCACGAGATCTACGGGGAGATCCGAGAACAGGGCGAGAGCGGTCGGCCCGTCGCGCGCGGTGAGCACGTCATAACCTGATGCCTCAAACGTAACTTGCAGGACCCGGAGGAAGTCGCGATCATCGTCGATGCACAGTAAGAGCTTTTCCGACATCCCATCACCCCGTGGGAGTCTTCTGAGACAGGTAGATGCAACTATACGCCGGCCTGGAGCCATGGCAAGCGCATTCATGGGTGAATTGCCGCCGCTTACCGAGTAGTTGTACTCCGGGAATAAACGACACTTGACAGTAAGCGTTTGACCAACACACCTGTTAGGGAAGACGTGTCTGTGTTGAAGTAGCTAGAGAAAGGGCGTTTCACCTGGCCGCAATCCGGCGATGCGCAGGGCAAGGTCGTACTGACTCACGAAGAGCTCTCTCTATTGTTAGGTGGCATCGATCTGGCCAAAACCAAGCACAAGCGGTGGTACCGGAAGGCTGCGCCAGAAGTACATGCAGCCACATAAATTGCTTGAACGCCTCGATCGACTCTGTTAGATCAGTGCCCATTGTGAGTGATGCTCCCATTCCTTCAGCACCAGCAGATCTGGAGCTCATCGCGCAACTGAAGAGCCGGCTGCAGTACGCGGAGCTGAGGATTCGCGTGCTGGAAGGTGACAGTGCAGGGGGAGAGCGAGCGCGCGCCGGGGCAGCGCTCAACCAAGAGATCGGCCAAACATCCGGGCCGCCAGGAATTGTCTGCGAAGCTTCCTCGCGTAGAGCGGATTCTGCCCTGCACACCGGATCAGCGCGTATGCAAGCGCTGCGGCAGAGAAACCGTAGTGATTGGCTACGAGGAAAGCTCCCAGCTGGATGTAGAGCCGGCGAAGTACTTCGTGCTGGTCACGAAACGAGAGAAACGGGCTTGTCGCGCGTGCGAGGAACTTGGCGTGGTCTCGGCTCCGCTGCCACCACGGATCATCGAGAAGTGCTTGACGAGTGACCGCATGGTCGAACCGGTTGTTCCAGTCAATTTCCACCGGCCGGTGCTCAAGCCCTTCTTGGTGTCGCCCAGCGGCACTGGCCTTGCGACCCAGTTCTCGTCCTTCATCACTTGAAGCCTGCAAATAGCCTTGCGACCCAGTTGTCGGCTACCCCTTCCATCAGCGTTTCAAGTTCGGTAAATAGCCACTCGGCCCTCTGGGCTGCAGTAAGGCCCTCCCACCAGGCCGCCTGCGTAGCTGCGATCTGTGCCTGTAGTTCAGCGTTCCATAGCGCAACTTCTTCTGCCGTAACCGCAGCTTCCCCCGCGGCGGCTGATTCTGCCAGAAGGGTGTCTGCCACAAGTGTGTCTGCCAGAGCCTCGCCAACCGGGCTCGCAGCGGTGAACGCCGTTCCTGATACCACCTCCGCTGATTCCGCCACCGCTGTTGTTGATAATTCCGCTGAGATTTCAAGCGCAGCGGCTTCTTCAATGAGATCATCCTGATTTCCCGAAGGATCACGGTGGTTGACAGGATCTGCTCGGGTATAGAGATATTTGTGCAGACTTTGGGGATCGGCGTCATACCCGTCGAGCGTGTCCATGCTCCAGAATCTTCCGCGACCCTGATCGTAATAGCGCGCCCGGTTGTAGTAGATTCCGAGCGCCGGATCAAACTGCTCGCCCGCAAATAGGAAATTGTTGGCGTTCGTGCCCGCTCTATTGATCACGCTTCCAAAGGCGTCGTAATCGTAGGTATCGGTGATGGCGCCGGCGGCATCCGCCAAGGCGCGCACCGAGCCATGACCATCGTAGAGGTAATAACTGGTCGTGGAGCTGTTGGCGCCGGGAATGACCTGCGTTTGGCTGATCCGCTGCAGCCCGTAGACGTAGGTCCGCGTGCTCCCATCCGAGCCGGTTTCGGCGATCACCTGAGGGAAGCCAGTGAGGTTCCCCTCATCGACCAGGTAGGCGGTGGTGACGCCCCCGACTGTCTCTGCCACGCGATTGCCGTCGCCGTCATACGCGATGGTTACGCTGCCGTGCTGGAGCAGACGGTTCTCAAAATCATAGACATTGCCAATGCCACCTGACGAGATGGTGTTGCCGGCGGCGTCGTAGTTGTCAAGGCTAAGGCGGTCATCGGGGTCATAGCTGAAGGATCCTGGGGAGATTCCGGCGAGAGTTGAAGTTGTTTGCGTGCGGTTCCCGACCGGATCGTAGGTGTAGCTGACGGCGCCATCCGGGCCGCCGCTTGCGCCGGTGACGCTCTCACCAGTCAAGCGGTAGATGGCGTCGTAGGTGTAGTTGACGGCGCGGCCGCCCAGCTCAGCGACCGAGAGCCGGTGGCCGGCAGGATCCAACGTATACGAGTATGAAGCCGTCGGAGCGCCATTGTTGTTAACGGCTAGGTTTGTCAGGTGATTTTGGGAATCGTACGTATAGGCGTGCACGATCCCGTTGGGATAGGCGATGTTCTGTAGATTGCCGACGGGATCGTAGCTGTAGGAAGTAGTTCCCGTGGCCGGCTCGGTAACGGATGCCAGCCGGTTTAGCTCATCATACGAGTAGGTGGCCTCGAGAGTGCCGGACTTCAACTCAACAACATTTCCAGCAAGATCGTAGCTATGCGTAATGTTCCCTTCCGGCGACTGTTTCGAGGTGAGCCGACCCAGCGCATCGTAGCCGTAGGTTGTAGTCCCGCTAGCGTCAGTCATCGAAGCTCGTCTGCCCGAGACCGTGTACGTGTAACTCACTGCAGGCGCATGGAAGCTCGGGTCCGGAGTTTTCGAGAGTAATCTACCCACTGAGTCATAGGCATAAATACTGGTACGTCCGTTGAAATCAGTGTGCGAGGCGAGTTCGCCCGCCTCATCGTAAGTAGAAGTCTCGCTCTGGCCGCCGGGCAGCGTGCGATTAATTCGACGTCCTCGCTGATCATATTGGAAACGGGTGATGCGGCCATTCGCGTCGCTGATGGACACGCGATTGCCCAGCTCGTCATATCCGTAATTTGTCGTGTGACCGAGTGCGTCGGTAACGGACGCCAGGCGCCGCAAACTGTCATGGGCGAACTGCGTCGTCTTACCGGTGGCGTCCGTGCGGGCAGCTATGCTGCCGCCGGCGTCATACGTCATTGTGTCGATGGATCCGTCGGGATGAGTGACCTGCGTCACGCGGCCCGCGGCATCGTGTCCAAAAGCAGTGACGTGGCCAGCCGGATCCTTTGCGGAGATCGGCAAGGCAGCACCATCGAGCGTCAACTGCGCTACTTCGCCTAACGGGTTGGTGACGGTAGTTTGCCTGCCGGCATCATCGTATCCGTAGCGCGTGACGTTTCCACGCGCATCCGTACTCAAAATCTTCTGCCCTGCGGCGTCATAGGCCGAGCTCACCACGGCTCCCAGGGGATCGGTGTTTGTAAGCGGCCGATGCAGGGGGTCATACGTGTATGTGGTCGTTGTCCCCGATCGATCGGTGGAGGCCACCTTATTCCCTACGGCGTCATAGGTGTTCGTTTCACTCGTCCCGTCAGCATAATTCGTACTCACCAGGAGGCCATCGGCGTCGTAACTATAGTCGGTCTGGCGGCCCAGTTCATCACTCTT
Source organism: Terriglobia bacterium (assembly GCA_020073285.1). Classification (GTDB taxonomy): domain Bacteria; phylum Acidobacteriota; class Terriglobia; order Terriglobales; family Acidobacteriaceae; genus JAIQGF01. The sequence continues at coordinate 16,906 of JAIQFM010000065.1, read as the reverse complement.
CGCCGACTGCTGTCCGAGCGCATTGAGCGTAGTCTGGGTTGTTGAGCCGTCCGGGAAAACGGTCTTCACGAGTCGGTTCCGCGCGTCGTACTGGTATTGCGTCGTCAGCGTTTGGTGCCCGGTTCCTGTCGTGCGGACAACCGTCTGGGAAACACGATTCCCATTCGCGTCGTACGCAAAGTTGGTGACGGTACCGAGCGGGTCCGTAACACCGGTTAGATTGCCCTTGGAATCGTACGCAAATCCCGTGGTATTCCCGAGTGGGTCCGTCAACGTTGCCAGCAGCCCGCTGATGGTATAGGTACGTGCGGTCGTATTGCCGAGCGGGTCGGCCAGAGTCAGGAGATTGCCGACAGAGTCGTAAGTCTTCCTGGTTGTACTGCCGTTCGGATCGGTAGTGGTGAGCACTTCATTCAGCGTGTTGTAAGTGAACCTTGTAGTGTTGCCAAGAGGGTCAGTTGCAGATGAGCGGTTCCCGTTAGCATCGTAGGTGTACGAAGTCGTTTTGACGAGAGCGTTGGTTTCGGTCAGGACTTTGTCGTTGGCATCGAATGTTTTCGAAGTAACGTTCCCGAGAGCGTCGGTTTCCCGAACGATGTTCCCATGGCTGTCGTACACGTAGGTGGTGGAATTCCCAAGAAAGTCGGTGAACGTTTCCGTATTTCCGGCCATATCATGCGCGAAATTTTGCACGTGCCCCAGAGCGTCTATCTGCTGGATCAGTCGCCCGGAATCGTCGTACACATTCCGAATTGGCTGAGCACCGGTGGGATCGGTGTACGAGATCAGATCGTGGGCCGCGTCATAAGTAAATGTCGAGACGTTGCTGCGCTGGTCAACGAAGCTGGTGAGATCGCCGCTGTTGTCGTAGCCGTATTGCAGCAGGTTCAGATTTGGGTCCCGGATGCTGACGATCCGGTTCTGGGCATCGCGGTTGAACGTCACCGCCGGACCGGAAGACGAGGTGATGCCGTTGGGTCCGATGTTGAGCGTGTTGCCGTTGCGGTCGCTGATGGCCTGCACGCCGGAGGTCACGCTCACCTGCAACGTCTGGCCGGTCGGCATAGTCAGCGTCCACTGATCGGCATCACCGCCGAAGCCATAGGCTTCGAAGGTAAACGGATCCACCAGTTTCAGCGCTCCGGGGAAGCCGCCGCTGACCATCAGGCCGGTCGAGTTTCCCTGGGTTAGCTGGGCGGTAGGCGGGGTCGAGCCAGTTGGCACGAACGTCAAATCCACGATTGAGGGTGGGAGAACTTGCGAGCACTGCGTGTCAGGAGTCGGAACCGGCTGGAACTGGTACACCGCGCCGTTCTGCAAGCGGACACTCACCACGTAGTCCTGCCCCGCTACGACGCAGTACGTCGGGAGTACACCACCACTGCTCGTACCAATCCAGTTGTTGCCCAGGATCCCGCTCGTGTGCACCTGGACGCTCTTGACTGCGAGCGTCCATCCGACTCCGAAGTCACCGACGGTCTTATTGCGGCTGTCGTAGGTGCGCACCACCTGAATCGGGATACCGGCCACAGGAATGTTCAGGTCGAGAAACGACAGGGTGAAGATTCCGACCTTCAGTTTGCGCGTAATGACCACATTCGCGGTAGTGCTGGTGGTCTGGCCCGACTGGTCCACCGCCGTGAGCCGGACGGTGATGATGCCATTCACGAGCAGCGTCGGATCTAGTGTGCCGCTGACCGCCGCCGTGGTTCCGCTCGCGAAGGCGGTGAATGAGTTCGAGCCGCTGGGCGCATAGTCCAGCGTCCAGGAGGACAAGTTGGGACTGGTGATGGTTCCGGTCACCGCCGTGGGCGCGGTGATCTCCATGCCTTCCGTCAGGCTGGTGAAGCTAAACGCGGGTGCCGGCCCTGTGATTGGCCCCAATACCAGGAAACCGCCGCTGGACAGAGAGGCCTGTTGAGCCCCAGTCTGCACCGCAATCGGCGACCTCAATCCCACCGACGCGTTTGCGGCAATCAAGACCTGCGCGACCGCCGTTCTAGGCCCGGTGACCGTCACCGGCCCGTAGCCGCCTTGTGCTCCTCCGCCAACCGAAACCCCCGGCCCGAAATTCGCTTGCGTCGTTCCCTGTACAAAGTTCGTGAACTCTCCATTGATGGTGACCGATACCGTTTGACCTGGCTGTCCAGAGCCTGGACTGATGGAGTTGAGGAACGGTATTCCCAGCACCGCAAAGGAGTCGAAGAAGGTGTATTGTTCTGTCACGGTCTGGAGCACCACGGTGCGCGGTCCGGGCGTTGCATTCACCGCCGCGCTGACCTGGGCTATCGCCGTGGTTGAACTGGTCACGTTCACCAGCCCGTAGCCGCCGGAGAGGCCGCTGCCCACCGCCAGGCCCGGGCCGAAACTTGCGGTAGTCACACCCTGCTGGAAATGCGTGTTCTGCGTCGTAATCGTGATCGAAGACGTTGTACCTTGCGTCATCGTCGCGGGGGTGAGGCTTAACGGCGGCCCAGATCCCGTTATATTGAACGCCGTGCTCGTTGCACTTTTCAGCCCCGGTGACGACGCGACCATCGTGTATCCCAAGCCGGCGGAGTTGACTGTCAGGTAGTAAAAGGTCGCATATCCGCCGTTGGACAGCACGGACGTGGTTCCGGGAAAAAGTGCGGACAGGGTGGCGCCGCTTGGGTTCGCACCCAGCGCGAGCGTCACCAGGTCGTTGTTCGCACTGGTCACAATGTTGCCGAATGCATCCTCGACAGCCAGCTGAACAATACTCATAGCCTGTCCGGCGGGAGCGGTGGTCGGCGCGTGGATAAAAGCGAGTTGCGCAGCGGCGGCGCTCGTCACCTGGAATTGTCCACTTGTCGCCTGGGCCGCGTTCCCGGACGCGGTCAAAGTGAAGGTGCCGTCGCGATCCACCGTCAGCCCGGTGAAACTCGCCACTCCATTGGCCGCTACCGCGGTGGTCGTTCCGGACAAGGTCGCTCCGTACCCGTTGGTACTCAGCGCGAGCGTAATGGGTAAAGTGCTGGGAGTCGGATTGCCGTATTGGTCGAGCCACGCAACCTGAATCGTGGGCAGCGGTTGGCCCGCCGTAACGTTGGCAGGTTGGGTCGCAAAGGAGAGCTTCGCCGCCGCGGCCGGCGTAATCGTAAAGGAGTCGCTTGCAATCGGGGGCAGATTGCCGGCGCTTGCCGATATCGTGTACGTCCCGGCCTGCTGGATGGCGATGGAAAACGTAGCGACGCCGTTCGTCGTGTTGACCGACTTGGAACCGAGTGAAGCGCCTCCCCCAGAAACCGTCAGCGTGACGTTGTAGACCGCGTTAACGACAAGGTTTCCCTGGGCATCTTCAATGGCGAGCTGGACGGGGAAGAATTGTCCCGCCACAGCGCCCGCCGGTTGCGTGGTGAATGTCATCTGGGCCGGCGTGCCGGCCAGGATGCGAACGAACCTCACCAGGCCGGTTGCCGCCAAGTCTACGGTGGAATCGGCGGTGTGGGCGGCGGAACGGGGGGCGTTCAGCAAGCCCTGCAAATCGATAATGGCCAGATAACGGTCGAGGCCGTTGGCGAGGAAGCTGCCAAGGTCGTTGGTCACCACCCCGTAAGCCTTGCCGTCATTCGGGCTGATGTAGGCGGCGACGGGGTGAGGATCAGAGCCGGACTGCCAGGCGTGCCCGCTGGGGTCGTTCGGCATGATTGCAGCCACGTAGTCGAGCACAGCGGGAGTGCCGCTTCCGGACGTCGAGGGCAATTGAAAGACACCGAAGGCATTGCCGCCGTTTTCGCCGGTCACAATCCCCAAGTGCGCACCCGAAGCCACGGCGATTCCGGTTGTGCCGGCCGAAAGCCGCGTTGGCAGGGGTGCGGAAAATTCCGGAAAGAACTGGCGCTGTGCGGGAGCTGTCCAGGTCCCGGCCGTGGAATCGAAAGTGGCTTGCGTCAGGTCAGTCAGGAAAAGCTGGTCTGAGAGCTCCACAGATGCCACCGCGATGCCAGTGCTGCAGTCCTCGGCGGCCGAATCCATGCCCGTGCCGATGCCGAAGAAAAGACCCCCAAGGTTGCGATCGTAAACTTTTCCGCCGCCGCTCAGATCGAACAACTCGTAGTCGTTGGTCTCATTGGGGGCCAGCACCAGATTCAGCCTGGGATCGACAAGGATTCCTTCGGAGACGCCGCGGTCGTTTCCGGCGAGCGGGGCGGCAAACGTATTGGTGTTCAGGTCGAGGACCTGGATCCCCTCGTTGGCATTGCCGCCCGGAATGGAGAGACCCATGGAAATGATTGCCTGGTTGGTGACCGGGTTGATAGCAACGCCACAATTCAGGCAGCTTCCGGCGCTGGCGCCGGTAGAGCCGCTACTTGCGCTGGTCAGGGTGTTGGTGAGCGCGGAGCCCTGGATGAGATAGACGTCGGTGCCGTTGGCCGTACACACGGTTTGCCCCGTGACCCAGTTGGAGGCGCAGGAATTTACGACGTGCGGCGTCAGGATCGTGGCTCGCCGGGCCGTGCCTTCGATCGGCACTACTTCCACGTTATTGTTTCCGGCCACCCAGATTCCGTCCGGCACGTAGGCAGTCACGTTCGAGCCTTGGACGAGCAACGACTGTGAACCTGCGGGCACGCAGGCCGCCGCAACCGCGGGCGAATTGACCGTGAACGTGGAGGAAATTTGCTCCGATCCCGTCTGCACCAACACTTGCTGCGTCCCGCCGAGGGCGTTGGGCGCGATCGTGACCTGCGCGATTGCGGTGTTCGGCCCAGTCACCGTCACCGGACCCAGAGCACCTGCAGTAACACCGCCGACTGATGTCCCGGGGCCGAAACTGGCGGCCGTGGAGCCCTGAACAAAACCGGAGTTGAACAGAGCGTTGATGGTGACGCTCACCGTCGTTCCGGCAGTCCCAGTGTTCGGGGTCAGGGAGATCGAAGGCGGGGCTGGCTGGTAGGTCAGTGTGAGAGGGGTCGTGGTTGTATTCCCGGCAACGTCGGTCGCTTGAACGGAAATCGAATTGGATCCGAGAGAGAGCGAAACTGTGCAGGCGAAGTTCGCCCCAGAGATCGTTGCCAGCGCTCCATTGCACGTGACGCTTGCCACTCCGGAGAGCAAATCGCTGTCGCTGCCGTTCACGGCAATTGTGGCCGTGTTGACGGTTGACCCGTTAGCGGGAGACGTTATGGCCAAGCTCGGTGGAGTCTTGTCCACATTGACCGTAACCGATGTACTCGCGGTGTTTTCCGCTTTGTCCACGACCACGCCGGTCTGAACTTGATTGGCTCCCTCCTGCGTTACGGTGACGGGCGAGGTACAGGACGCGACTCCGCTGATGGCATCCGAACAGGCGAAGTTCACGGCGACGTCGGAGTTGTTCCAACCTGCCGCATTGGCTGCCGGAGTAAGCGATCCGGTAATCACGGGCGGCGTCTTATCCAGGCTGACCGTGGCGCTGGCCGTGGCGGTGTTTCCTGCGATGTCGGTTGCCGTCCCGGCGATCGTCTGATTCGCACCGTCCGTGCTCACCGTCCGTGCCGGAGGACAACTGGCAATTCCCGAAAGGGAGTCGCTGCACGTAAAGCTGACCGTGACATCGCTGTTGTTCCAGCCATTCGCATTTGGGCCCGGCGACGCACTCGCCGTGATCGTCGGAGGCGTCTTGTCGAGGTTGACGGTCACCGTGGCGGTGGCCGAGTTCCCGGCCAGGTCGGTTACCGTGCCGCTCACCGATTGATTCGTCCCTTCCGTGGTCACCATCTGCGGGGCAGGACATTGGACGGCGCCGGAGATGCTGGTTCCGCACTGAAAACTCACCGTGACATTACTATTATTCCAGCCAGCGGGGTTGGGTGACGGCGCAAGCGAAGCGGCAATCGAGGGCAGCGTCTTCTCGATGTTCAGCGTGAGGCTTGCGGTTGCGGAATTGCCGGCAATGTCAGTGGCAGATCCGGTGACGATTTGATTTGCGCCCTCGCTGCTTATCACTTGGGGAGCCGGGCAGTTGGCAATGCCGGAACCGCTGTCCGCACACTGAAAGCTGACCGTGACGTTGCCGTTGTTCCAGCCTGCGCTGTTCGGCGCCGGCGAAGCCGAGGCCGTGATGCTGGGCGGAGTCTTGTCGATGTTGAGTTTGACAGCCGTCGAGGCCGAGTTGCCGGCCAGGTCGGTTACGGTTCCGGTGATGATCTGTCCGGCACCCTCCGTAGTTACCTGAACCGGGGTCGGACAGTTAACAACTCCGGAAAGCGAATCTCCGCACTGGAAGGCCGCCGTCACATTGCTGTTGTTCCATCCCTCGGCATTTGGTAGTGGCGCCTCGGCAGCGACAATCGTGGGCGGTGTCTTGTCAATGTTGAGACTTATCGTGGCTGTGGCCGTGTTCCCGTTGCTATCAACGGCGGTTCCTTGAATGATCTGATTGGCGCCCTCAGTCGTCACCGTTTGTGGCGATGGACAGGTCGTCACAGCGCCTGCGCATGTGAAACTCACGACGACATCGGTATTATTCCAACCGTTCGCATTGGGAGGGGGAGTCGCGGTCGCCGTGATGGTCAGCCCACTCGTGCCCAAGCCGAGAATTATGGCGTCGATCGTGCCGCCGGGCTTTCCTTTCACCTCTACCCCAATTTGGTCCGAGGGGGCAAGGGTCACGGGGCGCTCGATGACCTCCGGTTCTTCGCGGAAGTCATCCTCGTCAATCACTTGGGCGCCATTAATGAAGACGACCGCTCCGGAAACTCCCTCATCATCGTTCTCGTTGTCTTTCTTGTCCTTGCCCTTTCTGTCGTTTTTCTTGTCCTTGCTTCCGTGATCGTCTTGTTTGTCGTTTGCCGGATCATCGCCCTTTTTGTCGATATCCGCGTCATTGCCGGGTTTCTTGATGCGGCTGTTGCCAACCAGCAGCACGTAAGAAGCGGATGGGTCCGGCGCGGAAAAAGAATCCGTCACTTGCCGCGGCATACTGGCATTGCGCCGATAAGTCTTCTCCCCAAAAACGGTGAACAGGCCCACTACACCGCCGGCAATCTCAACCGTGATTTTCCCGCCTCCGCCGCCTTTGACCGCAACGCTGATCTGGTTCGAGCTTTCCAGCATCACCGGAATTTCCAAGGTCGAAACAACGCGTCCGAATTGCATCGGGCTGACGACCTGACGACCGTTGATCCGGATCGAAGCGGCCGAGACGCCGGCTCGTCCTTCCTCACCCTTGCGACCGCCCTGCCCGCCCTTTCTTTCTTTGTCTTTCATAGCCGCGCCCAGAAGCCGGCTATTGGTGACTCGAAGGAGGTAGTGGGATGAGGGATCGGTCACCGAAAACGTGTCGATTGTGGGGCCTGAACCATCCGCCGCGCCTTGGTACACGTTCGGCCCGAAAGCGGCGAAACTGCCGACCATCCCTCCGATGATCTCAACCGTAATCGTGCCTCCAAGTGGACCTAAAACGCGCACAGCAATCTGGTTCGACGCCAGCAGCGGAACGGCTACCTGGACGACAGAAACAGAGTGGCCGAATTGGGTTGGGTCGATAACCTGCACCCCGTTAAGGGTGATCGAGGCAAGCGAAACCTCATCCTCGCCACCGCCTGCTGTTCCGCCGTTGGTTACACGCAGGCTGTAGTGGATAGAGGTATCACTGACAGCGAAGGTGTCCGTCACCTGCACTGGAGCGCCACTTGATCGGACGTAGGTCTTCGGGCCGAACGCAGCAAAGGTATTGGCCCAACCCGGATACGAACACAACGCGGTTAGAGCGACTAGGGCGATTACTCGCGCTAACTTCTTGCAAAACCAGGCAATTCGAGAGTGATAGAGGGGCAACATTTGCTGGTTTGGCTTATGACTGCCGAGAAGGTGTTCGGCCGAGATGGTGTCCCGCGCGTAGTTAGAGGTTGAAGGAGCGGCGCTCGGGATCATGTTACGCGACCTCCTGCCGGACCGCAGCAGTTTCCATCGTTCTTCTTCCTAAGATCGCTTCCAGCTGCCAGAGATCCTTCCATCCCATGATGCGGCGGAAGTTCTTCTCCGTCGCCAGGAACGATGCCGCGGCCCAGCGCGCCACCATGGCCGTGTCTCGCCAGCGACACACCCGACGCGTCCGCATGCGCACGCCGGATTGCGGGCTCTCAATCAAGTTCGTTGTGGCCAGGCAGCGATGCAACGACGGCGGAATTCCCAGGCGGTTGATGGTGAAACATTCCTCCAGCCCTTCCCGCAAACTGTTGGCGGCAGCGGGCTGTTCCTGCTCCAGCCAGTCGGCCAGCTTTCTCAGCCGCGCCATGCCTGCTTTGGCCTCCAGCTTGTACGAGGCGCGCATCGCAGCTTTTACCTGGTCCTTCTGCTCCTCGGGCAGCCGCTCGACCACGTTGCGAATTTTGTGATTGCGGCAACGCTGCACCGGATGTTGCGGGCCAAAGACTTTGGAGATGGCTGAGCGCAAGGCTTTCGCGCCGTCGATCACGAACAACCGTTTCGCCTTGGGGTTCACGCCGCGCGCGACTAACTGCTGCAGTAAGTCCTCGACCGCGGCCGCGTTTTCCGTCGCTCCCGGTTGGATGCCGAGCACATGCTTGTTCCCGGCGCCATCGACACCCACCGCGCTGATCACGTGGTGCTCGCCGAACATCATGCCATCGATGTAAATCACCAGCAGATCCACATCGTCGAAGCGCCGCTCCAACAGTTCCTTCAGCGCTTCTTCGCCCGCCTCGGCCGCTTCCCGGCTCACGTTCGACTTGGACACGCCGCAGGTTGACGCCATCTCCGGCAGCACCTCGGAGTACTGCCGCGTCGAGATCCCGCGCATCAGCACATCCAGCACCCGCTCGCCCAGCCCATTTTCCTGCATCGCCTCGTAGGCCGGGATCGCCACTTCGCCGCCGCCCTTCTTCCGTAGCCGTGGCTTACTTACGCCTAGCTTGCGCTCCCGCAGACACACACGACCCGCTTGCCGGCCATGCCACAGCAGTTGCGGTCGTCGCTGTCCCGGCGTCCGCGGCCCCGCCAACTGCTCGGCCGATAACTGCAACACCGTCTCGATCGTGGCCCGCCCGGCTACGTCGATCAGTTCATCGACCGCCAGCCGCGATTGTTCGATCAGATCGACCATCGGCAGCAGGCCCTGCCCGTTGCGGCTGAAAAACTCGGCCAGCCTCCGCGCGTTCGTTGGTCCTTTCGTGGTGATGGTGTGATAGCTTTTCTTCAAGGCGGTTCTCCTTTCGCTGAGAAAGTTTCCAACCCGACTCTACCAAGAGTCGGGTCGAGAACCGCCCCTCAACCTTCAACTATGGATGGGACACCGTCTCGGCCGAGGGTTGCCCACTCACAGGCGGGCTACTTCCGACCTGTCGCCGGAGCGGAGGCACTGTCCGAAATGAATGCTTCCGAATCGCAGATTTCAGGATTTCAGGTCAATGGAAGCGAGGTGAAGATCGACTGTAATTGAAGTGAGGGCCCAAGCCATTCATTCCCAAAAATTTGCATCGACAGGGTAGAAGCCAGCATCTTCCCCCGCTGTGGAATGCGTGTCCCCACAGGCTAGTAAGTACTGCTTCGGTCCCTACGAGCTGCATACCCGCGCGCGGGAACTCTACAAACACGGGACGAAACTGAAGCTGCGCCCGCAGCTGTACCAGGTGTTGCAGGTGCTGGTCAAACGCGCGGGAGACGTGGTGACACGAGAAGAGCTACACCAGATGCTCTGGTCGGCGGAGACATTTGTCGATTTCGAGCAGGGTCTGAACACTTCGATCAAGGAACTGCGCGGCGTGCTGAGCGACTCCGCAAGGGAACCACGGTATATCGAGACCCTGCCGAAACTGGGATACCGCTTTATCGTGCCCGCGGTGACGGAAATACCCATGGCGGCCAGCGAAGCCGTTGCAGAGCCGCAAACTCTATTCGCGATCGAAGGCAGCGGGCAAGTTTACGAAATTCGCGAGGCCATCGCAGAACCGCCAACGATCGTCCCGGAAAGCGTGGTGGAAGGCGGAGCCTCCGCAAGGAAAAAATCGCGGCTTCCAACGCGGTGGCTGATCCTTATCGGAGCTTCGGTTCTGCTGCTGGCGGGGCTAGGTGGTTACCGGCAATGGGCGCGCTCGTGGGCTCGCACGCAACCGTCCAGACCACGCGTGCTGCTGGCGGTCCTCCCCTTCGAGAACCTCACCGGAGACACCGGGCAAGACTACTTCAGCGACGGCCTCACCGAGGAAATGATTACCCAGTTGGGACGCATCGATCCCCAACACCTCGGCGTCATCGCCCGCACCTCGGTGCTCCGCTACAAGCAGGGCCACATGTCGGTGGGGCAGGTCGGCGATGACTTGGGCGTGCAGTACGTGCTGGAGGGAAGCGTCCGCCGCAATTCCGACCGCGTCCGCATCGCCGCACAGTTTATTCAAGTACACGACCAGACTCACCTCTGGGCGCGCGAGTACGATCGCGAACTGAAGGACCTGCTGGTGGTGCAAGGGGAGATCGCGGAGCAAATCGCGGACGAGATTCAACTCACGCTGGGAACCGGTCGGACGTGGGCTGCGACCGTACGCCCTTCCGCTCTCACCCCTCAGTCCTACGAAGCGTACGATCTCTACCTCAAGGGGCGATACTTGTGGAATCAGCGAACCCCGGGAGGATTCCAGCAGGCGGTCGCGTGTTTTATGCAGGCCATTGCAAGGGATCCTAACAATGCCCGCGCCTATGCTGGCCTGGCCGATGCCTATGCGCTGATGAGCAGCTACTATCTTGCCCCGCCCAATGAGGTTATGCCAAAGGCGCGGGCAGCGGCGCTGAAAGCTTTGCAAATTGACGACGGACTGGCCGAGGCCCACACCTCGCTGGCCCTGATCCTGGAAACGTACGATTGGGACTGGCGCGATGCCGAGAAGGAATATCTGCGCGCCATCCAATTGGATTCCAACTACGCCACTGCGCATCATTGGTACGCCGAATTTCTGGCCTTCCAGGGGCGCTTTGACGAGGCATTTGCCGAAAGCGAGCGCGCACGCCAATCGGACCCGCTGTCGCGCATCATCGCCGCTGACCACGCCGCCATTTTCTATTTTTCACGCCAATACGATCGCGCCCTTCAAGAAGCTCGCGGCATCCTCGACATGGATCCGAACCAGGGCCGGGCGCAAAGCATAATGTTCGCCTCTCTTATCGAGAGGGGACAGCTCCACGAAGCCCTTAGCAAAACCCAGGACACCCCTAAAATCGGCACCTCACCGTGGATTGAGCGCTGGGATCGAGCGGCGCTCGCCTCTCTCTATGGCCGCCTGGGCCAGCGGCAGCGGGCGCTGCAAGTGGCCGCGAAACTGGAAACACGCGATCAGCCTCGTTTCGACACGCCCGCAATTCTGGCGCCGGCCTATGCCGGCCTGGACAACGACAGGGCCCTCTTCTGGCTGGAGAAGGCGTACCTCGAGCATTCCGCGATTTTGAGCACTCTCAAGGTGGATCCGGCTTTCGACCCACTGCGCGGCGATCCCCGTTTCCAGGGCCTGCTCCGCCGAGTCGGCCTGGCGCAGTAACGGGCCGGTTATCTACTTCCGCAACGCGGCGTGCGTAGGGCGCTCCTGGGAATTTGCTGGTGAAGTCGCCATGTCTCAACATTGACCCACCGTGGGTCCCTTAGCCCACCACCGGGCTTTGACCTAGACCTGTCAACCGTGTGCTTCCTCTGACGTTTACACTTGGCAAAGGGGAATCCCTTATGCCGGCCATGGTATTTCATGCGATATGAAATATAGCGGCCATCCGATTGAGCGATCAGGCCCGCTTTGTTTCTCCTACGCGCGAGTGCGTCGGGCACCTATAACAATGCCGGCAGAATCCTCGCCCTGAAAGGACTGGGCGGTTACCTATGGACGTAATCGCCGTGACCGTGTACTGCTGCCGAATCAACTGCCGATGCAACGCCTTTACAGCATGCCTCCGGTGCCTACCGTCAGCAGGTTCAACGCGGTCTCAATCTTCAGAATGGCCTCTTCCAGTTCCGGGTGCCTGTCCAGCCGTTTGCGCAAGGTGTCGAGAAGCTGGTGCGCCTCTTCGAGATGTTCGGCCGCTTTCTCCCGTGGCTGCGGGGAAGATGGATTGGTTGCTTCTGACATCTCAGTCCTCCCTAACCCAAAATATTCGCGCTGGCGTTGTGGACTGGCAAGCCCTTTCCATTACACCGCGCTCAGAGCCGGTCGCTTGAGCTGTTCCTTGACGACAATTCCCAGTCTGCGAATGCCTTCGTGGATTTGTTCCGGCGTGGAATTGGAGAAGTTCAGCCGCAGATGACAACCGTCGGGCTCGCCGCAATAGAACGGGCCGCCGGGAACGAACGCCACATTCTGTCGCAAAGCCGCCTGGAAGAGTTCCTCGCAGTTGGTGGCCGGCGGCAAAGTCACCCAGAGGAAGAGCCCGCCTTCGGGGCGCGTCCAGGTGGCTTCGTCGGGGAAACATCCCTGCAAGGCCGCCAGCATGGTGTCGCGGCGCTCCCCATACACGGCACGAATCCGCTTCACGTGTTGGTCGAGGAAGCCATCGCGGGCCACTTCGTAGGCCACCATCTGGATGAAAGTGCTGGTGTGTAGGTCGGCGCCCTGCTTGAGCTGGACCAGACGCGCGATTACTTCCTGCGGAGCGACCACCCAGCCCAGCCGAAGCCCGGGTGCAAGGAGTTTCGAGAACGTGCTCAGGTAGATGACATTCCCCGACATGTACCGCAGATCGGTGCGGCGCTGAACTCGGTCGAGAACGACGAGTGCGGTGCGATGTTCGCCCTCGTAGCGGAGCTGGCCGTAGGGATCGTCCTCCACGATCGGAATTCCGCGCGCATCGGCAAGCAGAACGAGCTTCTCCCGACGCTCCTCGGAAAGCGTGACGCCCGCCGGGTTCTGGAAGTTCGGCAAGATGTACATGAACTTGGGAGACGACCGCAGCGCTTCGTGCAGGCCGTCGGTGCGTATGCCGTCGTGATCGACGGGGAGGCTGACGTATCTGGCGCCATAAACGTTGAATGCCTGCAAAGCGCCGAGGTAGGTGGGCGCCTCCACCAGCACACGATCGCCGGGGTCAATCAGCAGTTTGCCGATCAGATCCAGCGCCTGCTGCGATCCACAGGTGATCAGGACATTGGCAACATCGGCGACGATGCCATAGCGCCGCATATTGCTAACGATCAATTCGCGCAGCGGTAAATAGCCCTCCGTGGGCCCATACTGCAGCGCCGCGGCGCCGTTGTGCTGGAGCACCGTGTGGCACGCTTCCTCGAAGCGATCAATCGGAAATAGTTCCGGGGCAGGCAAGCCGCCGGCAAAGGATATGACCTCCGGGCGCTGCGTCAGCTTGAGGAGATCGCGAATTACCGAGCTTCTGACAGCGTTGATCCGCTGGGCATAGTGGCGCGACCAGGCAGTGGCCATGGCAACCTCCACCTATCTGCGAATTCTAGCCCTCCGGCCTCGAATCGTCTGTGATGCATCGCACGCGCCTCGCGGATCATTCCGGGAATGGGCCGAAGGCTGGATCGTCGGAATCCGACCGTGCTCTCCCCGGCGGTTCTAGAATGAGAGTAGCAGCGGTTGCGGGCTCGGAGGTCGTTATGGAACTGCACATCACTGCGCAGGAAAAAGAGCTGCTTGCCGAGGTTCTTCGGCAGCATCAGCGCGAACTTATGCTGGAGATCTCACACGCCGCCCACCACGATTTCAAGGTGGCCTTACGAGATCGGGCGCGATTGTTGGAAGAGCTGTTGAAGAGATTGGACGCGGCCGAACCGGCGGTGAAACGCGCGTCGTGAAGCAGCGCCGAAAGGCGCGAACCGGCATCGCTCGCGGCCGAACGGAGCAGTCGGTCGACACGAGCGCGGGGGATAGGTTGTGGCATTCGCTCCCAAGACGATTTTGTGCCTCCTGGACTTGAGCCCGGCCTCGGCCAGTGTGCTGCAGTGGACAGCTTTGTTCGCCGAGAAGTTTGGCGCCGAAGTGCAGATTCTGCATGCCATGTGGCCCCCTGTTCCGCGCGAGGTTTCCGAGGCGGAAGGCGAACAACTGCAGGGAGAATATGAGGAGCGCCGAGTTGAGCTTGGCCGCTCAATACGCGCGCAGGCCGAAGGCGTGTTCGGCAACCGGATTCGCTACCAGGTTGCCGTCGGCGTCGGACACCCGGTGAAGGTCGTACTCGACTTTGTCGGGCAACTGCATCCCGACCTGATCGTGCTCGGCAGCCACGGGCACGACGGTATGGCCCGCTCCCTGCTTGGGTCGGTGGCGGAAAACGTGGTTCGCGAATCGGCGTTCCCCACCCTCGTCGTCAAGGGCACGGGTCCAGTCCCAAGCCAAGGCACGTTGCAGACCTTGTTGTGCCCGGTGGACCTCACGAACCTGGCGACACAATGCTTGGAGGCGTCGCTGGACCTGGCACGCGCGTTCGGTGCGAGGATCGATGTGCTGCGGGTGCTGCCGGAAGGCACAGCAGACGCCGAAAACGAGCTCAACATGTTGCGCCAGTGGGTAGGGGAAGTTGTCCGGCCGAGGTCTCCGGTTTCGGAAACGCTGCGCATGGGCGAGACCGCCGAGCAGATTATCGTCTTCGCTCGCCAGCACGCGGCCGACCTGGTTGTGGTAGGAGCGGAGCGCCGCAAGTTTCTTGAGTTCACCGTGATGGGCCGTACCACGGAGCGCGTCGTCCGGCACGGGCCGTGCTCGGTTTTGCTGCTGCGGCTCGATTTCCAAAGCAACTAGAGTCCCGACGACCTCTTGACACAATCATGGAGCGGCAACGGTTCACTCGCCTGGTGGAGCAAGCGCTGGATCGGCTGCCGGAGCTGTTTCGCACGCGCCTGGAGAACGTGGTCGTACTGGTCGAGGACTTCCCGCCGGACCAGGTAACACGGCAGCGCGCGCCACGGCCGCGCTCCCTGCGGCCGAAAACGCTGGTGCTCGGGATCTTCCATGGCGTGCCGGCCACGCGCAAGAGCGTCTTTGACCTTGCCACCGGGCCGGCGCGCATCGTGCTTTACCAGAAAAACATTGAGGCGGTGTGTTCTAGCGACGACGAAATCCGTGAGCAGGTACTTCTGACCGTCATGCACGAAATCGGGCACTACTTCGGCATGGATGAAGACCAACTGCGGGATGTCTGAAGAACGACAATTCCCCAGCCACGCCGTATTAGCCCGCCGCGGAAAAAGACAAACCTTACCGCAGCGTACTATGCTGATGCGATGACGACACGACGCTACAGGCTCGCGGTGCTGCCCGCAGATGGGATCGGAAGGGAAGTGATCCCGGCGGGGTTGGAGGTTTTGCGCGCGGTATCCGAGGCGCACGCGGCTTTTGCTTTCGAGACGCAAGAGTTTGACTGGGGATCGGAGCGCTACCTGCGCCAGGGCGCGATGATGCCGAGCGACGGAATGCGGCAGTTGGAGCGTGGAGGCTTCGACGCCATCCTGCTCGGGCCCGTCGGCGACCCGCGAGTTCCCGACCACGTGACCCTCTGGGGACTGCTGCTGCCCATCCGCCAGGGCTTCGATCAGTACATCAATTTGCGCCCCATGCGCCTCCTGCCGGGCATCAAGACACCGCTCGCGGGCAAGGAACCCAAGGACATCGACATGGTGTGCGTGCGGGAGAACGCCGAGGGCGAATACGCGGGAGTGGGCGGGCGCCTGCATCGGGGCACGCCGGCCGAGGTCGCGATCCAAAGCAGCGTGCATACGCGGCACGGCACGGAGCGCGTGATCCGCTACGCGTTCGAATATGCGCGCGCGAACGGGCGCAAGAAGGTGACCAGCGCGACCAAGTCGAACGCGCAGCAGTACAACATGGTTTTCTGGGACGACATCTTCGCCGAGGTGGCAGCCCGATACCCCGAGGTCGCGCACGAACAGCAGCTTGTGGATTCGCTGGCGGCTCGATTTGTCTCCAAACCTGAGAGTCTGGACGTGTTGGTGGCCTCGAATTTGTTTGGCGACATTCTGACCGACCTTGGCGCGGCCATTTCGGGGAGCATGGGCATTGCGCCGAGCGCCAACCTTAACCCCGAGCGCAAATTTCCCAGTCTGTTCCAGGCCATCCACGGCTCGGCGCCGGACATCGCGGGAAGAGGCGTTGCCAATCCACTCGGAACCGTGTGGTCCATCCAGATGATGCTCGAGCATCTCGGAGAAGCTGCAGCGGCGAAGGCGCTGATGCAGGCCATCGAGCAGTTCGCGGCGACGGCGACCGCGAAGACGCCGGATCTGGGTGGGCGCGCGAACACGCGCGAGGCAACGGCGGCGCTGTGCGGGTTAATTCGCGGCCAGCGCTGAGGGAATTGACGAATTGTCGGATTTTCGAATTGACGAACTTGCAGGGCCTTCGAGGGTGAATCTAATTCGTCAATTCTTCAATTCGGCAATTCGTAAATTGTCCCACCTCGGTTTTGAAACTTGTGCCTGGCGCGCATTATCCAATCCATTCAGTAGCTGTTGAAATCACTATGGGGAGCCGACCATGAATCCGTACGCGTCATTTGTGGGAGACCGGGATGCACTGGAAGTGATTACGGGCACGCCGACGCGCCTGGAAAGTTTGGCTAACCTGCTCGGCCCGGAGCGGGTGGAGTATTCGCCGGCGCAGGGGAAGTGGAGCGCGCGCGAGATTTTCTGCCACCTGGCGGATTGCGAGGTGGTTTTTGCCTTCCGTTTGCGGCAAACGCTGGCGGAGGACCACCACGTCATTCAGCCATTCGATCAGGACAAGTGGGCGCGCAATTATGCAGGGCACGATGCCCATGCGGCATTGGCGGTTTTTTCGGCGGTGCGGAACTGGAACCTGCAACTGATCCATCAGGCAGGCCCGGCGGCGCTGTCGAAGAAGAACACGCACCCGGAGCGCGGCGAAGGCAGTTTCGGCGAGATCATCGAGACCATGGCGGGCCACGATCTCAACCACATCAAGCAGGTCGAGGCGAT
>JAIQFM010000263.1 GCA_020073285.1 Terriglobia bacterium | reverse complement strand
GCTCGATACAAGCCGCAGGTTCGAGTTCCTGGTCGGCAACGCCCTTCATCAACGAAGGGACCGGGCGGGGAAAAACCAAGCTGTATGTCATGTGTCGATCCACGACGTCGCGGGCAACGCCCTTTGCCATCTGCGTCGTGATCTGGTCCAGTGCGCGCAATGGAATCAGCCCCATAAAGACGGAAACCGTGCTGCCCGGATGCAGGCGTTGTTTCTCACGCTCCATAGCTTCCCAGTTCAACCGCGGCAAGAGACATTCCAGGCCGAGCGGTGACAAGGAATTGCCCTCTATGCGAGGAAACTGAGCGAATCGTTGTGCCAGCGCTCTGAGAAGGCGAATGTTGGGAAATTCACCGCTGACTTTTACGCGCGTGAGTTGCCGCACAGACACTGGCAACCGAGTCTCGGGCTGGACTTTGTTTGCGACAGTCCCTTTCTTCTGTTCCTTCTTGTCCTTCTTCTGCTCCCTGCAGATGCGTTTCAAGTACGATGTGTAGCTCTCATCGCGGTCCTCGCAAGCGTGCCCGTAATGTAAAAGGGCATCAATGTAGCTGCCGAATCCTTTGGGCGCACTCCGTGGTCGCCTAAGCTTCTTGCGCGGTTCTCTTGACAATTCACCCTCTGGACCGTTCTCCACTCCGTCGGCAAATTCAAGAGGCGGCATTGTCGAACCTCTGCCTGTCTTGCACTCTTATACCGCTTTATGTCACTAATGACAAGTTATTACTCATTAGCCAATAGCTGAACTCGTCCTGATCACCCATGCACTCGAACCCGATCCGTGCAAAACCGCCTGTCATTAGCGGATTTCCCCACGAAGGGGCGCGGTTGGTTAGCCACCGGAAACTGATTCCCCTAGAGAAAATCGGGGGTCGACGCGCAGACAATCGATTTTACAGCCGAGTTATTGTGTTACTACGTACTTTTGTCTGTTAGGACATTATGCGACACTTATGACTCAAATGGTGGTATGTCCGTATGCAAGTCAGACAGTTGGTCGCCGTCGTCCTCGCAATTGCGTTACTCGCCGCTCCGCTTGCCAACGCTGCCGTGAGCGACAGCTTGCTGATAGCCGCGGCACTGGACTATGAGCGCGCTGAGCAAGCGATCGTGGCGGGGAACCCGGAAGCTGCGCTGGCTCTCCTTCGTCATGGCGTGGCGCAACTTGATCGTTTTCGACCCGCCACTGCACAAGCTGGCGAGACGGCAAAGGTATTGCGCGTTCACCTCGTCGCCCGCCATGCGGAATTGTTGGCGATGAAATCGGAGGCGGCGCGGGCGACGAGTTCGTTACGGATGCTCCTACGCGAACACCGCCTGCAATCATCCAGAACGCTGATTCGCCAGCAGCCCTCGAACCCGTTCCTGGGCTGGGAGTGGGTGTCGCTTTCGAACCGCGCCGTAGCTGATCTCGCCCGCGCCGCCGAACTTGCTCGGGATGGTGACAATGCCGCCGACGGTGAGCGCTGGAAGGAGGCTCGCGATCAGTATCAGTACGCACTCGCCATCAACCGGGAGATGGATGGTGTCCCGGGGCGGCTCGAGATTGCGCGCCGCCATGTGTCACAGGGGCGGCGCCGAACGGCCGCGAACGCTGCCTGGATAATTCTCGGGCTCGGAACAGCTGCCAGCATCGGCTATGCCGCTTCGCAGACAAGAAACCCTAACGGCCAATGACAGGAGGAGAAATGAAAGCCGTAATTGTAAGCATCGTGGTCACTCTGCTGGCGTCCGGCATGCCGGCGCAGCAGAACCCCACCGCAAACTGGCAATCCCTTCGCGACTCAGCTCGCATGCACCCGGTGCAGCCGGGAGAGACGCCGAAACAACCAACTGCAGTTGACTACCCCGTTTTGCTTGAGCAGAGCCGGGCAGCAACCACGACCTTAAACCAGAGCATGGCGGGGCTGGACAGATGCACAAGCTGCTCTGACGTGGAATTCAACCGCGCTCGTCAGGCCGCCGATGAGGCTGGGCGTGCATTCAGCGCCGCTTGGCTACAGACAAACGCCGCACTCATCAGCGCCCTTCACGGGCGCGTCGATGAGGCACGAGCCGGAGCGGGCCGATTCGTCGAGCAACGTGATCGCCTCGCTACCGAGTTAGGACGAGCGCAGAGCCAGGTAGACCGTCTCCAGCAGGACATTCAGCAAGCTAACGCACGCGCCCTCGGCATCCTTCGCAGCAACATGAATGCTGTCGACAAGGCTGCGCAACTGGATGGCATCAATGCCGATATCACCATCCGCCAGCGGGCAATGGACTCAGTGCTGAACAGCATCAGGCAATGGCAAAGGCTATTGGATACCAATGCACCGAGCGTCGCTCGATCCGAACAGTACATCGCAGATCTTGAACGGCGCATGATGGCCGCCGAACAGGAGAACATGAATATTCGCGGGGTTGAAATTGCGCTGCAGTTTTATCTGCAGGCGAAGGATATGGATCGCAACATCCGTGTACAGATGAACTTGCCTGAACCACCCGCACCGGCCTTCGCCGGACTGGCATTCGTGGCCAGTGATACGACTTCTGATCCCGATTCGCATGCGAAAACTACGCGCGATTTTGAAAAGTCAACTGAAGAACGTATGCGCAAACTCGAGGACTGCACAAAGCGGCGCAGCTTTCAGGTGTGTGCAGCCGAGTATCCGAGCGTCGCGATGAGGTAGCAATGAAGCCGGTTAGCACAACTCTCCTTCTGTTGCTGTGGATGGGGGGCGCTGTGGCGCAGACTAAGGCAGCGGCTCCGAGTTGGGCTGAGTTAGAGAATTGGGCGCGCGTCGGGCCACCGCAGCGCGCCCGTTTCTTGTCCATCGCAACTCCCGCAGCAGGTGGCGAACTACCTACATGGAACGAAGTAGAGCAATGGGCGCCCGATGCTCCGCCGGCCACGAATACCTGGACTCCTCAGTTGCCAACCTCGACTGCGGCAATCGAACTGATTCCCACCCGAAACGAGGTATTTCGCCTGGTATTTCGCGAGGCCTGCTTTGCTGGTGTATCGCCAGACTTGGCACTCAGCATTGCCGACACGGAAAGCGGGTTCGTTTCTACCGCGGTGAGCAACAAGGGAGCGAAAGGCGCCATGCAGATCATGCCCAGCACGGCGCGTGCGTACGCAGGTAACGGTGCTGAGGATCGGTTGTTCGAGGCTGAATTCAACGTCAAACTTGGCGTCCGCATCTTGGCTGACTTACAAGATCGATACCCTCGCCCGGCGACAGTCGCTGCCTGTTATTACGCCGGCGAGGGTTTTCCTGAAATTCGCAAACCACTCACACAAGAAGATGTCCTGAGATACACACGCATCGTGGTGCGGAAGATGGAAACCCGCTACAGGGGGTACTCATGCTTGGCTCTTATGACCCAGTGATGAGGTACAGCCTCACCCAATGTTGTTGGGTACTGATCCGCGGATTCGTTCTCCTCGTGGCGCTGATGTTTGCCCCGCGATTCATACCCAGGCTAAAGCAGACTGCGAAGGTAACGCGAACCACCACAATCGCGGTACTTACGAATCTCCCTTCAAAGATCCAAGACCTCCCAATGCCCGCGAGTTTCGAGCACGCGGCGAAGAGAGCGGCCGTTCAGCTCAAGAATCGGGCAAACGCAATAGCTGGAGGTGCAGCAAAGCCGCTCCCGCCATCCCGTAATTCTGAGGTTCACCCCCGGGAGGAGACCAAACCACTGGATTTTTTCTCGCAAGAGGACTGGAGTGAATTACGCGATCAGGGTCAGGTAGCGCAGGGACTACCGATCAAGATTTACATCCAGGACGGCACCGGCCTTTGGTGGGATGCTCTGCGCCAATTGCCGGGGCGGCGACTAGCATTCCTTGGACCCGGTGACATACCGGAAAAGCCACGCCTGATCTACGATCCCGGTCTACAACTGTTTCAGCCCGCCGGGGTGGTTGGCAGTTACCTACCGTTAGAGCTTGCAGACCCACAGCACGACGCCGCGCTCCACGATCTATTGATCGAAGCCTCAAACCGCCTGCGAACCGATCCTGCTGCTGTTCGCGTTGTCGTTCTCTGGTTAACCGGTGACCGGGATGCGTGGCTGGGCCTAGTACTCCGGTACGCGCAGGATCATAGCATCGACCCCCAGCGCATAAGCGGTGCACACGTTGCGCTTCATCAACCTCTTAAGTTTTCGATACAGGAGTTGGAATTACGTTGAGTATGGCCGACTACCCTCGTGTGTAAACAACAATGGGTTTTCCCTTCCCCCA
>JAIQFM010000064.1 GCA_020073285.1 Terriglobia bacterium | reverse complement strand
AACGTCGGCGACGTGCTTTTACTGCAGAATGCGAACGGCGCCGCGGCCGGGGTGGTCACCACCTACAACGCCTCAACCAGAGTGATCACATTTGCCAACCTCGATCCATTGAACATGAACCAGTCCGGCGCCACCGCGGGTAATATCAAGTCCTTGAACATAGCCGCAGCCCCTACTACCGTTTTTCGCATCATGATGATTACCTACTTCATTCAGCAGATCAACACACCCAGCGGTTCGGACACGCAGTTGATGCGGCAGATTGGGGCGAGAACTCCTACACCGGTGGCGGACCACATTGAGGATCTGCAGTTCACCTACGATGTCTTCGACAGCAATACCAGCAATCTCACGGCCGCCTTGCCCGACGCTGCCACCGGATCCCCTGCAACGCCGGTTCCCAACCAGATTCGAAAAATCAACATCACCATGTCGGTGCGTTCCCCCCGGCGCAATGCTCAGGGATCCTACGACCATTTCACGCTAACCACCTCCCTCGGTCCGCGCAACCTGAGCTTCCATGACCGTTACAACTGAGGTGTCAGGCATGACAGACCAACAGTCACGATGGCAAGGCAAACGGGTCCAACGCGGTGTCGCGCTGATATCGGCATTGTTGTTGCTGATGCTCATGTCTGCACTGGCGGTTGCCGTGCTTATCAAAGTGAACACCGAACAGCGCCTGCAGAAAACCGATTCGGGCAACAATTTGGCATACTACGGAGCTGAGGCCGGCATGGAAAAAATCATGGCTGACCTCGACGACGTGTATGCGCGAAAGGCCGCTCCCAACTGGTGCGATATTGCATCGGTGCAAACCCTGTATCCCGCACTTGCGGATATTGGAGTCACTTATTCCCAGTACCGGATCACCATCCTCCCGGATCCCCCCGGACCTCCAACCACCTGTACGGCACCTCCGCAGCGTGTGCAGACGATTAGCCAAGGACCGAGCGCCGGGCTGATGGCCCTGGTTGTTCCACTGACGCTGCGGGTCGCCGCGGACCGACCCTCGGGTGAGCAGGTCAGCCTGACTCGCAACATTGAGGTTGCGGAGGTCCCGGTCTTCCAGTTCGGTTTCTTCTCCGAGACCGACTTGGCTTTCTTTCCCGCTACGGAAACGGATTTATCGGGTCGCGTGCAGACCAATCACAATCTCTATATGACGCCCAGCGACACGTTGACGTTCCACGGCCAGTTGCGTGCCGCCGGCGACGTCGTGCGCGACGAGATGCCCAACGGCATCAGCGCTTCTTCGCAGGGGCGTACGGGAAACGTCATGATCCCCACCGCGCCCAACGGATGCGAAGGCACTTCGCCGCCCGCGTGCCGGAATCTTAAGCAATCGTCGCCCAACGAAGGCAGCTCCGCGGGTGGTCCCATCCTGGCCAACTGCGCTCCCGGCGCCGCTACCTCTCTTTGCAATGGAACGGCCATCTCGGGATGGCAGACGGTGTCTCCGTCGACTTACCACAGTATGATCCTGAGTGGCAGTACCGGCGCCAAGGCATTGACGATGGCTTTCGTAAAGCCCGGTGTCGGCCCGATCGAGATTATTCGCCGGCCGCTGTCGGGAGAATCAGCCACCTCGTTACTGGGCGAGTCGCGGCTCTACAATGAGGCACAGATTCGCGTATTGCTCTCCGACGATCCCGCTGAGTTGCCTGCCACCCTCGGATTTGCCGGGGCCACCGATCCCCAGAACATTCGCCTGGCCAACGTCAAGACCAATGCCAATGCGCCCGACTACAGCAATGGCGTACCTGTCCCAGGCGGCACAGGGAACACGTACTTTGCCGAGGGCACGACGGGCACAACGACAACGGCGAATCTTCTGGGCGGTTCTGTGTACGAGTACGACTGGGCCGCCCCCGCTGCCATCCCCTCTGCCTATGCCACCATGCCTGCCTCGACGCCACAGGCGCCGACCTACGCCTCTGGCACACCAACCAAGTGGAACCTGCTCGATGGCTATCTGCGGGTCGAAGTTCGCAAGAGCGATGGTACTTTCTTGCCGGTGACCAAGGAATGGCTCGAACTGGGGTTTGCCCGTCGCGCGAACTTTCCTGGCGCAAGCGCGGGCAACGTGTGCAGCAACGGTACGGAGACTTGCCATCCCAATGCGATCCTGATTCTTCAGCAGCAGGCGGACCGCAATGGTGACGGCACGGCAACGCGGGACTCCGATTCCGTCAAAGAACTGCTAAAAGACGCCACTGCCAACAGCTACGTCCGCGGAACCGCGACGCGTACCAACTGGTATCCCCTCAATTTTTACGATGCGCGCGAGGGCGAGTGGCGGTCCCCCGGGAACATCAATGGCACCGCCTCGGTACGAACCGGAGGCTCCATTACCTCTCCTACTTGCTATGTCAATGGAGTCATGAACTCGGTGGAGATTGATGTTGCCAATCTGCGGCGATGGCTACTGGGAACTATCGGCGCCAACGGCACGCAAACTGAGAGTGTTTCGCAGAACGGCTACGTCCTGTATTTCTCGGATCGTCGCGGCATGTTGCCGAACCCGAACGCGACTCCTACGGCGAACCTCAAGAATGGGGAATACGGCTTTGAGGATACCGTCAACAACACAAACGTGGGAACGCCCAATGGCGCGCTCGATGCTGGTGAGGACGTCAACGGAAGCGGTACGCTGGACACTTGGGGCAAAATGAACATCGGCTACGGCTTCGGGCTGAGCGGCAGCGGGTTGCAGAATCCCGGCCAACTCATCTCTTGTGTCGGCACCAACAGCAGCAGCGGCCTGCCTCATCCGGCCGCGCGCAAGAATTGGGTTTCCGGCGCCCGTCACTCGGTGCG
Organism: Terriglobia bacterium; assembly: GCA_020073285.1. Taxonomy (GTDB): domain Bacteria; phylum Acidobacteriota; class Terriglobia; order Terriglobales; family Acidobacteriaceae; genus JAIQGF01. Next base: position 19,734 of record JAIQFM010000064.1, on the reverse strand, counting down.
GCTGGTTCACGGCTCCCTCGGCAACGTTCCGACCAAGAGCGACGGTAGGGGTGGGTTCACGCTGGCCAGCGAGAACCCTGCGTATGTCCTGGGCGACTACAACGCAAACAGCGCAGCCTCCGACTTGGGCTATGGCAGTTCTCACGCTGCCTCGGCAGTGATTGCCGACACGGTAACTCTGCTGTCGAACAGCTTCAGCGACTTGGCGACTTTGTGGAATCCAGCCTGCGCCGAAGACAGCAGTGCCTGTGGCAGCACAGCCGCCTACCGCCGCAGCGCCGCCACCACGTCCTACCGAATGGCCATCGCCGCCGGCAAGAGCATGAATTACCCCTACCCGGGCTATTCGACTCCTGACGAAGATGCCGGCCTTGACGGTGGCGCACACAACTTCCTGCGCTATCTCGAGGACTGGTACAACACCAATTCCATGTCCCATTATCTGGGCTCGATGGTCAGTCTCTATTACTCGATGTACGCGACCGGAACCTTCAAGTGCTGCGGCATGGCGGTCTACGATTGGCCCTATAACCCGTCCGCCAGTCCTAGCAGTTGTACGACGACTCCGAGCCATTGTCCGGGACGCGACTATCGCTTCGATTCGGATTTTCTCGATCTGACCAAGATGCCTCCTGGCACGCCTACTTTCCGCGATGTCGTTAACGTTGGGTTCCAGCAGGTCTTTTAGCCCTTCCATGACCTACGACGGAATTGTGGCAATACTCGTTCTGGCAATTCCGCTGGCGGGTTTCGTCGCTGAACTCCTGCTGCGCAGGCTGCGTCTGCGCGGTTACGGCCACATTGCCGGCGACGTGCGCGCTATTGTCAAGGCCATTCACGGTGAGGTGGACCGCGATAGCGGTGACCTGTTAATTCGGGGCAGCATGAGTTCGTCGCCCGTCTTGGTGAGGTTCTCCAATTCCGACCAGCGCCCGGGTCTCAACATCCAGGTGCCGGCCGCCGCCAAAGTTTCGCTCTTCTGTCTGCCTAAGGGACATGAGAGCGACGGCGGACTAGCGTCCTTGCCCGTGTCCGACCCCGTGTTCGCGGGCCGATTTCGGCTCAGCAGCAACCAACCGGGAGTGGCGGAGATCCTCTTTTGCACTTCCAGGGTATTGGGGGAAATCTACCAGGTCTGTCGCACCTCGGGTAGCTTTCTGGTGCTGGAACAGCAGCGCTTGGAATTGAGCGAGTTGCTGATCCCGGAAGAAGATCTCCGCGGGCGCGTCTTGGACTGTGTTCGGGGGATGACGACAATCGCCGCCGCCTCATGGCAGATGCCCGGAGCGGATTCCGAGCCCGTGATGCAATTTCCGCGCCGCTGGAATTGGTTTCGAACTGCCTATATAGCCGGGCCTATTTTGCTGCTGTCGTCGTTACTGCTTGTGGCCAAGCTGCAACGTCCGGCGGGTGTGCCACAGCCCCCGAACCTGTCGTTCGGTATCGCTGCCGCTGATGCGAGTCAGATCCCTGAGCTTCAACACTGGCGATTGGCCCAGCCCGGCGATTTCGATGAAAATGCGCTGGCATGGCTGCGGCAACAGGGACAGAAACCGCAAGGATGTATTCGTGCCGTGCTTGTGGGCAAGCGCCGCGAAGATTCAGCTTATGTTCTCAAGCACATCGCCGCGTCGCCCGGGGATCCGAGCCGCTTGGTGGTGTTCCTCAATGGAGAGGTTCGATTCGACGCCAACATGCCGGAGATCGCCATGGCGGCGCGCGTCCCGAATGACAGAATCGCCTCCATCGAGTGGCGGGGCCGCGTACCGGTTGGGCAGCCCGATGGGGATGGAATTCTCGTCATCCAACGATATCAAGACGCTTCCAGCGCCATTGTCCTTTTCGCCAGCGGCGTACAACTCGTTATCGCCCATCCCAGGGATTTTCATACGATCTCCCTCCAATAGGGGCTGTCCCATACGTCGCATTACTCCTCGCCATCGAGGACCTCTCTCGTTAGAAACCTTCTCGCGAGGCTATGCCTTTGGCTTCTACGCAGTCGTAGGCCCGCCCGGAGGTCAATTGTTTGTATTCCTCGGTCCGGCCGCTCGGCCACTCGATCGCTGCGCGCTCGATCTTGTCCTGCTTGCCCACGCCGAAGGTCACGGGCAGTTCCGATTGCGAGAGATAACTTGAGCCGCTCTTCACCATGCGAGACTGGCTCATGCCGGAATGAAAGATTCGTACGTTCGCGCCGATGGCATCGCGGTTGGACTTTGTCCCAGTCAGGTGAAAACGAATACTGCGGTTGCCCGCGAGTTGATCGTTACGAAACAACTGAGCCGGACCGTTGTTAGCGCTCACCAGGATGTCCTGATCGCCGTCGCGGTCAAAGTCGCCATACGCCAGTCCCCGGCCGACTTTCGGTTGCGCAAATTCGCTGCCAGCCTGAGCGGCGACGTCGGTGAAGTGCGCCTTTCCGTCGTTCCTGAAAAGGTGCGGCGCCTGCGCGTAACCTACGCCGCGCACAAAGCGCGCGGTCTCATCGATATGGCCGTTCACGGCCACCAAGTCGAGCGCGCCGTCCAGGTCCGCGTCGACGAAAACGCAGCCGAAGCCCAGGGTGTTTCTCGAGGCGGGTCCGATGCCGGTAGACAACGCCATGTCCTCGAAAAGTCCGTGCCGATCGGCGCGATAGAAACCGATCATTTCGTTGTCAAAATTGGTGATGGCAATCCCGGGGATCCCTGAATTGTCAAAATCCCCGACGTCCACGCCCATGCCGGCGCGCGCCTTGCCCTCGCTGCTGAAAGCGATGCCGGCTTCCACGGCTACATCCTTGAACTTGCCATTATGAAGATTGCGGTAGAGCTTGTTAGGCTGCGTGTCGTTGGCGATCAACACATCCGGCCAGCCGTCCTGGTCGTAATCCAACAGGGCAACACCGAGAGATTTGGAACTGGTATCGAATATTCCACTGGTGGCGGTCGCGTCCTCGAAGCTGCCGTCGCCGCGATTATGGAAGAGCCAGCAGGTTTCGCCGCGATACGCTTCCGGAGTGCAATACGACTTGTGCTTGCCATCCAGGCTACAGAACACATCGTGTTCCGGCGACCACTTCACATAGTTGCAGACCAGCAGGTCCAGCAGGCCGTCGCCATCGAAATCGAACCACAGCGCCGACGTACTGAAGGCCTGCCGGCCTGCCAGGCCGCTCTGCCTGGTGACGTCGACGAACGTTCCTCGGCCGGTGTTGCGAAACAGGCGATTCTGTCCAACGCAGGTAATCAGGATGTCGGGGTATCCATCGTTGTTGTAGTCGCCTACGCTGACCCCCATTCCATACATCTCGACATCCAGACCGGCGGAGCGGGTAACGTCCGTGAAGGTGCCATTGCGATTATTGCGGTAAAGATGAAGCGTGCTCCTCTGGCGCTTGTGTCCCGGCCAGTCCATGCCATTCACCAGCAGGATGTCCTGCCATCCATCGCGGTCGTAATCCAGAAAAGCGCATCCGGAGCCCAGCGTTTCGGGAAGGAGCTTGCCGCCGTAAGCGCCGCTGTTGTGGCGGAAGTGGATTCCCGCCGGCCCGGTCACCTCCACCAGGCGAAAGCCGAGCGTCGCCGGCGGGAAGGCGCGCAGAAAAGCTGAACCGGCGGTCACGGCGATGACCTGCGACAAAAAATCTCTCCGGTTCAAGCGATGTTCACCAACCCGCTGCGGATCGCATACGAGACCAGTGCGGCAGTGTTGTGGAGTCCTAACGCCCGCATCATGTTGGCGCGATGCACGGAAACGGTGTTGGTGCTGAGCTTGAGTTGGGCCGCGATCTCCTTGTTCGATTTGCCGTCGACAATCAACTGCAGGATCTCGAGTTCCCGCTCGGTGAGGCCATGGTCCCGTTCCCCTTTCAGATTCGCCGGCGGCGCCAGTTGCGGGTCCAGCACCAACTCGCCGGCGGCAACCCGCCGGACGGCCGAGACCAGGTTCAGCTCCATCGCATTCTTGAGAATGTATCCGCGCGCTCCCGCCTCCAGCGCCTTGCGTACCCAGGTATCCTCCGAATGCATGCTGAGCATCAGCACGAAGGTGTTGGGCAACACTTCCAGGATCTGCGTGGTGGCGGCAAGTCCGTTGACACCGGGTAGCGCGCAATCCATTACGATGACCTCGGGCCGCACTTGGCGCGCCAAGGCGACAGCTTCGGCGCCGTTGCTGGCTTCTCCTGCGACGTCGATGTCGGGAGCGTCCTCCAGCAGGCGGCGGAACCCACGCCGGACCAGTGCGTGATCGTCCACCAGCACCACCGAGATCTTATGACCCATTGGCGGACTCCAGCCTGCTCCGCGGCACGGTGAGACGCACCAGTGTTCCTCCTTCTGCCGGCCGCGTAAATTGAATCGTTCCGCCCAACAGCTCGGCGCGCTCTCGCATGGCGACCAAACCGATCCCGTCATTCCCCGTGGGCGCCACAAAACCGGCGCCGTGATCTTCCACTTCAAGCTGTAAGCAGTCGGGCTGGTACTTCAATCTTACCCAGCCTTCGCCAGCGCCCGAGTGGCGGGTCAGGTTATTCAACGCTTCCTGCAACACCCGGTAAATGTGAATCCCGAGACGGCTCTCGGCCGCGAACGGAGTTCCTGACTTTTCATACGAGATCGGAATGCCCGTCTGGCGAGCGACTTTGGGGACATACCAGTCGAGTGCGCTCTCCAGGCCTGCCTCATCGAGAATGACGGGATGCAAGGCCTGGGACAGGGTGCGGACGTTGTCCAGCGCGGACTGGGTGACGTCTTTGATCTCGTGCAGGTCGGCGTGCAGCGCCACCTCCTGGGGCGAGCGCTGGCTCATGCGTGAGAGCATCGAGCCGATCGCGGTGAGCACCTGTCCGAATTCGTCGTGCAACTCACGCGAGATATAGCGCAGAGTGGACTCCTGCGTCGAGATCAGTTTCTGCGCCAGTTCGCTGCGCTGTTCGGAAAGGATGGATAGCTCGGCGAACAGGCGGCGGTTGGATTGGATCAGGTACAGGCTGGTGAGCAGAATGGCGGTCAGGGCGCCGGCGAGAAAAACATATCCCTGGCGCTGCACGCGATCGTAGATCTGAGCGATGCGCAACCCGGTCTGCTCTTCCGTCTCGTTATTCTCCACCAGGAGTCTGGCTACGGCGGTATTCAGCGCAGCCAGACGAGCCTGCAGCGACAGACGAATCTGGTCCCGCGCTTCTTTATCGTTGCCGTTCCTGGCCAGGGTAAAGATGCGATCCGCTGCGTCCCAGAATTGTGCCAGCCGATTTCCCAGGTACTCCTGCTGCTCAGGGGTGCGGCGGCCGACCGTAACCTGGGCCTCCAGCCTGAAAGCATCGTCCAGATCCGCCCGGACACGCTGGAATTGCGTCGACCATGCGGCGAGCGGATAGGGCTCATCGTTGTCCAGCATGTCACGCATGGCTACATCCAGGGAATTCAGATCGTTTTGAATGCGGAGCAGTTGGAGCGAATCTTTGCGGTTCCGATCTACCAGGTCTCTTTGCACCGCGCGCAATCCTGCAATCTGCGCATTGACGTACCAGGAGTAAGCCAGGAAGGTCGCCAGAGTAATGACCAGTCCTAAGAGCAATGCCGCGGTAGGCGACGGCCCAGGTGCTGTGCGCGGTGCCACAATCCTGCAGATGCAACAGCCGGGCCACCAGACGCTATTTCTCAGGCTCCGCCCGCTGCGGACTCACCGCCGCGGCTGCGCAAAGCGGATGGGCTGCGCGGAAATAATGCCTTTGCCCTCCTGCACCGTGATGAATTGGTTCGGCTTGATGCCGGAGACGGAATCCTTCTGCCCTCTGGGCCAGACGATTTCCAGACTTACCGTCTTTCCATTTTCCGGCTTGCCCAGCCCGAAGGTGAGCGGCAACTCGCTCTGGGACAAATAACTGGAACCCGTCTTGACCATTCCGAAAAGACGGGCGCCCTGGCTGGTGCTCACAAAAACTTTGGCGCCTATGCCATCGCGGTTGGAACGTGTCCCCACAGTTTTGACCTTCAGCATGTCGTTCTGGTTGCCGTTGTCATTGCGCAGCAGCCGCGCCGGACCGTTGTTGGCCATGATCAGCAAATCCAGGTCGCCGTCGTTGTCGAAGTCGGCGTGGGCGGCGCCCCTTCCCACCACCGCCTGCTGCAACGCGCGCCCCGACTTTGCAGATACGTCCTCAAACTTGTTATGGCCCACATTATGAAAAAGGTGCGGGGGCTGCGCGTACTTTACGTTCGGTTGCACGACAGCGATGTCGTCGGAAATGTGGCCGTTCGCCGCGAAGACATCCAGCATGCCGTCCAGATCGTAATCGAAAAAGAAAGCGGCGAAGGTGAGCGACCGAACCGACATCTTGCCGATACCCGTGGTCGGCGCCACATCGGTGAACAGTCCGGAACCATCGTTGTGATAAAGCGCCATGCTTTCGTTGGTGAAGTTTCCGATTACCAAGCTCTGTCGCCCGGAGTTGTCGTAATCCCCGGCGTCGGTGCCCATGCCCGCACGCGCAATCCCCGATTCGCCGTATGCGACTCCGGCAGCGAGCCCCACATCCGCAAACGTGCCATCGTGATTGTTGCGGTAAAGCTTGTTCGGTTCGGTGTCGTTTGCGACAAAAAGATCCAGCCAGCCGTCGTTGTCATAATCCAGAAGAGCGATGCCCAGCGATTTGCTTTTCGCGTCGTCGAGGCCGGCGCGCCGGGTCACGTTCTCAAAAACGCCATTTCCCTTGTTATGGAACAGGGTCGAACTCTGGCCTTTGTAGACCTGGGGCGTGCAGTAGGATTTGTGTTTGCCGTCGAGCGAGCAATACCGGTCCGCTGCAATCGACCAGTCCACATAGTGCGCCACGAACAGATCCAGCTTGCCGTCGTTGTCATAGTCGAACCACGCGGCGCTGGTTGAGAAGCCCGGGTCCGCTACGCCCGCCTTGGCGGTTACATCGACGAAGGTCCCATTGCCCCGATTGCGAAACAGGTGGTTCCTTCCGACGGTGGTGATGTAGATGTCCTCGTACCCATCGTTGTCATAGTCCGCCACCGCGCAGCCCAGCCCGTACACTTCGACGGCAAGTCCAGCCTTGGCGGTTACGTCCGTGAAGGTGCCGTCGTGATTGTTGTGATAGAGCGCCGGAAGGGAGCGTCCCGACTTGTGTCCGGGCCAATCCATGGAGTTGACGAGCAGGATGTCCTGCCAGCCGTCATTGTCATAATCGAGAACGCAGACGCCGCTGCCCATCGTCTCACCCAGGTATTTTTTTCCAAAGGCGCCGCTGTTGTGTTTGAAATGGATTCCCGCCTGCGCCGTTACATCGACGTACTCGATGGACCCTGACGGGCGAGTTGGCGCGCCCGCGCGTGATGTCTGCAGAGACGACGCCTCACCTTGATCGCCGATCGGGAGAAAAACGCTTACAACAACGATAATGCAGCAGGTGATCCGATTTATATGCCTCATGTGTCTTTCAGCGCCTGGCAATCCGCACATTCAAGCGCTCGCGCTTGCGGTTTTGGGGCGGCGCGAATCCAGCCACATCTCGGCCAGATTGGCAGCCGGACCCACCAGGAACAGAGCGTAGAAAGGCGCGTAGACACTCTGCGCCAACCGCAGCGCCATCTCCGCCAGCGCGACCAGAAATGCCACCAGGCACTGGCCGGATTTGGAGCGCACCGTCGTCCTGGGATCGGTAATCATGAAAAAGATGAAGAGTTGGTACATGGGTCCGGTCAAGGGCGCAATTTCCGCCTGCCAGGGACTACCGGTCATCCAACTGCGCAGGAAGGCGAAAGCCAGGAACGACACAACGTAAGTCGCGCAGATGTGAAAGCGTCGCACCCGCCAGATAATCACCGACCCCAAAATCCATATCGCCAACATCGGCCAAAGCGCATTGCCCCACTGAATGCTCAGGGTGGCCACCGTCGCCGGCACCAGAAATACCATGACCGCGATGCCGAAGTTCGATGGGTTCCAGAGGTGACGGTCACGAACCCGCAGCACGTACTTCGAGCCAATGGAGAGCAGGCTGCAGACCACGTAAGGCCAGTACGCGGGTGAACGGACCAGGATGCCGACACTGATGCCGGTGATGTAGGCGCTGGCCGGGTGCGGCCACTTGCGGTAGACCAGGCGCCCTAGCACCAACTCGGCGGCCATCGACGTCGCGATCGCCAGCCCGGTCCTCGGATAACTCTCCAGGATGCCGTAGGACAAATGGCCGGCAACCAGGATCAGCGTGATGAAAGCCGGGGCGAGATACCGGTTGTCCAGGCTGAGCCAACGCTTCGTACGCGCTGCCAGTGGCGGAGCCAACATCGCTTTGCCCGGTTGGCTCACGCCGGCTCCTTGATCTTATGGATTTCCCCGGCAGCCGGTTTCTCCAGTGTCTGTTCCCTTCCCGATGGCCAACGGATGACGACTTTTTCCATCTGTGGATTCTTGCCCAGACCGAAATGCAAGCGCCGCTGGTTCTGCGCGCAGAAGCCGCTACCTCCCGAGACCTCCTGTAGCTGGCGCTGCCCGTTCCAGAACAGCGTCACCTGGGCGCCAATGGCGCTGCGGTTGCTCCTGGTCCCTTCCAACTCAAACTCAATCCACTGGTTCTGCGGCGTGACCGTATTCTTGTACACCAGTAGAGGCCCGCGCTGGTTGGCGACGACCACGTCCAGCACGCCGCGATTCCACAAATCGGCCAGCGCGACAGACCGCCCATCATGGATGTCATTGGCTCCAACTGCCTGCGCGACCTCGATGAACTTGCCGGCGCCATCGTTCAACCACACGCGCTTTGGCTGGTACCCGGACAGGCTGCGGTTCTCGATAGCGGGCCAGTTCCGCGCGTCGGCGATGATGGAAGTATTCCCGCTGGCGACCTCGGAGAAGTCGTACCAGTAGTTGCGCTTCCGGTCCAGCGACACGTAGCCGTTTGTCAGGTAGAGGTCCAGCGTTCCGTCATTATTCAGGTCGCCAAACTGCGCGCCAAAGCTCCAGCCACCGAGCTCTACGCCCAACTCACGGGCGAGATTTTCATATCGGAGCCCGTCGCCCGCCGTGCCCTCCTTCGGCACCCAGAGGTTATTGCCCTGAATCAGAACGCCGTCTTCGGAGATATTGGTAACGTAAATGGCATACTTGGCGCGGTTGAAGATGTCCCCAAAAGCGACGTTCATCCCGCTCTTGGGAGCGAAGCCGACGCCGGTCTGCTGGCCGACTTCACGAAATCTGTCACCGTCATTGAAATAGAGTTCCGAAACCCCGTAGTCGTTGGCGATGAAAAGATCGGGCCGGCCGGTCCCGCGGAGGTCGGCGGCGGCGGCGGCCAGGGCCCAGCGCCGGCTGTTAATACCCATTTTCTCGGTGACATCTTCGAATTTCCCGTTGCCGAGATTGTGAAACAGGTATTTTCTCCCGCCATTCTTGGCGTATTCAAAACTCTCCGGCATCATGCGCGTATTCGACAGGTGCCACAGATCGACATTTTCGGGGTAGTAGCCGCCAATGAACAGATCCAACACGCCGTCGCCGTCGTAATCCAGCCATATGGCGGTGTTGGCATTGAGCCACGCCGGCAGCCCGGCCTGCTCCGTGACCCGGGTGAAGCCATGGCCGTGGTCATTGTGGAACAGCTCCGGCCGGCCCCATTTGTAGATCAGCAGATCTTCATATCCGTCGTTGTCGTAGTCACCCCAGACCGCGCCCATGCAAACGCCCGTTCCCGGCTGGTTTACCTCCGCGACGCCCATCTCGGCGGCAACATCCTTGAACCTGCCGTCTCCCAGGTTGCGGTAGAGCGCATTCCTGCTGCCTTCGCCGCTGTCGCAGACGTAGATGTCCGGCCATCCGTCACGATCAAAATCGACAATCGACACGGCGGCGCCCATCGAGGCAACCAGCGGCATGATGTGATCGAGCGCGTGATCGAGCATCGGAGCCTGATGGACAAAGTTGATTCCCGCTGAATGCGAGACTTCTTCCAGATAGAAACCATGACGGGCCAGGGCGCCCCGTGCGTCTGCCTTCGCGGTGGCTCGCGTGCGCCTGTTATCAGCGTGGCGAACCGCGAGCAGTCCGGCCAACATGACCACGAAGAGTACGACGACGACAGCTTTGGCGGTCCGGTTCACTTGGTCCCGTATCTCAACGCGTTCTGAAAGGCTTCCGGGGTGACGTATCGCGTGTGGTAATTCTGCCAGTCCTCGGAATGATGGCGATAAACCCACTCATCTTCGAGGCGGCCGGGCGGCGTGTTATACACGTCCTTCGCATGGTAGGGCAAAGGCAATACAGTTTTGGAAAAGGTCGAGTTGTAGTCTCCGTCCTTGATCCAGCCGTCGCCGAGGATGACAAAATCGCGCAGGCAGCCGGACGGCGGAGGTTGCTCGGGGAAGCGCAACGACATCTCGTCCCCGGAATTGACGATCACGTAACGATCGTCCACTTTGGCCAGAAGTTCACGCACGTCACCGTAGCGGGTGTAGTAGCCGATCAGGTCGCGCCAGCGTTGCTTCGAGCCTTCCAGATGGTTGTAGTCTGGCACCTCGGGCGCGCCACTCTCCGGACGATGAATCACCGAGTAACCGCGGTAGTGAAGGTCAGCGGCCGCCGGCGGCATGCGCAGCGTCTTTACGGGAGCGTCCGGTGCGCCGCGCGCCCAGGTGATCGCGTCCCAATAAATTTCCAGGTTGGTGCGGATTCGGACGCGCCGTCGTGTGCCAGGGCGGAAGAGGTTCGTCAGATTGAAAAGGACCGTCTTTTTTCGTCCCGCCGGGAATCCCAGGTTGGATTGTGCGATCGCCCATCCGCCATGCCCGTCGGGCACTTCGAGACTCATTCCACGCGCCCGCCACCGGTTACCCTGCATGATGGCGACGTTGATGGATGAATCCGTGTCGTGGATCGACCCTTGCGCGATTAAATAGAGCGGACCACTCTCCGGTACGTCACTGCCCAGATCGACTTCCACGTAGTGGTCCCGAGTTACACCCTGATACTGTCCTCGACCAATATTCTCCAGTGCTTTTCCATCGAGTTCACTGAGGATGCTGGTCACGTCGTTGCCGTGGTCGTCCACGGCCCGGACGATCTTGTGCGGCGTTTCCACGACCGTAAAACCCGGCTTCTGAGGCGGGATGACAAAGCGCTCATCCACAAAAATCTCCGTTCCCTTAGGGTGGTCCACGGTCATCAGGGCCAAGTAATCGTAATAATAGGTCTCCCACAGTTCCGCCCCGATGCGGACGTCGTAGTAGCCATCGTGGGGAACAAGTTGGTCGCGCCCGATCTTGTACCACTCGACCGTGGTTGCGATGCGCGCTGCGCCCAGGGTGTTGATTCGCAGACCGATGGCAGCTCCCCAGGGCACAGCGTCCTTGACAAATTCCATCTCCTTGCCGTTGTACGCAAACAGAAATGGACAGGAGGCCTTCAGGCGCTGCTCGACTGTGACCTCTTGATCGCCCTTGGCGGCAAACTCCGCGCGGACGGTGCCATTCGGCCACACCACCCGGATCACTTCGGAGCTGGTTTGCTCTCCCAACCCGAAATGGAGGAGGGGGCCGGTTATCGGTTGCTTTTGCACCAGGAGCCCGGAGCGGATTTCGATCTCACCACCAACTCCGAAAGGATTAATGCGCTGGTCGCCAACCGATTGGACGCCATGTGGGCGGACAATCTGCCAATGATAGTTCTTCGTGCCATGATTCAAGGCCTGGACCGGTTGCCCGTCGGCGGTAAGACCCAAAAGATCGAGCCTGCCGTCTCCATCTACGTCGCCGATGTCGAAAACCAGAACCGGACCCACCGGATGTGGCAGGAGAACAAAGCCGCCCTTCTCGTCGCTGAGCCAGATCGAAGCGCCGCCGGTCGCTTGGCCGGGAGCGACCGAAGTCAGAACCAGGTCCAGCGAACCGTTATTGTCCAGATCCGCGATCCGCAACCGTACCTCGCCCGCAAGATGCGTGGAGGGATTGGGCACGCGAGCGACTTCTGCGGTGTCCCAAGCCTCGCCTTCGTTCTTGTCGGAGAGGCGAATGATAGCGCCATCGGCCCGCACCACTAGCAGATCAAGAACACCGTCGTTGTTGACGTCGGCCACGGCAATGGCTTTCACCGCGGAGAAACCGGCAGGCAACGAACGCTCGCGAAACTGGCCGGTGCGTTCGTTGCTGAATACGTGAAGCTTGCCCGAGCCGTCGATGAGCGCGGCGTCGGGATCACCGTCGGCATCAAGGTCGGCCCAGCCGAATCCCAGCAGCCCCGATACTCCCGGAAAGGGATGGATCACGGCAAATGTGCCGTCCCCATTGTTGCGCAACACGGTGGGCTGACCTTGCTTCGCGCCGAGCACGATATCGAGATCGCCATCCGCTTCTATGTCCACCGCCCAGGCGCCGGTGTAATTGCCGTTGAGCACCGCCCTGGCTAACTTGGTTTGCGCGGTTACGTTGGTGAACGCAGCCGGATTGTCCTGGCGAAAGAAGCGCACGCCTCCGGCGCCGGCCAGCACGAGGTCTACTTTGAAATCGTAATTGAAATCGGCGGCCAGAACGGATTCCGGGGTTGGAGCAAGCTCGGACCGTCCGCCCGGGAAGGGGAGCTTGGCGCCGCTCGATAACTGCACCATGTGGCCGTTGCCTTTGGCGAGTACTGGGTTCCCTTGGCTGCCCAAGGGAATGGCCCCAATCCAGTTCCAGTGCTCGCTGCCGTCGCTTGGCAGAGGCTCAGGAGTGAAGGAGAGAGCGATGTCGGCCGGGGCGGGAGCAAATTTGGGCGAGTCCATGCGCAGAAAGTGCGTGAATGGCTGAGCTTCCTCGCCAGGCGGAGGCTTGATCCTGGAGAGGCTCTGCCGGTATTCGGGAACGCGCATCAGCACATTGCGCAGGAATGTCGTTCGGGTTGCCGCGGCTCGCGGATCCGGACCTGCGATGGTGGCTTGCAAGGCGGAGAGTTGCTGTTTTGCCTCCGTCGGCCATCCCGCCGACCGGCTGCTGACTCTCGCGACTACGGATTTCAACGTCGCCGCGTCGCCTCGCTTGGCGGCTATGCGACCCAATTCCAGCAGTGCGGCCAGATTATCCGGATCGGCTGCGAGAATCTGTTCCATGCCCTGCTGAAATTCCGCGTCGCTGTGTTCACCGCCGCGGCGCTCGATCTCTTCCGCAAGTGCGTACCTCGCCCGCACATCCTTCGCATTCAGTTCCGCGGCTTTGCGCAAGTCCGCAAGCGCTTGCGCCGAATTTCCGCGGCCACTTTCCAGCATCCCCAGCAGGTAATAAATCTGCCCGTTCTCGGAAGCCAGCTTCCGTGCCCGCTCCAGCCTTTGCGCCGCCGCGTCATAATCTCGTTGCCGAAGGGCCAATAGTCCCCAGTTCGCCCATCCCGCCGGTTCTCCGGGCACAAGCTGCGTGAACTGGGCCAGCTTGCTGTCGGCGTGAACGTCGTCTCCAACCTGCAGCGCTGCCAGACCAACGTAAAAACTGGATACCGCTTCAGCGTACTGTGGCGAAGACCGGGCTGGTAACTTGCCGCCCGAACTACACCCGGTCAGCAGGTACGCGCACGCTGCGAGCAGGGCCACGGCGAACCGGCGTCCGCGGCGCACAATTGCCATCATTGCGTGCTCCTTCGCCTCTTGCGCGATATCGCACGAAACCACAACCCTGCGACTGCCAGGAATGGCGAGGCGTAAAACAAAAGGTCCCACCGCCCCAGCCCCGGAGGTGTTGCCTCAACCTTCGCGGTGGCCTCGCCGTCACCTTGAGTGCTCTTGAGAACAAGGCGAACATTCCAAAGCTCCTGGGCGTCGAACGCTACCTCGCTCTTGTATTGCACCTGCCCGCGCACATCGTCGCGCCAAGCGCCGTAGCGCACCTCGGGAAGCCTGCCGGTTGCCGGTTGAACCCCAATTTCAATTTTTAGATTTTCGGGGCAGGTTTGGCGCGGCCGCGGCGACACCATGACGAAGAAAGTGCCGGTGCCCACATCGGGATGGGTCCAGAGGGAGACCACGCAGGGGCCGACCTGTCTGTCCACGATGATCGGAAATGGCGGTCCATTGTGGGCCCTTGCCGGCAAGCTCAGTGCCAGCAGCAGCGCCGTCGCACCCGCAACGCGCCGGACTTCTCCTAACATGCTCGTGTAAATAGGCATCGCTGCTCGGACAGTTCTGAAACAATCGCTCTAGCCGGTCATGAACGTGGCTCGCATCTCCATGGGCTGGAAGATGAGCCAGATCGCTCCCACCCAAATTAGCAAGCAAACCGCCGCCCAGGGAACAAAAGCCCGCATCGGGTGATCTCCGCAGTCATCCTGTGCCAGACGATGCGTTACCAGCAGCGATCCCGTCAATCCCAGCATAAGGAATCCGACCTGCAGCGGCTGGACAGCGCGCAAAGGCAAACCAGTCAAGGTCCAGCGCGGCTCTCCCAGGTACGCCCGACCCAGGCTGGCAATTGCGTTTTGCGTGATCGGTATCGCCGTATAAAGGCCGGTAAAGAAATGAAAACTGTAATGGGCAAGCCACATGCCGAAACCAAGCGGCGCCAGGCCGTAGCTGTACCGCGTCATCAAGGCCGGCATTGCGCGCCGGCTGCCGGCCCAGGTTCGGGTTATCCACGCTGCCACACCCAACAGCAGCACCGGCTCGGCTACCAGAAATGCGGTGAAAACAAGTCCCAGGACCGGGGCCTCATGAGTGACATGCAGCATGCGCGCCATCCAGCTCTCCACCGCATAAACCGGACTCACCATGCCAAACGCGTTCAGCAGCGCGCCGAAGGTAAAGACAATCGCAAGCGCGGCCAGGTCTTTGCGCCGGGAGAAGTAACCGATTCCTGAGCGGAATGGATCGCCCATCAATTCGCTCGCCGGAACCCGGCTTAAGATTCCCACATTGTCGTGCGGACAAGCATGGACGCAGTCCAGGCAGAAGGTGCAATCCATGTTGCCGGACTTACGTGGCTGGAAGAGGGCGAGTTCGCAGCCGCGCTGGACGACCACAAGTTCAGAAGCCGGATCGCGCCTGCCGCGAATGCAGTCTCTTGTAACGCAGTCGGCGCAAACTTCCTGATCGCGAACCTTCACCTCCAGTGGCGAAAGGGTGGACGCAGCGAAATTGAATTGCCCGATGGGGCAAACGAACTTGCAGAACGCCGCGTGCTTGAAGACGCCATCCACCACCAGCACGGCCACGAAGTACGCGACGATCAACCAGGCTGTCCACCAGGGCGACGACCACAGATCGAACAACTCATAGAGAAACAGGATCAAAACGAACAAACCGGCCGACAGCCATTTGTTCCGCAGCTTCCGCGGCCAAGCAAGCCACGGCTGGAAGAGGCGCCGCGCCACCTGCCGCACCAGCATGAAGGGACAGACGAAACAGAAGAAATTTCCCGCACACAGCAGGACCAATACCAGCACGCCGCGAAAATGCAGCCACACCAGGGTGGTGGCAAGATTCTTAGGCGCTAGCGATGGTCCGAACAGGCCGTGCAGCACCATTACGACACTCAGCGCCAGCAGAGGAATCTGCAAGAACGTGCGCGCATGCCGCCACCGCAGCAAACGGCCGACCACCGGAACGTCCAATAAATCGAAAGGACGCGGCGCAACGTTGTCCAAAGCGGGATTGGAGGATTGTTGAAGCAAATTATTCCACCCCGATTGCTAGTTGCCGCTCCAGCTTCTCCCCGTTCGCCAGACGGATATGCAGCAGAATCACCCAATCTCCTCTCATGCCAAGCTCGAGATCGGCCTGATAACGGCTGGGCGCGATTTCTCTGGCATCGCGGAAGATCGGACTCATGCCAGGATGCGACATGTTCGCTTCCACGGTTACGTGCGCGCCCATCACCGGTTTCGCAGTGGCGTCCCGCAACGCGACGGTAACCGTGGCCGGTCCCATGCGCGCTGGCCGGGGCGCGAAGTTCGCCTCAACCACGATGTCACCCGGCGTTGGCGCCGCCTTTTGGCATCCCCATGCCAGCAGTAAGACTGCGGAGACTAGGACAGCACAGAGCCTGCCGTGGATGAAAAGCGCGGGGCTCACCAAGGGTTCCAAGAGGTCACGATCAGGCGGCGCATGCCCTTGCCGAGACATCCCGCCAGGCGCAAGTGC
This sequence comes from Terriglobia bacterium, assembly GCA_020073285.1. GTDB lineage: Bacteria > Acidobacteriota > Terriglobia > Terriglobales > Acidobacteriaceae > JAIQGF01. Next base: position 3,653 of record JAIQFM010000064.1, on the reverse strand, counting down.
AACCAGCCCGTTCCGTTTCTCCCTCAGGCGGAAACATGTGGTAGTACATGCCGATCACCATGGGAATGAAGACGATCGTATTGTAGAAAAGGTGGAGCTCAACTCGCGGAATCACCAGTTGAAGAATGCTGACCGGCACTGGCGAGCCGAAATAGTTGTGATGAATCAGTACTTGGCTGATCAGCAGTGCGTGCTCGATGTGATGCCAGAACTGGATGACCAGAGCAATCGTCCACCACTCCTTAGAAACGCCGGCGAACCCTTTGCGCAGCACCCAAATCCCGATCAACATGACCAGCGCGTAACCGTAGTGCAGCGCCTCGGTCTTCACCAGCCACGGATAAAACAGGCCCAGGACGCCGCCCGCCTTGGGACGCGGCCATCCCATCACATAGATCTGCCAAGCCTGCGCCAGGTGTTCGGCCCAATGACCGAGCACGATCACCATAAAAAACTGCAGCGAGCGCTCGTGCCAGCGGGAGTTGAGCTTGTCGTGGAAGCTGGCTTGGGTGGTGGGTGCCGCGATGTGGTCGTGAATGGAACTCGATGCCGCCATTGGGGGTCTCTCCTCGGCAGAAACGGCAGTGTGATCCGCAGGGGATGATCACATTCGATTGTGATAATGAAAATAGTGCATTTATATTAGGCACGGGATTGGTATGCGGCAGGTTCGACCGAGAGAACCTAAGTATCTTATTTCCAGATACTTGGCCTGGCTTTGGCATCGCGCGTTCCAGCGGCTCAAGGCGTGGTCGTGCCCATGATCGGGTGATTTTGCGGCCGGTCCGAAGCAAAAGTCGGCCAGCCAGAGCGAGTTTGCCCAGCCGGCCGTTAATAGTTTCCAAGAGAGACGAACTCACCTACCTCTTCGGATGATCTTGGACCTCTTGCGGAACGCCATGAGCGGCAGACGCCGATGTATTCTCGCTTGCTTGCGCCGTCAGCAGGGGCCCTGCCAGGGGAGCGCCATTCTTAACCAAATCAGTCTTAATTTGAACCTCCTGATTAGCCAGCGGATCGATATCCGTCTCAAAAGTCTGGTAGCCGGGAAGGGCAATCCTGAACTGATGTGTTCCTGGCGCGATCAACATCCCGCGACCCAGACCCTTGAACTCGCCCACGTGCCCCACGAAAAGACCGTCCATGAAAACCGCAGCCCTCGACGGGTTGACATCGATCTTGACTGTGGCCGTCATATCTGGAAAAGGTGCTGTGGGTGCCTTCTCCATTCTTACGAGAACGACTTGCTTTCCTCCGGGCTGGACAAGAACTTTTTCTGTGAAGTCCTTGTAGCCGTCTTGGCGTACGACAATGTTGTGGTCGCCAGGCAGTAGCAGGACTTTCTTCGATCCGTTTAGTTCCTTTAAGTAGCCCACGTATTGTCCGTCAACCCAGACCCCGGATGTCTTCTCGACATGGGATTTTCCTTCAAACTGAATTTCTCCCATCACATCGTTTCCGGCGTACGCAGTAAGCGCCAGAAGCAGAGTCGGAATCAAGAACATTGCCCACAGTGATGGATGTATTCTCCGGAGCGTTTTCATCGGTACCTCCCGGTGGAAGTGCAGCAATACGCTTGCCAGATTTTGTAAGTCCTTGCATTGAGAGGTCTCCGGCAAGGACGTGCCTTCGCTGGGGTGGGAAGAAATGTTCCGGCCACTGTAAGAATTTCAAGCGTCGCTCCGGGTGCGCGTGCTGATCGTCGAGCTCATCGGCTCCGGGTTGCTAGGGGCGATTTCGAGCGAATCGGCGATTCCATCTGATTCAAGCTCGGGGGATGCTGGCTCACGGACACGGTTGGCCCTGCCGGCCGAATTGGTGAGACAGTGTAAGAAGAAGGGAAAGAATTCGTGGCTCGATATAATACGCAATATCCGATTGTGAGAATTCTGGTCATCGACGTCGGCGGCACGCATGTGAAAGTGCTGGCGACCGGCCACAAGAAACGGGTGGAAATTCCGTCCGGCCCGAGAATGACTCCCGCCAAGATGGTTTCCGCGGTGCGAGCCGCCACCGTCGGTTGGAATTATGATGCCGTCTCGATCGGCTACCCCGGCCCTGTGGTGCACGGTCGTCCCATCGCGGAACCTCGCCACCTCGGATCCGGCTGGCTGGGGTTTGACTTCAACCAGGCGTTCGGGCGGCCGGTGAAGATTGTCAACGACGCGGCCATGCAAGCGCTGGGCAGTTATCGAGGCGGTCGCATGCTCTTTCTCGGTCTGGGTACCGGGCTTGGCTCAGCGCTGATCGTGGAGAATGTGCTGGAGCCGATGGAACTGGCCCACCTGCCTTTTAAGAAGGGCCGTAGCTATGAAGATTATGTGGGGCTGGCCGGCCTGCAGCGGCTCGGGAAAAAGAAATGGCGTCGTCAAGTGAACCAGGTCGTTCAGCAACTCAAGAGCGCGGTGCAGGCTGACTATGTGGTGCTCGGGGGAGGCAATGCCAAACTGCTCAAGAAACTTCCGGCCGGCACGCGCCTGGGAGACAATTCCAACGCATTCCAAGGCGGATATCGCCTTTGGACCAAGCTGTACGGCGGATCGACTCATAAGCGGTTCGTCCATTAACTCACAAAAAGGAAAACTCTCCTACGTTTGGCTCCCGCCAAAACCGGCCTGTCCCGCGGCTTATTATATCGGTTCACGATATAATGGCGGGGGTGGATAGAGCTCTGCAATCTCCGATACAATCGTGGTTTCGCTGTGCCGGAAACTGCTGGCAACTTTGAGGGCACGGCGGACTGCATTGTTCGTGGGTAAACCCTTGGGCAACAGAATCGGAGATCCCGCTCTCGCCTCGCGTCTGCGTCGGGCGCTTCGTGGTGAAGTCCTCTTCGACGCCTTCACTCGCGGCCGCTATTCCACCGACGCCTCCATCTACCAGGTCGAGCCCATCGGCGTCGCCCTGCCCCACGACACCGCCGACGTCGAGACCGCCATCGCCCTTGCGCGCGAGGAAGGCTTCCCCGTCCTGCCGCGCGGTGCCGGAAGTTCGCAGAACGGCCAGACCGTGAACGAAGCGCTGGTGTTGGACACTTCGCGCCACATGCACCAGGTGCTTGAACTGGACACTGAGCGCGGCACCGCCGTCGTCCAGCCCGGTATCGTCCTCGACCACCTGAACGCCAAGCTCAAGTCCACCGGCTGGTATTTTCCGGTGGATGTCTCCACCTCCAACTGCGCCACCATCGGCGGCATGACCGGCAATAACTCCGCCGGCGCCCGCTCCATCAAGTACGGCATCATGGTGCACAATGTCCTGGAGATCGAATCCGTCCTCGCCGACGGCTCGCGCTGCCTCTTCGGCGAAATCCCGCCCAACGGAAACCCCATCTCGCCCCGCGTCGCCGCCCTCGCCGACTCCCTGCGCGCGCTCTACCGCAACCACGCCCAGGACATCGCCGAGCGCGTCCCCAAACTCATGCGCAAGGTCGGCGGCTACAACCTCTACATGATGGATGCCACCCCGCTCAACCTGGCGAAAATCCTGGTCGGCTCCGAAGGCACGCTCGGCTTCTTCACCCGCGTCAAGCTCCAGTTGCACCGCATTCCCAAGCACAAAGTCCAGGCCGTCTGCCACTTCGACCGCTTCTACGACTCCATGGACATGGTGCGCCACATCGTCCAGCTCAACCCTTCCGCGGTCGAGTTGCT
>JAIQFM010000262.1 GCA_020073285.1 Terriglobia bacterium | reverse complement strand
CTTGCGTTCCAGGAGAGAGTTGATCACGTGGCCATCCTCGGACAAGCTTTTCAACCCCGAATACCTATTTTACGATGCCGAGGTTCTCAGATGGGAAAACACCCACATTTGCCAAAAGCAGGCAATTGTGGGGCACCCGCCATGAACCAGAGTTGTTAACGGTGTGCTGTTCTCAGGGTTAGAGCACATAACTCCCGGTATCTCAGCAGTACAATGGCACGACGTACGCAGGCTCCTAAGCATGGAACCATCGTTGAAAACTGTGAAACGGCTCTTTGCGCTTTCCCGGAATACGTGCGCATTTCCAGCATGTGGAAACCCAATTGTTGAAGACTCAGGCACTGTCACCGGTGTCGTTTGTCACATCAAGGCACGCAGCAGCGGCGGACCGCGCTATGACTCAGACCAATCAGAGGAGGAACGGCATTCCTTCGTCAATCTGATACTTCTTTGTGCGCGGCACGCGATGATCGTCGATTCGGAACCTCGACAATACACTGCGGACTGCCTGCGCGCGATGAAGGCTTCACACGAGGAGCGTGGAACTGTTGAGCTTTCGCAGGCGGGGGCAAGAAAAGCCGAGTTGTTACTCGACGGTTACCGCACGATACAGATCAATGCGGGCGGTCACGTAATGCTTGCCAGCCCTGGGGGTGTGCAGGCATCGACTGTCGTGATGAAGACTGAGAAGAAGAGTTTTAAAATACAGCCGGTTCCGGGCAGCTTGGCATCCGATCTCCTGCGCCGGAATTACGTTAAACATCTCATTGACCGCTACAACAAATTTGCGAGGGTGCAACCGGGGCGCGATTTTCAGCATTTGAGAATCTACAAAAGGATCGAAGAGCGGTATGGCGCGAAGTGGGATTTCGTGCCTCTTCACCGCTTCGATGACTTGGTTTCGTACTTGCAGCAGCAGGTGGATCGCACGATGCTGGGCCGCATCAAACGTCGTAAGGGTGATTCCAATTACTCCACATTTTCCGAATACCGACAGAGGTATGCCGAGTCATAGCTGATGAAGGTCGTCCGTTTTGATCACACTTCCATCCTCGAAAACCGCCACCGAACCCCACTTGCTTATTTTACCCTCCCGGTAGAATGGCGGCCTACGCGTCGCAGTGCACGGTTTCGATGGCGAATGCTGGTAGGCACACCGCGATGTACTCCGCCCCGTCGGCCTCCGGCGTTGAATACCTGGTCCCCTCGCCTTGGTGCGCAATCACCGCCTGCCCGGCGCGCACGTCGAGGTGACCGCCCTGGTGCTCCACCCGCAGCAGGCCGCGCAGGACGATGGTGTATTCGTCGAACTCCGGCGTCTGCCCCGGCTCCTGCCAGCCCGCAGGACTGCGCATGTGCGCCACGCTGACCGGCAAGGTCTGCGAATTCACGCGGCCAATGTATTCATCAATGAGCTTAGGCTTGTTTCCGGCGGCCTGGATGCGGGTGGGTTGCGGAATCAACGTCGGCATAGATGGCATAGCGAGTGAGAATACTTGTGAATGAACCTGCTCCAAGGTGGTACATTTTGCCACTTACACCGTGACAACCGGAGCAAAATATGCGTTTTAATGGATTCCTAGTATTTCTATTGCTTTTCGCGTTCCCTATTGCCGGTCAGCAGAATGTTGCTGTGAAGGTGCCAGAGGGAACTTTCGAGTTCCGCCTCATTCGGGTTACATACTCAAATCTCTACGGCATCAGACGCGACACGTTGACAGGCAGCATCAGCAATAATACCGGCAAGCATTGGTTATCTGCTTCATTTCGGATCCGGCCGTATGATGCGGCTGGCAATGAGATTCCTGCTCAGTTCGGGGGGACAATAAGTGCGGGCGAACTTAAGCCAGGGGAAAACAAGCCACTGAACGAATACGATTTGTTCCTGAAAGGTCCATCGAGGGCAGCTTCGCTTAGGCTTGAATTCATAACTGGGGAGTATCCAGCCAACTATTCATTTGTGTTGCTTGAAAAACCCACGTTGGGATGGCTGACGGGATTCCTAGCGGGATGTTCGACCCGGACCCCGGACTCTGCTTATGTCGAAACGAGCGAACCCGTTTATCAGGATTCAGATGTACGCGTGAAATTCTCAGTGGGAAAACAGGAAATCGACTTCACGCTTGAAAACAAGACCGACCAGCCAATCACTATCGACTGGAACAGAATGTCCTATGTGGACGCTTTCGGGGAGGCACACAAACTCATCCATTCAGGAGTCAAGTACATTGACCGAGCACAGTCGCTTTCCCCAACCACGGTACCTCCTAACTCGAAAATAGAGGACATGATCTTCCCCTCCGATCAAATCTACTATTCCGAAGGGAAATATGGCGGTTGGAGCCGGCATGCTCTCTTCCCGGAAGGCCCTCGTGCTGAAGCATTCTTGGGAAAACAATTCTCGGTCTTTATGCCTCTGCAAATTGGAAATAAGAACAAGGACTACAGCTTTCGTTTCAAGATTAAGGAAGTGAAGATGTAACGCTACTGCTGCTTGCGAGCGGCGGCGTACTCCGCCGGGCTGGGCAATTCTTCCAGCCCGCGTCCGGCAAGAATGTCTTCCATGATCCTGACAAAGTCGGCGTGCACCAGGCTGTTGGTGGCCAGGGTCTCGCGGCTGTCGAGGCGCCACGGGCCGCCGGTCATGTCGGTGATGGCGCCACCGGCTTCTTCCACCAGCAGCACGCCCGCCGCGGTGTCCCACGGGTTGAGGTTGAATTCCCAGAAAGCGTCCAGGCGTCCGCTCGCCACCGACGCCAAGTCCAGCGCCGCCGATCCCGCCCGCCGCACGCCGTGCGTCCGGAGCGTGATCTGGTGATAGAAGTGGATGTTGGGGTTCTTGTGGCGCTTGTGGCTGGGAAAGCCAGTGCCGCACAGGCATTCGGCCAGGTTGTTGACCTTGGAAACGTGAATGCGGCGCTGGTTCAGGTAAGCGCCGCTTCCCTTCTCCGCCGCGAACAGTTCATCGCGGGTGGGATCGTAGATGACACCCGCCACGCGCTTGCCCTTGTGTTCCAGCCCGAGCGAAACGCAGAACACGGGAAAGGCGTGCGCAAAATTCGTGGTGCCGTCCAGCGGATCGATGTACCAGCGGTACTCGCTGCCGGTCTCGACGCGCGCGCCTTCTTCGCCGATCAGGTCGTGGCGCGGCCAGCGCGCGCGGATGCGATCGGTGATCAGCGCCTCGGAGCTGCGGTCGGCTTCGGTGACCAGGTCGACGTCGCCCTTGTACTCGAAGCCGATGCGCCGCCGGAAGTGGCTCATCAGCAACGCGCCCGCCTCGCGCGCGATCTCGCTCATGGCAGGAACGAATTGGTCGGAGGAGTTCAAGGAGGTCAACGTGGGAGCGAACGCGAACGATATTATGACGGGTCGTTGGTCGTTTGTCGTTAGTCGTTCGCAGATACTGGGTGGATACAAGCCTTCTTGGACTGGCCGGCCAACGACCAAAGCCTGCCCCGAGCGCAGCCGAGGGGACTAACGACCATCGACCGCCTTCACGCGTTTCTGCGGCCCGCCGTCCTCGGCGATATACATGATCTCGTGCTTGAAGATAAACAGATTCGGCTCGCCCTCGCGCGTCAGCCGGATCATGCTCTTGTCGTAGTACTCGATCCAGCCCCGCACGACTTCCCCATCGCGGAGCTTCACCTCCACCGGCTTCTGCTTCTCGCCCAGCGCTTTCAGGTAAGTGGCCTCTTCAAAGGTCTCCTCCGGCGGCGGCGTCTTTGCCTTCTTCAGCGGATTCGAGTTGCCTGGAGTGCGAAATGCCATGCCGACATTGTACACGGGGAAGTCGATGGTCGTTGGTCGTTGGTCGTTGGTCGTTAGCCTTGCAAACCCGGACCGGATTTGCCAACGACTAACGACTAGCGACCAACGACGGCTATTTGAATTTCGAGGTGAAGTATCCCGTCCGATGCCGCGCTTTCAGGCCCTCGGTGGCCGGGCCTTTCAGCTCGACCTTGATCTTGCGGAAATCGCTTTCGGCGATCCGGCGCACGGGGTAGTACGCGAGCAGGTACTGCGTCCGCAGCTCTTCGCTGATTTGCTGGAACGCCTGCTCCAGCCGCGGCAGCGTGTCGGCGTAATAATATTTTCCGCCCGTATCGTGGGAGAGCTGGCGGCCTCGACGGCTGGCTGGCGAAGACCTTCGACTGGACCTCGCGCCTCGGCAAGATCCTCGACCCGATCGCCGACAAGCTGCTGCTGGTGACGGTGTTCCTGACGCTGGTGTGGACCGGGCTCGTGCCGCTGTGGCTCGGCATCGCGGTGGTGCTGCGCGAC
>JAIQFM010000063.1 GCA_020073285.1 Terriglobia bacterium | reverse complement strand
CGGCGATGGAAGCTTGCGGACGGCGCCGCGTATTACCTGAACAACGTGTATGTGTCGGGCACCTATCACATCATGGTGCCGCGCGGGACGACCTACGCCGTGAACTCCAGGTTCCGGTGCCTGGGCGGGACCAAGAATTGTTTGTTCAACGAAGGGCTGACGAGGGAGTCCGACAAACTGGTCATACGCAACTCGATGATCGACGGCCCGGAGCCATTCGGACTGGGATCGTATTTCCGCGACGCGGCGTGGTACTTCGTGGAGGACAGGATTTCAGAGCGGCTGCTACCGAGCGGACAAATCTGGCGCGAGCCGGCGAAGGATTATCAAATGAAATGGGGCGAGGGGCGCATCTACTTCGCCGATAACAAGGCTCCGCGTTACTCGTGGCTCAAGAACAACCTTGAGCAATCCCCGGCCCGAACCAAGACAACGGTGACGGCGGAGTGGACGCTGCCCAACTGGAATCCAGAAAGCACTTCGGCGCCGCAGGTGGTCAAGGTTGAGCAGACGAGCGACCGCGTGCTGGTGAAGTTCAATGAGAGCGTCACGGTTCACGGAGTTCCCGCGCTGACCTTTGCGTCAGGAGCGAAGGCCGGTTACAGGCGCGGAAGCGGCAGCGACACGCTGGAGTTTGAAACGGTGGCTGCCGGTAAACCGGTGACAATCGAGCTGCGCGGAGGGGAGATCTTTGCTTCCTCCGCATCCCTCCGACGACGCAATGCGGAGTTGAAACTGCCAAGCAGGCGATGATGTTGTCCCGCGGGGGCTAAAGCAGTTTCAGAATTGGTGGAGCCGATAGAGGAAACACAGAGATCCCTCGATTCGGGTTTCCCGCGCACTACCACCCCAGCACGCGAAAGGCAGGCGTGCTGGGGACCCCGGCAAAAATGCGCGGGAGCCCTCCCTCACTCGGGATGACATCGTCAACTTCGCTTGACTATGGCGGTATCGCTGGCGCCGTTGACCAAGCCGACTTCGTGAGCAGCCCGGCTCAAGCGGTTGCCGATCAGGCTGATGTCGCGGTTGGCCGTACCCTTCAGTTCGAGAAAAGTGCCGGTGCCTTGGGGAGCGGTGCAGGATTGCAGCACCGCATCGGTGACATTTTCAAAACGAACGACGGGATCGCCGCTCTTTGGCTTGCGCGTGGTCGCCCTGGCGAGGTCGAGGTTCTGAACCGTATCAGCGGCGAGCACCGGTCCCTTCGCCACATTTACCACGGCATCGGAGAATCTGACTCCGATTGCGTTGGTACAGGCAATGCCGGTTTCCGCACTCTCGACCGTGAAGTTGCTGATACTGACTTCCTCGATCGGCATCTCCGGAAGGCCCTCGATGACTGCGGCCTTCTTCACGTTGGTGGCGAAGATGTCGCTGAAATGGAGGTTGCGGAACCGGGGCGTACCCTGGTTGACCGGTTCAGACTTGTGAAGGTCGCCGCCGGTGTAGAACATGGTGACCACCACGGCCTCGCCGACATTGCGCATTACCACGTTGGAGGCGCGGACGTTTTCCACCACGTTGCCGCGGCTCCTGGCGGTCTTGAAGCGTAGCCCTCGCTGGGTCCCGTCGCAGACGCAGTTACTGATGGCAACGTTCCTCACGCCGCCCGCCGTTTCGCTGCCTATCCCCACCCCGGCATGACCTGTGCCGAAGACGCAATTGGTGATAGTGAGGTTCTCGCAGGGGATTCCATCCTCCCGGAATTTGTACCCGGACTTAATAATGATGCAATCGTCGCCCACGCTGATGTAGCAATTCGCGATGCGCACATTCCGGCAGGAGTCGGGATCGATACCGTCGGTGTTGGGAGAATGCTCGGGCGCGGTAATGGTGAGACCGTCGATGACCACGTTATCGCACTGCACCGGGTGGACATTCCACGAGGGCGCGTTGACGATGCTGATGCCGGCGATCCGTACGTTGCGGCAGCGGAACAAGTTGATCATCCGGGGGCGTCCCCACTTCAGGAGAGATCCGGGAGGATTTTCCGGTTCGCGCTCCTCGAGCTCCAGCTTGCGCCGCAGGTCCCGGTCCTGGCGGAAGGCTCTCCACCAGGCCTCGCCCTGTCCATCGAGCACGCCGCGGCCAGTGATGGAGACGTTCTCCAGATCAAGCCCGGTGAACAACGCGGCATAGGTTGTACGATCAATCCCTTCCCAGCGTCCTTGCATGGCAGGCACAGCACTGAAGTCGGTGGTGAAGAGGAGAGTCGCGCCCGCTAGAATCTCGACTTCCACATGGCTCTTCAGAAAGATTGCGCTGGTGAGAAAGTTCCCCGCCGGCACAATGACCTTGCCTCCACCGGACTTCGCGCAAGCGTCCACAGCCGCCTGGATCGCAGGAGTGCACAAGGCCTTGCCGTCGGGAACGGCGCCGAAGTCGAGGATGTTGAATAGCGACGTGCGCGAACGCTCCGGAGTCGAAACCTGTTCCGCACCGTACGCGCTTGCGACTGGTACTGCTACGGCGGTGACGGCCGCCAGGACTTTTATGAAGTCGCGACGCGGGCTATCGTCAGACATCTTTCCCCCTTACTTTCGCGGACGCTACTGGGGCGCCAGTGACACCTGAAGCGGCGAGCGCAGGCGAATTGCGAACTGGGCGACGTAGCGGTCCCACTCTGCGGGGCCTTTGAAGTCGCCGCTCTTGTTCCAGCCAAAGCCGGCGTAATAGATGGCGACTTTGTCGGGCGGCAATTTCGCGGTGACGAGGTAGTTCTTGCTGTCTTCTTTGTTGCCGATCACGCTGGCGGGATCGACGATGACAGCGCAACCCAGTTGACCATCATCGCCTTTCAGAGCTTCCCAGGCGCGGAGCGTGCCACGTTCCCGCGAAAAGGCCAGTTGAACCGCCGGCGTCTTTCTTATGCCGATAGCTTCGATGAGTTCGCCCGAGCCACTCTCGACGGTGTAGTGGCTTTCGAAGCGATCCAGGTTCTGACCGGCATCGAGGGTAATTCGCTTCACCATGGAAACGCGTACACCGCCCACCTGCCATGCCGGGTACACCAGCCCGAACATGACGCGGATGGGCCCGTTGGCGAGCACGCGAGAATCGCGGAAGTTGGCCGACGGATAGAGTTGTCCACCGGCCCAGAGGCCGTCTCCTCCGCAGCCGCGGCTGCTGCCGGCCGAATACAGGTCCGCGCCCTCACCGTGGTCGTGGTGATAGTCGTCCACCATGTACCAATCGTTGATCACCAGCTTTCGGGTGCGCTTGCTCCACACATCGACCGCACTGCTGGTCAGCGGTTCCTGGGCCCATGTCTCCAGCGCCGCACCATACATGCGGTGAGCAATACGATCGTTTTCCCAGGCGAAGTCGTCGTGGCGTTCTCGAACGAAACGACCGTAGGCCTTGAACTGTTCACGGGCGGCGACCTGGATTTCACCAACCGTGAGGACAAACTTGCGCGTCTCCGAGGGGCCAATGTCGGTCTGGAACAGAAGCTGGTCCTGGGTACCGTCGTCGTTGAGGTCGACGGCTTGAATAAGCAGATCCTGCGAGGAGCGGGGATCGCGCACATGAACCCGCCGGACGTCGTCGACACCGAGAATTCGCCGTAGCTCGGCAGCGTCCAGGACGATGGTCTCCGAGGATCGAGCGAGATCAATTGGGTTCTTCACCATGACCGTGGCCGATGAAGAAGCGGCAGCGGCGGGACTCACGGCGGCCATGAAGCTGAGGCCGATCAGCAATAAGGCAGCGATGCGGGCCATGTACTACCCCTGTCGCGACTACTTCTTGCGCGAACGGTAATGAAAGGTGTTGAGCTTGCGCTCGACATCGAATGACCGCAGCATCTGGATCATTTCCGCGCCGGCGAGCAGGGTAGGGCCGTAGCCCTGCATGGCGCGGGTACTGGTCGGACGGTTGTAGTAGTAGACGGCATCGTAGGCAGCGGTAGTACCCACGCAGATGCCGTCAATCTCTCCGCTCTCACGCACGCGCCTGGCAACCGCTTGCCAGCCGGCTTGCGCAACCGGGGCATAGATGGGGCTGATCCAACCGCGGTTCACTCCGCGCGCAACGGCAAAAGTAAACATCGCCGATGCCGACGTCTCAAGATAGCTGTCGGTACGATCGAGCAGTTGGTGCCACAGGCCAGTGCTGCCTTGCAGTTCGGCGACCCCTCGAATACCCATTTGGAAGAGCTCGAGCACGCGTGGGCGTTCCGGATGACTGTCCGGCATGACGCTCAACAGTTCCGCCAGCGACATCAGAGCCCAGCCGTCGGCGCGGCCCCAGTAGAACCGCGGGTCGTGATCAACTCCCTGAAACCAGGCGTGGTCGAAGAGCCCATTGGCGGGGTTCAAGACTCGTGCCGACATCTGGATGGCCTGCCGGGCGGCATCGTCGAAGTACTTGGCATCGCCGGTGAGGCGTCCCATCTGCGCCAGCAGCGGGATGCTCATGTACATGTCATCGGTCCAGATGGAAACCGGCTGCGGCCGCGGGCGTGCCAGAGTGCCGTCGGGCATGCGCATCATCTTGTGGGAGACGAAATCGGCAGCTACGTCCATGGTTTCGCGGTAGCGCGGGTCCTGCTTCTTGGCATAGGCCTTGACGAGTGCAAAGCCGATGGCGCCGCAGTCATCGAGTTCATGCATCGCCAGCAGACGGCGATAGCCGTGCGGCTGCAGCCCAAACTGCTGGGCCTGTCGGCGGAAGTAATTGAGGTGGTCGAAGATGAAGTCGAAGTTCTTGAGCGCGTAATCCTGGTAGCGGCGGTCCCCGGTCACATCGGCAACGTGCAACATGCCCGCCAGCGCAACCCCGGTAGAGTAGGTCCAGTCGTTGAACTCTCCGCTGCTGAGATCGATTTCGGCGGTCTTCACTGAATGAGAGAAGTCGGTGATTGGTTTGCCGGTACTGGAGTCAATAATGCGATACGGTGTGGAGCGGACGAAGTGATTCAGAATGCGATCGAGGGTGGCCTTGATCTCGGCTTCGGTGGGAACGGTATAGTCCACGCCCGGCGCGAGAGAAGGTTCTGAGAACGATGAATCGCTCCGCCCTAGCTGCTGGGGAACCGCCGTGGTCTGTTGTGCAATCGCGCCGATAGCGACGGCCAGTACGAAGGCCAGCTCTCCTCCGAAGAAGGCGCCCCCCGCTCTTCTCATGCCGGTTCTCCACACTTTGCCAACTGCTGACCGGTGACGGCGCCTTCAGTCGTACTCTGATCGAGTTCCAGTCCGAGATACTGCCTGGCATTTGCGAAGCAGATGTTCCGCACCATGCCACCGATGAGCGCTTCATCGCCCGGCAACTCGCCATTTTCCATGTCGGCTCCGAGCAAGTTGCACAACACGCGGCGGAAGTACTCATGGCGGGGATAGGACATGAAGGAGCGCGAATCCGTGAGCATGCCGATGAAACGCGACAGCAGGCCGGCGTTGGATAGCGCATTGATCTGCCATTGCATGGCTTCCTTCTGGTCGAGAAACCACCAACCGCCGCCGAACTGGATTTTTCCAGCCACCGATCCGTCCTGAAAGTTGCCGATCATGGTCGCCAAGACATAGTTGTCAGCCGGGTTCACGTTGTACAAGATGGTTTTCGGGAGCGCATTCTCGCGATCAAGTGCGTCAAGGTAGCGGCCCAGCGCCTCGGCCTGCGGCCAGTCGCCAATGGAGTCAAAGCCGGTGTCGGGACCTAGTTGTTGCAGCAGGCGGGCATTCGCATTGCGGTACGCACCCAAGTGCAACTGCTTGGTCCAGCCTTTCTCGGCATCGAGGTAGCCGAAGTAGAGCATCATGAACGACGCGAACTGGCGTTGCTCCACCAGCGTGGCGGCCTTGCCGGCACGTGCGTTGTCAAAGATGCGAGCCGCCGTGGATTCCGAACAGAAATCGGCATAGCAGTAGTTCAGGCCATGATCGGAAAGACGGCCGCCCACGGCGTGGAAGAAGTCGTGCCTCTGGCGGAGAGCAGCGAGAAAGCTGCCGAGCTTGACGATATCGATGTCGCTGGCCGCAGCCAGGCGATCTACCCACGGGTTGAACAGGTCCGGTTGGTGGACATTGAGCGCTTTATCGGGTCGAAACGCAGGATAGACACGCGTGCCGAAGGGCCGGCCGGCAATCTGCTGGTGGAAGGCGAGGTCGTCGGCAGGATCGTCCGTGGTGCAAAGGGCCTTCACCCCGAACTTCTTCAGGATGGCCTGAGCGCGGAGGCTTTCTCCCGCAAGCTGGGCGTTCGCCCTTTCCCATACGTCGCGGGCGGTGCGCACATCGAGCAGGTCATCAATTCCGAAGTAGCGCTTCAGTTCGAGATGCGTCCAGTGGAAGAGCGGATTGCGAATCGTGTGCGGCACCGTACGGGCCCAAGCCAGGAACTTGTCGAACGGGGAAGCGTCGCCGGTGCAGTAGCGCTCAGACTCGCCGTTGGTTCGCATGGCGCGCCACTTATAGTGGTCGCCTTCCAGCCAGATTTCAAAAAGATTGCGAAAGCTCCGGTTCTCGGCGATGTCCCTGGGCGAGAGGTGGCAGTGATAGTCCAAGATCGGCTGCTGCTCGGCATAGCCGTGATAAAGGCGCTTGGCGGCTTCCGAGTGCAGAAGGAAGTCTTCGTGGATAAAGTCCATGGCTCTCCTCCTGGCTAACGGGCCTGTGCTGACGCGTCCCCAGCCAGGAAAATCGGGGTTATATGCCGTTGGTACAAATTGGCGATCACATTGCGTGAGATGGAGTCCTCGCACGCCACCAGCATGTCCAGATAGCGCTGGCCCAGCTTGGCGGCGACCTTATAGCCAACGTGCAGCAACTGGCGGAAATCGGAGTTGTACTCGGGACACTTCGGATCGTGACGCAGAGCGTCCGCGTATTGCCGTGACGACCACCCGTTGACCTGCAGCGGAGAGGGCAGTTTCTCTGCGCCGATATCAATCACGGCTGCGTACGGAGCGCACAGCTCATCACGATGGGCGTGCGCCTCGGCGTAGATCTCCTTGGCCAGTGCAAGGCCATCGCCGCCAGCTTCAGCGAGTCCGACCAGTTCTTCGAGCCAAGTGGTGCCGGCAGTCTTTACATGCACGCCGGCGCCGGTATCCCGTAAGGCACGGCGGATGGCCGGATAGATGGAGAACTTGTCGCTGCCGGAATGGATGCTCAGCTTCAGTTGGGCAGGCAGGCCGTAGGCGTCGATAGCATGGGCGATCACCGCCAGGTCGCTGCGAAACTCGACTTCAAACTGCGAGACGTCACCCACGTAATCCACACCCTTGTTGAAGCGGCCGGTGAACTTCGGCGCAATGGTTTGCAGCGGCACGCCCTCATCGGACAGGGCCGCGAGGATCACCAACAACTCGGCTGGGCTCTGGGGAGTGTCGGTTTCGTCCATCGAGACTTCGGTGATGAAGGCGCCCGGTCCCAGCGCACTCTCGATGTGCCGATAAATCCTGCCCGCCTCCTGGGTGGCGAACAGGTACTTGGTCGCAATCTCCGCCAACCCTTGGGGCGACAGTTGCCGGGAGAACCCGCGACCTTGCAGTTCCATGGGCCGCAGCAACTCAGGATGGCCATCGATAAACGCGTCGATTTTCGACGGCTGCGGTGGTCGGCCAATCGCGTAGGCAACGTCCAGGGTATAGAAGTCGCTCGATTGCAGGAAACCGTCCACGGTGTCGAGGTTGATGTGGTCGGCGTCAACGTGGAAGGGCCCGGTCCATCCCAGTTCGCGCACCGCCTTTTCGGCGGCGGCGCGCACACTCCCAGGCCTGGAACCAACAATAAGGTGTTCGCGGTTCGACTTGTTCCATACCGGAACGATCTCGACGCCCCGCTGCGCAGCCATGAGGCAGGCGCGCAACTGAGCCCGGGCTTGATGGGCAAAGCGGTCGCCGACGCCCAGCGAGTATTTCGCGAGGCGCAGGCCGGCTGAGAATGCCAGGGAATGAGTAGCGGACGAGGTCATCGGGGATCCCCTCGCGGAGCGGAGCGGGCCGGGCAGAATCCGCGCTCAGTTACTCCGAATCCTACGTGTTTTATACAATACAATAACGTTGCAATTGACAAAACAATAGTTTCGTGTTTCCTGTTGTATGTCAACCCACTTCTCGATCCGTGAGGCGGCCGGAGCCATCCCCGAGACGAAGCAATGCCGCAGCCCACAAGCCAATCCGCCGACGGCGCAACCAACGGGTGAGATCGAAGCCGGCGGTTGCGAGCCGCAAAAGCGGGGTCATTGCACGACTTCGCCGGCAGGCGGCGGCGCGGTCAAGCGAACCGGCTCCGCGACCCACGGGTCAGTGAGTTCCCGAAACGGGCCCTCCAATCGTCCCATGAAAGGAAGAATGCCGCTTGACAAGCGGGCTGGTCGGTGACAGGCTTTGTTCGCTGATTTGTCTATTACAACGGCATTTTACTAGATAAAACATGAAAGTAGCGCGAACCACCTCCGGAAAGTACGTGGTGGATGCGGTGGCCAAGGCGCTGGACCTGCTGGAGGTCTTTGCCGGCAGCGAAGGCCTTACGTTGAACGAAATCAGCCGGCAGCTCGGATTGAACAAGAGCCGCACGTTCCGGCTGCTGCACACCCTGGCCGAGCGCGGTTACGTGGAGCGCAGCGCCGATGGCAGCCTTTACATGCTGGGCATCAAGTTGTTCGAGCTTGCCACCCATGTCCGGCGCGACATCAAGGACATCGCCCGCCCGCCGATGCTGGAACTGCGGGAGCGTTTTAACGAAATGGTAAACCTGGGCGTTCTCGACGACGGGAACGTCCTCTATCTGCAGATTGTGGATAGTGCGCGTCCGTTCCGCATGAGCGCGACCGTGGGATGCCGCATGGCGGCGCACCAGACGTCCATGGGAAAGGCGATGTTGGCTTTTCTGGGAGCGGATGATTCGCGTTCTCCCCACTTCTTCTATCTCGCCAGGATTTCGCGGCAGCGCTTGCAAACCGTGCGCAAGGAGCTGGCACTGACGCGCCAGCGGGGTTATGCGATCGACAACGAGGAGAACGAGCCCGGCGTGGCCTGCATCGGGGCGCCGGTCTTCGACCAGTACGGGCAGCCCATCGCGGCCATGAGTGTCTCCGGGCCGGTGCATCGGATTCTGGAAAACGAAAGCAAGGTCGCGAACGCGCTGATGGCGGCCTGCCAGGGCGTTTCGAAAAAGCTTGGCTACAGCGTGCGCGTGGCCGCGGCGCCTGCCAGGCAGCGCCTCAGGGCGAAGGCATGAGGCCGCTGGGGCGGCAGCATGACGGAGGGAAGGCGAACCTGCTTCCCTTCCGCCATGCGACCCCAACCGGGTGAAAGGTATTCCGATGTTGCGGATCAAACCCAAGGCGGGTTGCAAGTGGGACCTGGTCAGCCTGGGGGAAGTCATGCTCCGGCTCGATCCCGGAGAGGAGCGCATTCATACCACGCGCAGTTTTCGTGCCTGGGAGGGCGGAGGTGAATACAACGTCGCCCGCGGCCTGAAGCGTTGTTTCGGAATGGACACGACCATCGTCACCGCGTTCGCCGATAACCCGGTGGGCAGGCTGATCCAGGACCTCATCTATCAAGGCGGCGTGGACCAGTCGCATGTGAAGTGGGCGCCGTACGACGGGGTTGGGCGCCTGGTGCGGAATGGGCTCAACTTCACGGAGCGGGGATTTGGCGTGCGTGCGGCCCTGGGCTGCGCGGATCGCGGGCACACCGCGGTTTCGCAACTGAAGCCCGGCGAAATTGACTGGAGCGGGATTTTTGCGCAAGAGGGTGCGCGCTGGTTCCACACCGGGGGGATCTTTGCCGCGCTTTCCGAAACCGCGCCGTGCGTTGCCAAGGAAGCCATGCAGGCGGCAAGACAGCACGGGGTCGTCGTTTCCTACGACCTCAACTACCGCGAGTCCCTGTGGAAGTCCATCGGCGGCAAGAAGGCGGCGCAGAAAGTCAACCGCGAGCTGGCTTCGTTGGTGGACGTGATGATGGGGAACGAAGAGGACTTCACCGCCGCCTTGGGCTTCGAAGTCGAGGCCCTGGATGAAAACCTTTCGAAGCTGGATCCGGAAAACTACTGCCGCATGATGGAGCGCGTGGTGGCCGCCTTTCCCGGGATCGGAGCGGTTGCCACCACGCTGCGCCGTGTGAGGTCGGCGAGCATCAACGACTGGAGTGCCGTCTGCTTCTGCGAGGGGAAACTCCATCGCGCCACGAATCGGGAAAATCTCTCGATCCTGGATCGCATTGGCGGAGGCGATTCCTTTGCCTCCGGCCTTATCTATGGATTTCTGACCGGCCGCGAGCCTCAGTGGGCTGTCGAATGCGGAGCGGCGCATGGCGCACTGGCCATGACCACCCCCGGAGACACCACCATGGCAACGCTGCCGGAAGTTGAGAGAGTAATGAGAGGCATAAGCGCACGAGTCGCGCGATAGGTGCGGGTGCGCGAAGCGGCCTCAGGCCGAACCTTGGAGATTCACTAACTTCCTAGCCGAAGGGCAATGTGGAGAGTAGCCATGAAATTCGTACAGTTGCTCAAGGTCCTGGCCGTATGTGCGTTCGTCGCATTAGCGCAAAACGTTCTCTTCGGCCAGGCAGTTAACTTCGCCCAGATCCATGGCCGCGTCAGCGATGCGACCGGGGCGGCAATCGTCGGAGCACAAATCACCGCAAGCCAGTTCAATACCGGATTGGTCAGGACCACGGTCTCCGGTTCGGAGGGCAATTATTTCCTGCCCAACCTGCCGGTCGGCCCCTACCAATTGAAAGTCTCGGCCACAGGGTTCCGGAACTTCCTGCAGACGGGCATCGTGTTGCAGGTGGGCGAAACCCCAGAAGTGAATATCAAGCTCGTCGTGGGCAGCGTTGCTGAAACCGTGGAAGTGAGGGCCGATGCCGCACTGGTGGAGACGCACGAAAACTCGATCTCGACCATGATCGACAACGCTCGCATCCTTGAGCTTCCGCTCGATGGCCGCAATATGGTGTCACTCGTCATGGGGTCGGGTGCGGCGACCAATCCCACGCTGACCAGCAACGACTTGAATAGCACCAAGAACTACGGCAACGGGATAGCCAACGGGCCCTCGCAGCCCATCTCGGTGGGTGGCGGCCAGGAGAATGCCAACAACTTCTTGTTGGATGGCAGCGACAACAACGACGCCTTCTCCAACGTGAATGCGCCTTATCCGTTTCCCGATGCGATCCAGGAGTTCAGCGTTCAGAGCAGCGGACTTTCGGCGCGGTACGGCGTGCACGCCGGGGCCACGGTGAATGCAGTCACCAAGTCCGGCACCAATGCCTATCACGGCAGCGTTTTTGAATTTCTGCGCAATCCGGCGGTGAATGCCCGCCTCGTGGTCTTCTCTACTGGCGCGAAAGACGAGAGCATCAAGCGTAACCAGTACGGTGGGACATTTGGCGGACCCATCATCAAGGACAAATTGCTGTTCTTCATGGGCTTCCAGGGTACCAGGCAGTCGGCATCGGCGCCGTTCGCGACCATCACCGTGCCCACTCCCGCGGCACTCACCGGCGACTTCAGCGTGATGATGTCGGCGGCATGCCAGGGCGTCGGCAAAGCCAAGACATTGAAAACTGTGAACGGCATTACCATTCCAGGCAACAAAGTCAATCCAGCAAGCTTCAATGCCTCGGCGTTGGCCTTGCTGAAGTTCGTGCCTCCCGCCACCCCCGATCCTAGCTGCGGCAAGATCAGCTATTCCTACCCGCAGGTCTGGAACGAAGACCAGGGCGTGACCAAGGTGGATTGGAACCTGAGTCCCAAGCAGACTGTGTTTATGCGTTATTTCATCACCGATTCCAGGGCGCCGCTGCCTTTTGACAAGTCCAACATCGTACCGCAGAGCGTGGTCTCCAACCAATTTGCCCGGTTCCAGACCGCGGCGATAGGCCACACGTCTACCATCAGCTCGAACCTGGTCAACTCCTTCCACTTCACAGGCACTCGGCTCGCCATCAACCGCGGCCCGGCCAACGACATGATCAACCCTGCCAGTATCGGCATCAATGTTCCGAGCCCCGTTCCAAACGGTTTAGTGCTGCAAATAAGCAACTACTTTAATACCGGCGGCGGCTCCTCCATGCCTGGACACTTCATCAACAATCTGTACCAGCTTGCCGACGATGTGGACATCGTGCATGGCAAGCACCAGTTATCTTTTGGCGTCAACTTCATGAAGATGCAGCTCAACTACATCTCCACCTTCCAGTCCAACGGGCAGTTTACGTTCAACACCACCGGCGGCAGTGGAGACAACCTGGTTGACTTCATGCTCGGCTTCCCCTCGAACTTCGCGCAGGGGAATCCGGAAGCGGAAAACTGGAGATACACCTACTGGGGTCTCTACGCACAGGACAACATCAAACTGCGGCCAAACCTGACGCTCAACGTCGGTGTGCGCTGGGAGCCGTATTTCCCGTCGACTGACATCATGCAGCGCGGCAGTCATTTCGACTACGCCGCCTTTGTGGCCGGCACCCGCAGCAAGGTATTCCCGAACGCGCCCGCCGGCTTGCAGTATTGCGGCGATCCCGGCGTGCCCTGCGCCTACGCGAACCGTAAGCTGGCGCAGTTCTCGCCTCGCATCGGGGTGATCTGGGACCCAACCAAGAAAGGTGACATGACACTGCGAGCGAGTTACGGCCTGTTCTATGACAGTCCGGAGATGTACTTCTTCGATCGCTACGCCGACAACTCACCTTACGGCAGCGGTGTCAGCTTTACTCCGAAAGCCAGCGCGGGCGGCACACTTTCGAATCCCTACGCAGGCCAGGCGGGCGTTCCACAGTTCCCCCTGCCATTTCCCAAACCGGGAGATCCGGCGGCCTACTTCCCGCTGAACGGCGTGTACATCAACAACAGTTTCGACGTTCATCCCATGTACGTGCAGAACTGGAACTTTAGTGTCGAGAAGCAGTTCGCTAACGATTGGCTGCTCTCGCTGAGTTACCTGGGCAGCAAGACGACACACGTCTGGGTGGCGTATGAAGCCAATCCGGGCATGAATGTCGCGACAGTAGCTACGCCCTCAGCGGCGAGCGGCGGAAGCGGTTGCACGGCTGGGCAAGCCGCCACAGCCGCTAATACACTAAACTGCCGTCGCGCGCTGGTGGTAGCCAACCCGCTGCAGGGCCAGTACTTCTCTAACCTGACTTCGCTTTGGGATGGGGCCAACGCTAACTACCACGCGATGCTGGCCAGCTTGAAGCATCGCTTCAGCCACAACTTCACACTGCTGTCCAACTACACCTGGTCGCACTGCATCAGTGACCAGGACTTCACCGGAGAGCTGACCAACAGCCGTCCGGATCTTTTCGTTTCGCCGGTTACGAATCCCAACCTGGCGGTGCTGAAGGGCGACCGCGGGAACTGTGGCTTCGACGTGCGCCACAACATGAACGTCTCTCTGGTGGCGAATACGCCTAAGTACCAGGGTTGGAAGGGTGTGGTGCTCAACAACTGGCAGATTGCGCCACTTCTGACCTACCGTACCGGCATCCCCATCACGGTTCTGACCGGCGTGGATACGGCCCTCACCGGCACGACCACTTCGTTTAAGGACCGTCCCAACCTGGTGGGCGATCCCCTAAGCGGGACCTGCGCCAACGGTTCCGCCGTGGGAAGCCGCGATTGCTGGTTTAATACCGCGGCTTACGTGGCGCCTGCCAGCGGCTCGTTTGGAAATGTGGGGCGCAACTCCCTCTCGGGTCCGGGTGCCTTCACGTTCGACACCGCTCTCTCCCGTAAGTTCATATTTGGCGAGACCAAGGAGCTGGCTCTGAGGCTCGACACCTTCAATCTGCTGAATCACCCAGTTCTGGGCAACCCGGTCGCCAGCCTCAACAACACCGCCAACGTTGGCAGAATCCAAACCCAGAATGGCTTTGGACGTACGTTCCAGGCCGCGGTTAAATTCAGCTTCTAGCCACTTATCCGGGCGGCAGTCCTCGGTGCCTGCCGCCCGGTTTTCCAGGCTAAGAAACCAAGAGCATCATGCCAACAGCCACGTAGGTCCGAAGTCATGAACAAGCAGACGCAAGTTCCCGTCGACAAGATGGTGTTCCGGGGCACCAACTCCCATACAGGCCGGTTCATCTCGGTTACTCCCGAAAACAGCACCAATCAACACTTGGCTTACGGCCGCATCATTTTGAATCCTTCATTGCCAGCCGTTTCCTTCAGCAATGAGAATCGCGAGACTGGCCTCATTGTGCTCTCGGGCGAAGCCACGCTGAAGGTAGCGAACCAGTCGTTCCAACTAGGCCAATACGACTCGATCTACATCCCAAGAGAGTCTTTCGTCGAAGTCATGAGTGGCAGCAGTGTTGATATCGCTGAGTTCTCCGCCGATGTCGAACACCGGTACCCTCTGCAGGTCGTGCGCTACAGCGAAATATTGAAGGACCCGGGATTGGTATTCCAGGCCGGGTCTGGGACCAACGCGTCGCGCCATCTTCACATGGCAATCGCGAAGAACGTTGAGGCGGGAAGGCTGGTGGCGGGATTCACCTGGTCCGATCCCGGCAATTGGACCAGTTGGCCACCGCACGAGCACGCCGCCATGCTCGAAGAGATGTATGTGTACTTCAACATGCCGGCGCCGGCCTTCGGAATTCAGATGGTTTACAACAACCCTGACCACCCCGAGTTGGTCACCGTGGTGCGCGATGGCGATGCGGTGCTGATGCCCAGTGGGTATCACCCCAACGTCTCCGTTCCGGGCCACCGCATTTGCTTCCTCTGGGCGATGGCCGCGCACCGCGAGGTCCAGGACCGCCAGTTCGGCGTGGTGAATGTCCAGCGCGGATTCGACGGCGGCGGCTCAGGCCTGGAAGCCGGCCGCAAGAGGTAGATGATGGTCGCAAAGAGCCGGACTCGGTCGGGCCCGACTCAATGGTAAGAGGCGCTACCGTGATCTTGGATGCTTTCCGACTCGAAGGTAAGAATGCGCTTGTGACCGGCTCGCAGAGTGGGCTTGGCTTCGGGATTGCCCGTGCGCTGGCCGAAGCCGGAGCCAACGTCGGCTGCCATGGTCTGACTCCGGAGCCGTGCGCGATCCGCGAGGAGGTTCGCCAGCTCGGCCGCAAGGCGTTTTTCATGTCGGGCGATGTGGCCGAGGAGAAGGTCTGCTCCGCACTGATTCAGCGAACCGTGGACGAGTTCGGGTCGATCGACATTCTGGTCAACAACGCCGGCACCATACGCCGCGCACCGGCCGCCGAGTTTCCGCAGCAATACTGGGATGAGGTCATCGCCGTAAACTTGACCTCGGTGTTCCGTCTTTCGCAACTGGCGGCGCGGCACATGCTGAAGCAAGGTGGCGGGAAGATCATCAATATCGCTTCGCTGCTGGCGTTTCAGGGTGGTGTGCTGGTGCCCTCCTATGCCGCGGCGAAGTCGGGGGTGGCAGCCCTGACCAAGGCCTTCGCCAACGAGTGGGCCTGCAAGGGGATCAATGTTAACGCGATCGCACCAGGCTACATGGCAACCGATAACACCGCCGCTCTTCGAAAGGATCAGGAACGTTCCAGGCAGATTCTTGAACGCATTCCCGCCGGGCGATGGGGCGAACCCTCGGACCTGGCGGGTGCGGCCGTTTTTCTCAGCTCCGCGGCCGGCAACTATGTCCACGGCCATATCCTGCTCGTGGACGGAGGCTGGATGGCCCGATGAGTTTGCGCCCACGCTGTCAACCGCAGCAGAAGAGGCGAGTCGATGACTAAGCAGGAAGTGCGCCATCAGATCACACAAGTCGGCATCGTTCCGGTAGTCCGTGCAGCTTCCGCAAAGCAGGCGATGATGGCCATCGAGGCGGTATGCCTCGGGGGAATCCCGATCGCCGAAATCACCATGACGGTTCCGGGGGCCGTCGATCTGATTCGCGAGGTGGCCAGGTGCATGGGGTCGGATGTGCTGGTTGGAGCAGGAACGGTTCTGGATGCTGCGACCGCCAGGGAGTGCGCCGATGCCGGCGCGCAGTTTCTGGTCAGCCCTGGACTCGATTGTGAGACCGTTGATTTCGCAAAGTCACGGAACATCGTGATGATGGCTGGCGCCCTTACTCCCACCGAGGTGATGAATGCCTGGAAAGCGGGCGCGGACTTCGTGAAGATCTTCCCGTGTGGCGAACTAGGCGGCGCTAACTACATCAAGGCGCTTCGCGGCCCGCTCCCGCAGATCCCGATGGTGCCAACCGGCGGCGTGAACCTGGAGACCGCGGCAGATTTCATTCGCGCTGGCGCAGTAGCCTTGGGCGTCGGTGGTGAGTTGATCTCCTCGGCCGCACTCAACGCCGGCAATACCCACCTGATTTGCGAATGCGCCCGCCGATTCATCGAGGTGGTTCAGAACGCCCGCAGTCTGTTGGACCAGAAGAGGGACGAGGCGGGCGTCGCCTGGCGGTAAGCCTGCCCGTCATGTTCGCGCTTCTCTTCATCCTCCCAAATGCAAACCGGCGAATCAGGATTGACCCCCGATGTGATGGTCCACGGACAACGACACTCTGATGCCGCTAATTCTGAATCCGCCCATCCGCTATGTGATATACGCGGTCGAAGCCTTCGACCATGCGCACATCGTGCGTCACCACCACCACGGCGGCTCCGGTCTCCCGGCTGAGCTTACGAAGGAGGCCCATCACGATCTTGCCGCGCTCCGTGTCGAGGGCTGCCGTGGGTTCATCGGCCAGCAGGACCTTGGGCCGGTTGGCAAGTGCTCGGGCAATCGCCACTCGTTGTTGCTCGCCGCCTGAGACTTCGCTGGGATAGTGATGCCAGCGATGAGCAATCTCCAGGTATTCGAGCAGTTCCATGGCCCGGCTCTGCGCTTCTTCCCGCGAAACGTCGTTGAGGGTGAGGATGAGCTCCACGTTCTCTAATACCGTCAGGAATGGAATCAGGTTGTAGGACTGGAAAATCACACCCATTTTCTGGCGGCGCAGCGCGCGCACATCGATGCCGGTCCAGCCGTCATTGAAAACGGGAACACCGTCCAGCTCTATGCGACCGTTTGTCGGTTCATTGATGCAGCAGATCGAAGTCAGCAGAGTCGTTTTACCCGAGCCGCTCGGGCCCAACAGTGCAACGAGTTCGCCACTCTGCACGCTGAGGTTGGCTTCAATCAGCGCCAGCGTTTGCGCATCGCCGCGGCCATAGATCTTTGTCAAGTTCTCGACTCGTACGACTTCCATCTGCTTATCCCCCGCTCAGTGCGGTCGCCGGATCGACCTTCAGCGCACGCCAGATTCCAAGAATGCTGGCCAGTACGCAGATGACGACCACGATCGCGAAGAGCACGACCATGTCCACGGTTTCCAGAAGCACTGTGCGTGGATACATGGCGTAGGTTCGGGAAATCAGTGCGTACCCGACGGCAAAGGCAATCACGCCCAGCAGCAACGACTGCTGCAGAATCATGTTCATGATGGTCCGATCGGCAGCGCCAATGATCTTCAGGGTCGCAATCTCACGCAGCTTGTCCATGGTGAGCGTGTAAATGATGAGTGCAATAATCACGCCCGAAACGATCACCAGGATGGTTCGGAACAGCCAAAGCTGCTTCTGCGATTTCTCAATAAATCCCTTGAGCAGCAGCTCGCGTTCCTGTTCAGCCGTGAACACTTGATAATGATTCCAGCGGCGGACGTAGTTCGCGACTTCGGGGGCCATCGACCGGTCATCCAGTTCGGCCACAACCGCATTGGCGAAATGGGGATTCTCCGCGGCCGCCAAGGCTTTGGTCGTGGCCTTATCGCGCATGAAGGGATTCATGCTGGCCAACTGGGTGTAGGTGGCGACGACGCGCTCGCGATTGTTTCGTATCGCGTCATTGTCCAGTTGAAATTGGATAACCTGCGCGTCCGCTAACGAGATGAAGGCGGCGGGATCTCCGGACGGCGAGGTCATCCCCTGCGTAAGTCCGACGACTGTGTAGTCTTCCAGCCCAAGGCGGATCGTATCGCCCACCGCGTAGCCGGATTTTCGATCGGCCACGATCTCGTAATGTTTCTTGGTGATGGTGCGGCCAGCGGCGATAGATGGCGGCCCGCCGACGCCGCCGAGCTTGTACCCGATCAGGAACAACCGAATCGGCTTGTTGCCGTGTGGAATCTGCACGTACTGGAACGATAGCGGCGATGCCCGCCGGACACCTTTGACCGCGGCGATGGAATGCTCAATGTCCTCCGGTAGCCGCGAGCTTTCCGCGAACGGACCACGCGTGTCCTTCTGCACGACCCATATCTGAGCCGGGGTAGCCTCAACCACTTTGGTCGCGTCACCAATCAGGCCGCGGTAGATGCCGCTCATCGCCATCACGACGGTGAGGAGCAGTCCCAGCCCGATACAGGTGAGCAGGAAGCGAGTTTTGTGGCGGCGAATGTCGCGAATCGCAAGGTTCATGGCTCACCTCAGCCCGGCAGCCGCCGCATTCACCCGACCGGTGCGCACGCGTTTTCCCAGCGCCAACGGAATGCCGGCAGTGTTCGGCTGGAGAAGAACCTCGTCGGATGCGGAAAGCCCGCCAAGGACCTCGACGAGCCCCCGTTTGTCTTTGACACCGAGAGATATCGGGCGTGGCTGAAGTTTCCCCTGCGTGACGGTCCACACGGTAGGCCCCTCTCGGCCGGATATGATGGCGGTTAACGGAAGTGCTTTCGTTTCCCCTTTCTCGGACTTCAGGATGTAAACCTCGGCGGTTTCATTCAGCTTCAGATCGGGTGGACGCTGAGCAAATGCAACATCCACAACGACCTCTTCCGTGACCGGGTCGGCCTCTTTCGCAATACGCGCCACTACACCTGGGACCTTGCGGCCTGGGGCAGAGCGCAAAGCAATGGTCGCCGGTTGGCCGACTTTCAGGCCGTCAATTTCCCGTTCGTCAATGTTCGCCGACACCCAAATAACGCTCGACTGCGCCACGGTGAAGATGGGAAGTCCGGGGACTACGGTGCCTCCTTCCTCCAGGTCACGGGAGACGACGTATCCGTCTACCGGACTGGTGACGATCGTGTACTGCAGGTTTGCTTGCTGAAGCCGAACGCCCGCTTCGGAACCGGCCAGAGTTCGTTCCGCAGCCGCAACTTCCGCCTCTGCGGCCCTTACCTGGTCCTCTGCCGAACTCTGCAGCGCTTGCGAATTACGCAGATCTTCTTGAGCCTGGACGTAGGCGGTTTCCGCGGTGTCGAGCGCCTCCTTGGAAAACACGCCGCTTTCGTAGAGCGACTGGGCACGGCGATAGTTGATTTCGGCAAGCCGCAAACCGGCCAGGGACTTGCCCACAGCGCTGATGCTCGCCTGCAGGCGAGCCTTGCTGGCGGAGAAGTTCGCTCGCGCGGAACTGAGCGCGGCCTGTTGAGCCTGGGTTAAGCTCGCGGCCTGTCCCACCTGGCTTTGGGCGTCCTGATTCTGCAGCTCGGCCAGAATCTGTCCCTTCTTCACGATGTCGCCCTGATCCACGTAGGTCTTGAGCACAACTCCGTTGATCTTGGCGCCGATTCCGATCGTGACTTTGGCCCGGACAAACCCAGTACCAGCGGCCTCATCACGGAGTGTCATCGTGGCTAAGTGTGTGGTCAGGACCTTGGGAGGAAGAAGGATAAATACGATAAGGACCAGAACAATGCCGCCAGCGAGCAGCGGCCACAGTTTCTGTAATCGCCTTGGCATTCCCTTCGGTAGCGCCCGAACTGGAGGTACGGGCGTCGTTTTTACGGTTGTTTCGAGTCTTTCCATGGCACGACTTTCAGATTAGAGATTGGCCTTTCAACGGCTAGGATCCGACCTCATGTACTGCGGCGTTTTCCGTCACGATGATTTCTGCGTCAATAACGACCTCGGACTTCACGGAGTTAGCGACCAGGCTGTATTTTTGCGCGGCCTGCAAGGCACGTCGTGTCCGGGCCTCCACGACCTCTCTCTGGCCGGGATCGCAAGCGACTCGGATTACGGGATGGAAATCGAGCCGGGTAAAGATCTCGGTGCGGTCCAGCTCAATCAATTTTGTACCCACGGTGCGGCACTCGTAGGAAATCAAGTTGAGCTGGAATCGCTCTGCCGCCCAAATGAACATCAGCATCACGCATGTGTTCGCCGCGGCCACGAAGGCATCTTCCGGCGTCAACACGCCGGCGTGGCCTTGCGCGTCGGAAGGAGCGGAGAATTGCATTTCAGGGCCGTTGCCCAGGGCGAGGTGGCCCCAGTGTTCCCCCGTCCATTTCACGTCCGTGTGATAGGTGGCTGTGCGGCTCATTGCGCCACCTCCTGACAGAAGGCGGCGTATTCGCGGGTAAGCGCCGCGCGGTAGTCCTTTTCTTCCTCGACCGGGACGGAGTTGTAGAGCTTCACCGTTTCGAGCAATTCGTCGGCGGCGGCGTCGGGCGCACGACCGCGCTCACGGAACTGCTGGAAGATCAGCGGCAACCCGAGCAGTTCCACAGAGTGGCCGCCGATGTTGACCTTTTGTGCCGGTATGCCGGAGCCGCACGCGCAACCGCTAGCTTTCGGCTGCTCAGGCGGTGGCGTCGAGCGGATGGCGACCAAAGTGCTGGCTGGCTTAGTCGCGAGAATCTCGTCCACAAGAGCCGCAACCCGGTTGGAAGTGACCTCTACTGCTCGAATCCCGGCTTCATTGAGCTTTCGTCGTCCGTCTATCGTTTCCAGGTGGTGCTCGGCCGCGACATCGCTGACCACGACGCTGGCCGTGGGCTTTCCTGAATACATCTCTGTGCCTCGGGCCGCGCACCGCAGTTCGCAGCCGTCCACCGTGATGGTGGGATGGAAACGCGCAAACGCCCGGTCCCCTTCGCCTCCTGCCAGAAACAGCGGCAGGCAGATTGTGACCGTCTTCCCAGGCCGCATCTGATGCAGGACTTTCAACGCGGCGAGGCGCGAAACGGTACCGACCGCAAGTTCTTCGCCGGAGCAGGCGATGATGCCAACTTTGCGTTCAGGCAGATCAGGCATGCTGTCCTCCTTCGTCAAGCCGAATCTCGTCGAGCAGTTCGGCTATTTCCTTGGCCAGTACGCGCGCCAACCGCTTCCCTTCCGGGTTTAGCTCAGCGATGCCCTCGGGCTTAAGATCCTTGTGATTCCGGAACACTTCGAAGACCGCCACCTCGCGTATGAGGTTGCCGCCGCTGTGCTTCACTAGCTTGGCGGCGCACATCTGCTTGCAACCGTCGATAGTGACTGCCGCGTTCGCTCGGACTCGCTCGCGAGCCTCGGCGTCCCCAAGAACAAGCTTGGAAAGAGCCACGAGCTGCGTGGCGTCTGGGCGCAAGACGTCGCAGAGTTCGTAGGCGGCTTCCCGGCTAACCGTGCCGAGTGATTTGCCGATCCCGCTGCACGGAACAACTGCGACCCTCCTGCCGGCTGCACTCATGACTTCAATTCCTCCTCAGCCTGAGATTGCATCAACTTCAGATACCCCGCGGGATCGAGCAACTTCGTGCGTGCGACGTCCCAATCGGTTGTCTCGATGAGGGCCAGCCAGCCGCGATCGTACGGATCCTGGTTGATAAGCTCGGGAGTGAACTCCAGGCTTTGATTGATCTCCGCAACCGTTCCCGCTATCGGAGAAGCAAGCTCAAACGTCACCTTCATGGTTTCCAGTTCGGCAAATGGGTCGCCGGCGGCCAGCGAGGTTCGTTGCGGCTTGACGTTCGCAAACGCCATATCTCCGTTGTGTTGCTGTACGAAATCCGTTACGCCGACGCGAACGCGAGGTGGGCCAGGCGTCGCATCGAGCAGCAGCCAGATCCCCTCGGGGCTGTAGACGCGGTCCGTTGCCACTCGGAAAGTGAACTTGTCGATTGTCGTCTCCAGGTAATCGGGCATTCGGCCTCCCAAGTTCGGGGCGTCGGTACGGCGCGCCATTTTTCAGTTGCGGTTCTCGACTCTCGTCGACAGGAAGCCGGCAATCTCAGCGGAAGCCGGTACACGCCCCGCCGACTTCACGACACCATTCACAACTAGGGCCGGGGTAGCGAGCACTCTGTAGGTCATGATTTCGCGGATGTCTTCCACCTTGCTCAGGGTGGCAACAGCACCGGTCTGTTCAATCGCCTTCTCCACCTCGGCGTACAGACGCTTGCAGTTCGAGCATCCCGAACCCAACACCTTGATTTCGATACTCATCGCGACTTTTCCTTAAGAACCTGCGTCGCGCAGGCGAAGAAGTTGCATACACACGGGGTAAGCAGCCGGTAATAAACCGAGTTGCCGTCGCGGCGGTCGGTGACGATTCCATGGGCCCGCAGCAACGCCAAATGCTTGGACACGGTGGACACGTCGCTGCCAACCATTTCAGTAAGCTCACCCACCGAGCATTCGCCCCGGTTCAACCGATTGATGATCATCAATCTCGACTCGTTGGCAAGCACCCGTAGGAGCCGGGCCTGTTGGCGAAGAACGTTTCGATTTGCCATGCAGCAGACAGTCATATATTTGGCTACTTGGCCAAGTCACCAATATCTGAACACCGAAGCCCTCTTCAGTCAGTGCGCTCCGTCACATGATTAAGTTTGAAAACGCATCCAACAGTGAAAGAATGCATTTCGATCAGGGTTCGTTACCGGCAAACTGCCTGGGCCAGTTATTAGGCTGATCACGCATCTGCGAACCGCGACTCGCGTCGAACTGTTCCTTCACTCGGAGATAGCGACTGCGATTCCTGTCCCTTCTACTCGCGTTCCGTTCGGCGATTCGCCGCCAACAACTGTGCGACAAACCAAGAAGCGCGCTGGTGGCGCTTGATCCTTAAACTGGATCTTGAAACGTCAACAACTTCAAATCATCGGAAGTCATTGGTCTGGGCGGGAGATGCAGCGCACAGTTTGTCGGGTTGTTACCAAATCGAGTGGTGCCAAGGAGAAAACCCGCTAAAAATGAGGATTTGGTGAGCGCGGAAGGAATCGAACCTTCAACCTACTGATTAAGAGGCAGGCTCAGG
>JAIQFM010000261.1 GCA_020073285.1 Terriglobia bacterium | reverse complement strand
CGTTCAATGGCCTGGAGGAAGCCAAGGCCGACGTGGTCGGAATGTTCGGCCTCAAGTGGCTGGTGGACCACGGCGCCATCCCCAAGGAACGCCTGCCGGAGTTCTACTCTTCCTATCTCGCAGACTTGTTCCGCACCATTCGCTTTGGCACCGCCGAGGCCCACGGCAAGGCCGAGATGATGGAGTTCAATTTCCTCTCCGAGCAGAAGGCAATCCAGCGCGGCGCCGGCGGTAAGTACGTGATAGATTACGCGCGCACCGCGACCGCCATTGCTGCGCTCGCCAGGGAGTTGCTGGAAATCGAGGCCACCGGCGACCGCGCCCGCGCCGAAAACTGGTTTGCCAAATACAGCGCGATGCCGGCGGAGTTGAAGGCCGCGCTCAACACGGTTGCCGATGTCCCGGTGGACATCACGCCCAACTTTTCCTTTCCGCAACGGGTGGAATGATGGCTTGGGACTTAAAAGAGCGGCGCTACTTCGATCGTATTCTCATTCCCGCGACCGCCAACCTGTTCCTCGAGGATGACCAGGGCAACCGCTTCGGGCGGATTCGCATGCTGGGCCGCGGCGGCTTTCTGCTGGAAACCAGCCGCAGATTTCCCGCCGCCGAAACTCATGCCTTCCTCATCGTCGGCGAACAAGACGATGTCCGCCGCCAGGTCCATGCCGTGCAGCGCTATACCAATCCCGACGGCAATGTCGGTTTTGAGTTTCAGGCGCTGGAGCCCGATGCCGCGGTGGAAATCGGCGTCTTGATCGACAAGTATTTCAACGCTGCCGGCGCCGCAACCTGAAAGCGCGCCCGCGGGCGCGCTCAATCGGCAAATCGGCAAATCACCCGATCACTCAATTCACACGAATTCCACCCTCGGAGTTTTCGAGATCACTCCCGCCTTGTGGCCCAGGTCGAGCAGCAACGCCACTGCGGCGCGGCCGTCCTTGCCGTAATCCAGCGTGCGCTCGTTGACGTACATGCCGACGAACTTGTCCGCCGACTGCGGATCCAGGTCGCGCGCGAACTGCATGGCATAATTCAGCGCCTGCTCGCGATGGTCGAGCGCGTACTGGATGCTGCGTTTCAGCGCGTCGGAGATGCTGGCAATCGTTTCCCGGCCCAGTTCGCGGCGGATCGCGTTTCCGCCCAGCGGCAGCGGCAGGCCTTGCTTGTCGCGCCACCACTTGCCGAGATCGAGGATGCGGTGCAGCCCTGACTTCGCATACGTAAGCTGGCCTTCGTGGATGATGAGGCCGGCGTCGTGTTCGCCGGCGAGCACCTGCGGGATGATCTGGTCGAACGGAACCACCACGGTCTCGATCTGCGGCGCGAACAGCTTCAATGCGAGGTAGGCGGTGGTCATCGTACCCGGCACGGCGATGCGCCGTTTCTTGATCTCCGCGATCGAGAGCGCCTTGGCGGCGACGATCATCGGGCCGTACCCGTCGCCCACGCTGCCGCCGCACGACATCAGCGCGTACTCCTCCTGGATGTACGGGTAGGCGTGGAAGGAGATGGCGGTCACGTCGTACACGCCTTCCATCGCCTTGCGATTCAGCGTTTCAATGTCGCAAAGGGTGTGCGTAAACTTCAGGCCGGGCACGCGCACCTTGTTCGTCGCCAGACCGTAAAACATGAACGCATCGTCGGAATCCGGACTGTGCGCGATGCTGATGGTGCGCGTTTTCGTGGAGGCAGAAGTGGGCATGGCTGATTGAAAGAAGAGACTG
Organism: Terriglobia bacterium; assembly: GCA_020073285.1. Taxonomy (GTDB): domain Bacteria; phylum Acidobacteriota; class Terriglobia; order Terriglobales; family Acidobacteriaceae; genus JAIQGF01. The sequence continues at coordinate 2,588 of JAIQFM010000261.1, read as the reverse complement.
GCTGACCTCGTTAGTTGTCTGGCAGTGCCGATCGTTTAGCGCTTCTTACTTCGGTACTCGGTACCGGGTACCCGCAACTCACAACTTGATCTTGGTTCCAACTCCCGCCGCGGCCGCGATCTTAATGACTTCGGCAAAGATAAACGGATACAGCCCGAAGGTCATCGCCTGGGTTGCACCATGCGTCAACACCATCAGCCACGCCAGGCCGCCGGCGAATATGACAACTTCCGCCGCCAGCGCCGCCACCAGGAATCGTCCAAACTTACCCGCGCCGCGCTCCGCAATGTATCCCGCGATGAAGGCCGCCAGGGGATACGCCAGCAGGTAGCCGCCGGTCGGGCCCAGCAATTGCGCGATCCCGCCCAGACCTGCCGGGCTGAACACCGGCAATCCCGCCGCGCCCTGCGCCAGGTAAAGGGCGAGCGCCGCGAATCCGCGCTTGCTGCCCAGCAACAGCCAGACCACCAGGACGCCGAAGTTCGCCAGCGTCAAGGGCACGGGCGTAAACGGCAGCGGCAACGACAGCCGCGCGCACAGCGCCACAAACAGGCTCGCGCCCACCACAATCGCCACCTGCCGCGCCGCGGTCATGGCCGCGACCTGGTCCCGGACAATCGCTGTATCTCTCGCCATTATTCCGCTCCGCAATTCGTACTCACAACTCCCAGATCAATCACCACGCGCCGCTTGGCGCGGCTTGTGCTCTTCCGCTTCATGCTTGGCGGCCAGGTGCCGGCGGACACGCACGTAAGCCGCCGCCGCCGCCCACAGCAGCGCCACCGTGGAAAGCACCAGGACCACGTACAAAATCTTGATCAACACCGTCGTTAGGATACAGGGCTGCCGGGCTCTCGGTCTATCGGTCTTTCAGCATCTCAGTACTTCAGTATTTCAGTTTGTTAATCTTCCATGGTGCCGTGCAACACTGACAAAACTGAAAAACTGACGAACCGACAACCGATAACCGCAAACCGAAAACCTACTTTGCCATCAACTTCTCAATCTCCTCGGCGGACTTCGGCAAATTGCCGCTCAGGTTCACCAGGTTTCCTTGGGCGTCCACCAGGAACGTGTCTTCGATGCGCACCCCGAGGCTTTCTTCCGGAATATAGATTCCGGGCTCGATAGTGAACACCATGCCCGGCCCGACCGCCTTGCCGTCGTAGCCGGGATCGTGCACGTTTAGCCCGACCATGTGGCTGATGCCGTGGATCAGGTACTGTCCCAGCGGCTGCCCGTGCAGGTCCTTGCCGTGGGAGTTGATGTATTCGTAGGCGGCCATGAACAGCGAATTCTCGTCGCGCCCGCCGAGCAGCGACTTGCCCGACTTGAACGCCCGGATGGCGGCTTGCTGCGCGCCCAGCACGATGTCGTAAATCTCGCGCTGGCGCGGCGTGAAGCGGCCGTTGGCCGGCACGGTGCGGGTAATGTCGGTGGCGTACATCGAGTACTCGCCGCCCACGTCCATCACGATGATATCGCCGTCATTGATCGGCCCAGAGTCCTCGTCGTAGTGCAGCACGGTGGAATGGAAGCCCGAGCCGACGATGGGGCCGTACGCCGGGCGCTCGCAGCCGCGGCGCTCGAATTCGTACACCATCAGCGCTGCGATCTGGCGCTCGCCGGTGCCGGGCTTGATCGCCTTCCAAGCCGCCAGATGCGCCTCGACCGATGCGTCGGTCGCCTTGCGGATCAATTCGATCTCACCTGTGTCCTTCACCACGCGGAGGGAAGCGATCAGCGGCTTCACGTCGCGCGAATACACCGACAAGTTCCCGCGCTTCAGCCAATCGAGCGCGAGCTTGGAATCCTTGCCCTGGTTGACCAGGACCACGCCGCCCAGCGGGGAAATGACGTTGGCGATTTCTTCGCGCAGCGCGTCCAGTGGCACTACGCGATCAAATCCCGTCTTCGCGTCCGCATCGCCAGGCCCGAGCTTTGGCCCGGTCCAGCGCTCGGCGGCATGGTTGCGCTGCGGCAGCAGCAGGACCTCGGAATACGGGCGCGGCTTTAGCGTCGGGGGACGTCCCGGCGGCAACTGCGCGTTCGCGGCCTTCACCGCTTCGGCGTCGAGCGCGGGCACGATCAGCACTGCCGCGCCGGGCTCGTTGACGCCGGTGAGGTACCAGAAATCCTCGTCCTGGCGGAAGCCGGTGAGCACTTCGGTGAGGTCGCTTTCGGTGGTGGCAAAGACGACGATGGGCGCGCCATTGGCCTTCTTCGCCAGCGCTTCCCGGCGTGCGCGGTAGATCTGGTTCGGCTGCCGTTCCAGGGCGAAGGCGGCGGTGGCGATGAGCGTAAGGAGGATGACCAGTCGGACGACGCGGGATCGGTTCATGCCCCAGGATTATACGGGTCGCTCAAAACTGATTGTGGTCGAGCACGCATGCCTGAATCAAACTTAGCCGAGTCCCGCAGGACGACCGAAAGTAGCCCAGGACTTTAGTCCTGGGAAAGCTCACACCAAAATTCAGCGGCGAAGTCGCGGAGTTGAAAGACAACATCAACACGATGATCGACAACCTGCGACTCACGACAGACCGCAACACTGAGCAAGACTGGCTCAAGACGAACCTGGCTCGCTT
>JAIQFM010000260.1 GCA_020073285.1 Terriglobia bacterium | reverse complement strand
ACCATGTGGCCGGTTTCGGCGGCGTGCAGCGCGGTGGCGATGGTTTCCAGGTCGCGCATTTCCCCGACCAGGATCACGTCCGGGTCCTGGCGGAGGCTGGCCCTCAGCGCCGAGGAGAAGGAAGGCGTATCCACCTCGACCTCGCGCTGGTTGACGAACCCCTTCTTGTCGCGGTGCAGGAATTCGATCGGGTCCTCGATGGTGATGATGTGCTCCGGCCGGGTGGAGTTGATGCGGTCGATCATGGCGGCCAGCGTGGTGGACTTACCGGAGCCGGTTACGCCGGTGACCAACACCAGGCCGCGCGGCATGTCGCAGACCTGTTCCACGATCTTCGGCATGTAGAGCTCGTCCAGCGGCCGGATCTTGGTGGGAATCACGCGCAGCACCAAGCCGACGTTGCCGCGCTGCTGGAAAACGTTGACGCGGAAGCGTCCCAGGCCGGCGACGCCGTAGGCCATGTCGAGTTCGGCGTTCTCTTTGAATTTCTGTTTCTGGCGGTTGGACATCATGCTGAAGGCCATGTTCAGCATGTCCTCGGCGGACACCCGCGTCTGGTCGGTGAGCGGGACCAGTTCGCCGTCCACGCGCACGTGCGGGTGGTTGCCCACCTTCAGGTGCAAGTCCGACGCCTTCCGGTCCATGGCAATGCGCAACAGATCGTCGATTTGCATGGAACGATTCCCAATTCGCTGCTTGCGGCCAGACGGTATCACGGAAAGGCGCAAGGAACAAGGCTTCAGGCGCATGTCGGAGGCACGCCTTGCCGTGACATCCGCGTGTCTACAAGGTCTGGTCGAATGAAATCCGCAAAATCATCTTGTCCAATTCGGCGCCGGCGGCCTCGCGTTTGCCGCGCAGATCCTTCATGAGCTTGCGCAGTTCGGCGAGCCGGTCTTCCTGCGAGTTCAACTGGCCGGTATAGCGCTGTACCAGCGCTTTTTCTTCGGCAGTGCCTTTCAGCGCTTTCATGTTCTCGCGTACGCGGCCCTGGTCGGCGGCGATCGAGTCCATTTCCTGCTGATAAGAACGCAGCTCGTTCTCGAAGCCGCTGATTTCCGATTTCTTGTCCAGGATGCGCCGGAAAGCCTGTTCCAGTTCGGGTTTGACGGCGCCCTCGCGCACAAATACTTCCACCTGGCTGGAGTTGAGGTTGCTGAGCGCGTAGGTCGTCATGTCGGGATGGTGCTCTTTGACGGTCAACTTGGCGGTGTTGCCGGGTTCGACTTTGACCAGGAAGCGGTGATAGGACGCGGTGGATTCTTCCGGCTTGAGGTCGTCCGCGAGTTTCCAGCCATCGCGCGCGGGGTGCTCGATGACCACGGTCCGCGGCGACGTATCGGAATTGCGCACGACGTAGGTTTGGGAGCTTTGCTCTTCGCGGGTAATGCGCATGACGCCCTTCGCCACCACCACGCGGCTGACTTTCTTGTTGTCGTAATCGTCGGCGGAATGGACGCGCACGGCGGTGTCACTGGCGTAGGAGATCAGGCGGCGTTCGCTGGGCTTGAGCGCCGCGATGAGCCCTTCGCCGGCGAAGGTGCCGTCCTCGACCACGCTGAACGTGCCTGCATCAAGGGTCAGGCCGCTGCTGTTCTTTAACCATAATGCGCGGTCGGCGCGCTCGCGCGAGGCGTTCCAAATGCTGACCTTTTCCGCGTCCACGCGGGCGGAGATGATCGGCACCAGCGCGGATTGATTCTTGCCGATAGTGATCTTGTGCTGGATGTCGTACTGGAACAGGTCGCCGGTGGGGCTTGCGCTGGCTTCGGCCTCCAGCGCCTCGATGGCGTTTTCGAGGGTGGCCGGTTGCGCCGACACGGTCACCATCTCCGTGGCCGATCCGACGTTCAAGGTTGCATTTGCATTGACCGATCCGCCACCGAGATTGACATTGGATTGATACGACCTGAATCCCGGCGAATTGACCGTGACCGTGTAACTGCCGTGTTCCGCGCCGAAGAAGCGGTAAACGCCGTTGGAGTCGGTGCGGACAGTCTGCGACGTTCCAGTCCCGTTGTTGGTGATGGTGACGCTCGCGTTGGGGATCGCTGCACCGGCGGGATCGGCGACGTTTCCGTAGAGCGATGCGCCAGATGCGCCCAAAAAGGAAAGGCTGTCTTTCGCGGCTACTCCGCCGCCGACTCTATACGATCCGCCGCCGATTCCGCCGCCGCGCCCGGGGCCGACACCGGGACCGCCGATCGCGCCGCCTGCCACTCCTGCCGGTGGCGGCGCTGGCGCGTTCATGTTCATAGTGGCTTCATACGTCTGCGGAGTTTGGGAAACATTTTCCGGCAAGGCCACCACCGGCCGGCGGACGTAGTAGGGTTGCGAAATCTCCTGGATAAACGACTGCGGCGCGCCCGCGACGAGGGAAAGCTGCACGTCTTTCCAATCCTCGCCAACGGTGTTGTCAACGATGGCCCAGCCCTGGAGCAGCGGCTTGGCCTCGGTCTTCTTGGGCAAGACAATGCGATAAGTGCTCTTCCAGACCGGCACTTCGCTGATGTAGCTGATGAAGACGTCGCGCTCGCCGACGCCGGCGGTCGAGATGACCATGCGCCGCGCGCCCTGGCCGCGCGCCGATCCGATCACGTTCAGGTAGCGGCGGATTTCCTCGTTGAGGTCGCGGTCCGCCACCCGAACAGACGTGGCTGAGTTGAGCTCAAACGTGCGCAGCTCGCCCGTGTCGGTGATCACGCCGATGTCGGTGACTTCTTCTTGCAACTCTCCCTTCGGACTTACCCTCTTCCGTTGCTCGACGCTGACCAGCCGTCCCACGGCGCCGCCGCTGCCGCTGCGCACCTCGATTCGCGTACCCCGCAGCGCTGCCAGGAATTCGGACCGCGTGGTCTGCTCGCCGAACGGGAGGCGTAGAGACTTCAGGCGCTCGCCGATCGGTGCGACCGAGTCGTAGCGAACGCCGGTGACGCGTCCCTCGCCGAGATCGACTACGGTCAGCGACTTCAGCACGTCGTTGAGTTGTGCGCTGGTGAAATCGAGGCTGAGCTCCTGGTTGCCGCGCACCCGTCCCGTGTGTTCGAAGTAGCCGACGCCGTTCTTGTAAAGCACGACACGGCGGACCGGCAGCCGGGCAGGAGAGCTTTCGCTGACATTCGACGTGGTCGGTTTGGCAGCCTGCGCCAGCACGCTTGCGCCGAGTGACACCACGAGCAGGGAAGCGCCGAGGATGCGTCGCATACGTCCTCCCATGTTTCGAATGGCGAACATCATAAGACGGATTGTCCTGAGGAGGAACGCTGAATCGGCAGCTTCTTGCGCAAGTTTGTAGCTCGACGCCTGAAGCCTGAAGACCGCAGCCTAGCCTTGGAACGGCTCATCGGCGCTGCCGCCGTAGATGCTTGGGACCTTGGAGCGCATGGGGCGCAGGTAGGTGGAGAGTTGCCCGCGATGGTGTGCGCTGTGGTTGTTCACCATGATCAGGTATTGGAACACCGGGAGGCTCATGACCCCGAAAAATGGCACCGGGGTCAGCAATTGTTCGGGCGTCATGTCGCGCACGCGCTTGATCGCCTTGGGCAGGTTCTCCTGGTAATACTTCAGGATTTCCGCAATCGTCGCGGGGGCGGGCAGCGGCGGCGTCATCTCGATCTTCATGTCGGCGATCTTGTTGAGGAAGGCGACGTCGTCGCTCACGATGTGCCACGCCAGTTCGTGCGCGTTGCGCGATTTCGGATCCGGCTTGTAGCTCTTGCCGGCTTCGGGAATGCCGCCGATGACTTTGATGGTGGTCTTCATCTCCGCCGCCATGGTGGAGAGGATCAGCTCGCGATAGGCCGTGACAAATTCCGGTGTGATGGCGGACTGGGTTTCCATGATTGCCTCCTGAAATGAGACTTGCCATTGTGCGCGGCGCGTCGCGGCAATGCAAGTCAACGCGCCGGAACTGAAAAGCCGGGGCGCTCGGCCCCGGCTCTTCCTAACTGAAACTCGAAACCGAAACTACACTCCCACCGCCTGCGGCGCGTTCTTCTTCACCGGCACCGGCGTCAACCAATGGTAGCGATCCAGTTCGGTACCGTTGACGATCCCGAAGAATTCCTTCTGGATGGCCTTAGTCACCGGGCCGATCGCGCCTTTGCCCACGCTGATTTTGTCCACCGAACGGATGGCGGTGATCTCCGCCGCCGTCCCGGAGAAGAAAACCTCGTCGGCGATGTACAGCATCTCGCGCGGGATGGGCTGCTCGACGATGGTGATGAGGAGGTCTTTGGCGATGCGGATGATCGAATCGCGCGTGATGCCTGGCAGCACCGAGTTGCCCAGCGGCGCGGTGTAGAGGTTGCCCTGGCGCACGACGAACAGGTTCTCGCCCGAGCCTTCGCTGACGTAGCCGTTGGCGTCCAGCGCGATGCCCTCGAC
>JAIQFM010000259.1 GCA_020073285.1 Terriglobia bacterium | reverse complement strand
TGCAGCAATTGCGATTCTTCCAGGGCCGCCACCGCCAGCCCTTTCATCGCACTCTTCGCCTGCGTGCTCGCCTCGAGCACGATTTTCGGGTCGTTGTAATGGGTGGTCGCGATCACGATCGCCTTGGCGCGCATTTCCGCATCCTCGCGCTCCTTCGGATCTTTGAGCTGCCCGGTCTTCTCGTCGTAGCCCACCTCCAATGGCGTAGTGCCGTCCTTCATGAAGATTCCCGATCCGACAAAGACGGCTTCCGCGCCGAGCTGCATCATCAGCGATGCATCCGCCGGAGTGGCAATGCCGCCGGCGGAGAAATTCGGGACCGGCAGCTTCCCTGCTTTTGCCACCATGCGCACCAGCTCGTAGGGTGCTTGCAGATTCTTAGCGGCGGCGTAGAGCTCGTCGTCGCCCATGACGGTTAGCTGGCGCATTTCGCTCATGATTTGGCGCATGTGCTTCACCGCGTGCACGACGTCGCCGGTGCCCGCTTCTCCCTTGGTCCGAATCAAGGCCGCACCTTCGCCGATGCGCCGCAGCGCCTCTCCCAGGTTGCGCGCGCCGCACACAAAAGGGACTTTGAATGCGTGCTTGTCGACGTGGTTCGCCTCGTCGGCCGGGGTGAGCACTTCCGATTCGTCAACGTAGTCCACGCCCAGTTCCTGCAGGACCTGGGCTTCGGCAAAGTGTCCGATGCGGCACTTGGCCATCACCGGGATGGAAACGATCTCCATGATCTCGCGGATCAATTTCGGGTTCGCCATGCGCGCCACTCCGCCGGTGGCTCGAATCATCGCGGGGACCCGCTCCAGCGCCATCACCGCGACCGCGCCGGCCTGTTCCGCTACTTCCGCCTGAGCCGCGCTCATCACGTCCATGATGACGCCGCCCTTGAGCATCTCTGCCAGGCCGGTCTTCAGGCGTAGTCCGCTGCTGCCATTATTGTCGGACATACTTGCTCACCCTCACTTCACGCGCGCCGCACTCGATCACCAGCGCGCTCAAACTCTGCTGTGAATCATCTTAATTTTACATCCTGACCGCGCACCCACGCAGAATTCTCGCTTCCCGTCCCGCCGACTCCCACCTACGTCCCGCCTCTTGTAACTTGCCGACAGCCTGCCACTCCTGAGTGCCGATTGCGGGGCCCATCAGAAAAAAGGAGAGAGCGTATGTTCAGAATCGCAGTGAGATCGGCGGGGGCGGCGCTGGCCGCTCTGTTGCTGCTGTCGGCGACGGCTGGCGCGCAACGCTATCAGCAAACCAACCTCGTGTCCGATGTCCCCGGACTGGCCGCAACCACGGATCCCGACTTGGTCAACGCCTGGGGTATGGTGCACAGCGCCACCAGTCCGTGGTGGGTCAATGACAATGGCACCGGCAAATCGACCCTCTATAACGCCGCCGGAACCAAGCAGGCGTTAGTTGTGACCGTGCCTCCGCCCGACGGCAGTGCGCCCGGCACGACCAGCGCGCCCACCGGGATCGTCTTCAACGGCAGCACGACGGATTTTGTCGTCGCCAACCCGACCGACAGCACCAAGTTCGGCGCCGCCCGCTTCATCTTCTCCACCGAGGACGGTACCATTTCCGGCTGGAACCCGACCGCCAACCCCAACACCGCGATCATCAAGATCGACAACTCCGCCTCCGCGGTTTACAAAAGCCTCGCCATGGGAGTGTTCAACGGCGCCACTTACCTCTACGCCGCGAACTTCACTGGCGGCAAAGTGGAAGTCTTCGATTCTTCCTGGGCACCGGTCAGCGTGCCCGGAGGCTTTGCGGATGCGCACCTGCCGCCCGACTACTCCCCGTTCAACGTACAGAACATCGGCGGCAACATCTTCGTCACCTTCGCCAAGTCGGACGGTAGCAAGGATGAAGTTCACGGCCGCGGGCTCGGCTTCGTGGATGAATTCGATAGCGGTGGCAACCTGCTCATGCGGCTGAAGCATGGCAAGTGGCTGAACGCGCCCTGGGGAATTACCCTGGCGCCCGCCGACTTCGGAAAGTTCAGCAATCGCCTGCTGGTGGGAAATTTCGGCAGCGGCATGATCGCGGCCTATGACCCTTCCGATGGTGAGTTCAAGGGCCTCATGCGCGGTCGGCACGAACGCCCCATTGTCATTCCCGGCCTCTGGGCACTGGCCTTCGGCAGCGGCGGAGCGGGATTGGCCAACAACGGCCCAGCCAACACGTTGTTCTTCTCCGCCGGCATTGACGATGAAGAGCACGGGCTGTTCGGCACACTCACTCCAATTCCCCACAAGGACGACGACGGCAAGGACCACGACGACGACAAGGACCGCGACGACAACGAGCACCACGACAAACACTGATCCCCGGGGGCAGAGGATCCGTGCCTCTGCCCGATTCTCTTCTTGCTGGTCAGCGGCTGCCCGGAACGCTGGTTTGCAGGAACTTCTGCATCATGCGATCCGCATCCACCGCCTTGAACTTTCCGCGCCCCATGGCCAGCAATTCGCCGCGATCATTGCGGATCTCAGCGGCCCTCAGGTGCTCGCGGCCGCGCACCCGCACTTCCCAGCCCGATGCCGTCAGTTTTTCTCCCAGCGGCACAGGCTTCAGATAGCGGACCGTCAATTCCACCGTAGGCGCCAGCACGTTGCGCAGCTTGGACGGCTTCGACATTGCCTCGTCCAGAATCACGGCAATGATGCCGCCGTGCGCGTGCCGCGGCGGTCCGGTGAAGCGCCGTCCCAGGCGGAAATGCGCCACGAAGCGCTTCTGCTGCTCATCGTGCACGAATTTCAAGCGCATGCCTTCGGGATTGTCCTGGCCGCAGCCGAAACAGTAGTTCTTGCGCAGCGCAGGGTGCTGCTTCAGTACCGGATGCTTGTGGTGTACGTGACCGGTGACCTGGCGCTTCTTGTTCATGCCTTCAAGATGCCACGAGGAAGGTCTGTCGGTCTATCAGTCTGTCGGTCCATCAGTCTTTCGGTCTGTCAGTCTCCCGGTCAGCCGGTGGTTCCGAGTCGGTTGCCAATCGAATTGGGCGGATTACCGATCAGCACGCCAGCCTGGCAGCCTTCTGCTAACTACCAACTGCTAACTACGAACTACCGTTTCTGCGCCACCAGTTCCGCCACGCCCTTCTCTTCCACGGTTTCGCGGTAGTGGAGCACTCGCAGGCGCAGGAAAGTATGCAACAGTTCATTTTCCTGCAGGTAGTACTCGGGATGACGCACCGTCTTGGCGTGTTTCGTTTTGTGCTCTTCGGTGTAGGTTTTGTAGACCAGCAGTCCGCCGGGCTTGAGCGCCTTGACCAGCGCCGGATAGAGATCGCGCTGCAGGTAAAAAAAAACGAGCACAAGATCGTATTTCTCTTCGCCGGGATCGAAGGAGCGCAGGTCGCGGACCAGGAAGTCGATCTTCACCCCGCGCTCTTCCGCTTTGCGCTGCGCCTTCTCGAACGCAACCTCGGAAATATCCACCACCGTCACCTTCCAGCGTAGCTCGGCGAGCCAGATGGCGTGGCGGCCCATGCCGCCGGCAATGTCGAGCGCGGTGCCGCCCTTGGCGAATGTCGGCCGGATAAAGTCGTCGTAGGCATTGAGCAGGAACGGGTCGGGCTCGAAGGTGTCGTGCGACTCTTCCTGGTAGCGGCGGTTCCAATTCTGTCTCTCGTCTTCCTGTACGTTATCCCGCATATTCTCCGCTCCGTTCGCTGCTATCCACGGCATTTCAGCGCTTTATCGCGGCGTTACGATGTGCGCTCGGTCTCAAGGCGGAAGATTTTATTTACCCTAACAGGGCGGTTGAACATCATAATTGTTTTGGGGAATTGTTGCGTAACAAGTAGTCCACCTGGCTGCAAGGAGGCTCGATGCCGGAGTTACAGACCGGAAGCTACCACGCGAACAACTTCGTGCGCGCATTCCGCCGCTGGTTTGTCCCCTACGCTCAGTCGCGCGTGATGTCCGACAAGTTCCGTCCGCTGCTCTCGTACCTGTTCACCGAGTGGAAATGCAACGTCGATTGCCACTATTGCTGGGCCTTCAACAACAAAGTGAAGGGCATGACGGAGGAGACGGCGATCCGCTCCATCGACTGGCTGAAGGACGTCGGCTGCCGCGTGATTGCCATCATGGGCGGCGAACCCTTGCTGCGCCGCGACTTCATCCTCAAGGTCGTGGACTACGGTACCAAGAACGGCTTCTTCGTCTACCTGCCGACCAACGGCATCCTCATGAACGAGGACTTCATCGACAAGGTCGGCGACCGCGGCGTGGCCGCCATCAACCTGGCCGTGGATTCGATCGACGAAAAGCCCGGCCTGGCGAAGAACTTCAAGCGCATCGAAAAGCAGTTCAAGTACCTGGTCCAGCAGCAGCGCAAGTACGGCTACATGATCGTGTTCAACACCAACATCTGCCGTCACAACCT
>JAIQFM010000258.1 GCA_020073285.1 Terriglobia bacterium | reverse complement strand
GCCGTGTTCCGGGCGCCGCCACCGGTGAACGCGCCGACGGTGTCCACGGCGGGATCGGAGAGCACGATGTCGCTGAACTGCTGCTGCTTCTGCCGCAGCGAGACAAAGGAAATGTCCTGCGACGCCTGAATGCTGCCCATCAGCCGCCCCGTGTCCTGCTGCGGGAAAAAGCCTTTGGGCACGATGATGTACAGGTACACGGCGAGCGCCATGGTGGCGAGCATGACCGCCAGCATGAACGCCGAATGGCGCAAGACCCAGCGCAGCCCGCCGGCGTAGGTGGAATGCATCCCGTTGAAGGCCCGCTCGCTGAGGCGATAGAGGCGGCCGTGCTTGACCTCGGCCTCGGCCCGCAAGAATTTGGCGCAGAGCATGGGGGTGGTGGTCAGCGACACGACCAGCGACATCGCGATGGCCATGCTCAAGACAACGGCAAACTCGCGGAACAGGCGCCCGACGATTCCGCCCATCAGCAGGATGGGAATGAACACCGCCACCAGCGAAGTGCTCATGGAGAGAACGGTGAAGCCGATCTCGCTGGAGCCCTTGAAAGCGGCGCGCACGGGATGTTCGCCGGCCTCGATGTAGCGCGTGATGTTCTCGATGACGACAATCGCGTCGTCCACCACGAATCCGGTGGCGATGGTCAGCGCCATCAAGGACAAGTTGTCGATGGTGTAATGCAGCAGGTACATCAGCGCCACGGTGCCGAGCAGCGACAGCGGGACGGCCACGCTGGGAATGAAGGTTGCGGCCGCGTTCCGCAGGAACAGGAAGATCACCAGGACAACCAGCGCGACGGCGATGGTAAGGGTGAACTCGATGTCCTGTACCGAGGTGCGAATCGTGGTGGTGCGGTCATTCACCACGGACAGCTTCATCGAACCGGGGATGGAAGCCTGAAAGAGCGGCAGCAGGTCGCGAATGCGATCCACGGTGCCGATGATGTTCGCGCCGGGCTGGCGAAAAATGATCATCAGCACGGCGGGCGTGCTGTTGAACAGGGCCGCGTTGCGTTCGTTTTCCACCGAATCGAAGACGTTGGAAACCTGGTCGAGGCGGACGGGCGCGCCGTTGCGGTAGGCGACCACCAGTGGCTTGTACTGATCGGCGACCTTGAGCTGGTCGTCAGCGGCAATAGCGAAGGAATCGCGCTCGCCGCTCAGCTCTCCCTTGGGACTGTTGGCGTTGGCGCGGTTGAGCGCAGTGCGGACTTCGTCCATGCCAATGCCGTAGGCGGCAAGCTGCGTCGGGTTGGTTTGTACGCGGACCGCGGGCTTGGCGCCGCCGCCGACAATCACCTGCCCCACACCTTCGACCTGGGCGATTTTTTGCGCCAGGATGGAATCGGCTGCGTCGTACATGCGCGCCAGCGGCTGCGCGGCCGAGGTCAAGGCGAGCAGCATGATAGGAGCGTCGGCGGGATTGGTTTTGCGGTAGGTCGGAGAATTGGGGAGATTGGCCGGGAGTTGTCCGCGCGCCGCGTTAATGGCTGCCTGGACGTCGCGCGCCGCCGCGTTGATGTTGCGGCTGAGATCGAACTGCATGGTGACGTTGGTGGAGCCGAGCTGGCTCGTCGAGGTCATCTCGGTGATGCCGGCGATCCTGCCGAACTGCCGCTCCAGCGGCGTGGCGACCGCCGATGCCATGGTCTCCGGGCTGGCGCCGGGCAGGCCGGCCGACACGGAGATGGTGGGGAACTCAACTTCCGGCAGCGGCGATACCGGCAGCAGAAAATAGGCGATGGAGCCCGCCATCAACACCGCCACCGCAAGCAGCGAAGTGCCCACCGGCCGGCGTATGAAAGGAGCGGAAACGTTCATACTCAGTCCGTGGCCGGCACCGACTCGGCATCAATGGGATTGCCGACGCGGTAGCGGGACAGCTTGCGCGCCAGCCGGTCAAAGAAGAGGTAAACGACGGGTGTGGTGTAGAGCGTGAGCAACTGGCTGAGCAGCAGCCCGCCGACAATGGTGATGCCCAGGGGATGGCGCAACTCTGAACCGGTGCCGCGGCCCAAGGCCAGCGGCAGTCCGCCGAAGAGCGCGGCCATGGTGGTCATCATGATCGGCCGGAAGCGCAGCAGGCACGCCTGGTAAATGGCATCTTCCGGCGGCATGCCGTCCTTGCGCTCGGCCTCGAGCGCGAAGTCGATCATCATGATGGCATTCTTTTTCACGATGCCGATCAGCAGCACCATGCCGATGAGTCCGACCACTCCCAGGTCCATGCCAAACAGCAGCAAAGCCAACAGCGCGCCCACGCCGGCCGACGGGAGCGTGGACAGGATGGTGATGGGGTGGATGTAGCTTTCGTACAACACTCCCAGGACGATGTAGACGGTGATGACCGCCGCCAGGATCAGCAGCGGCTCGTTTTTCAATGACGACTGGAACGCCGCCGCCGTGCCCTGGAAGCTGGCATGAATGCTTGCCGGGAGCCCGATTTCCTTCTCCGCCTGCTGGATCGCAGTGACGGCGTGACCCAGCGAAATTTTTGGAGCGAGGTTGAACGACAGGGTGGCGGCAGGGAATTGTCCCTGGTGATTGATGGTCAGGGGCGCATTGATCCGCTCGATGTGAGTGAACGCGGTCAGGGGAATGGCCGCGCCGTTGGCCGAACGCACGTAGATGTCCTTGAGCGAATCCGGGTGCTGCTGGAACTTGGGATCCACCTCCAGCACGACGTGGTACTGGTTCAATTGCGTGAAGATGGTGGAGACCTGGCGCTGTCCGAAGGCGTCATAGAGCGTGTTGTCGAGATCGGCGGGCAGAATGCCCAGGCGCCCGGCAGTATCGCGGTCAATGGAAATGGCCGCCTGCAAACCGCCGTTCTGCTGGTCGCTGGCGACGTCGCGCAATTCCGGCAGGGTGCGCAGCTTGTCCACCAGCCGCGGCGTCCACTCGCCCAACTCCTGCGCGTTGGCGTCTTCGATGGTGTACTGGTACTGGGTGCGGCTGACCCGGTCCTCCACCGTCAGGTCCTGCCCCGGCTGCATGTAGAGGGTGATGCCCTGGATCTGCGCCACCTGCGGCTGCAGCCGCCGGATGATCTCCGACGCGGTGGCGCTGCGCTGCTCGCGCGGCTTGAGGTTCACCTGGATACGGCCGGTGTTGATGGTGGTGTTGATCCCGTCCACGCCGATGAAGGAGGACAGATTCGCGACGTCCGGGTCCTTGAGAATGACCTCCGCGAGTTTCTGCTGACGCTCGGCCATGGCCTGGAACGAGACCGTCTGCGTCGCCTCGGAAATTCCGAGAATCGCGCCCGTGTCCTGCACCGGGAAAAAGCCTTTGGGCACGACGATGTAGAGGAAGAAGGTCAGCGCCAGCGTGCCGACGGTCAGCAGCAGCGTCGTCCGCTGGTGACGGAGGACAAAGCGCAGCGTGGTGGCGTACTTTTCGATCACCGCGTGAAAGAACTGCTCCGACTTGCGGTAGAACCAGCCCTGCTCCTGTTCGGTCCGGTGGTGCAGCAGCCTGGCGCACATCATCGGCGTCAGGGTCAGCGAAATCACCGCCGACACCAGGATGGTGACCGCCAGGGTGACGGCGAATTCGCGGAACAGCCGCCCCACCACGTCGCCCATGAACAACAACGGGATCAGCACCGCGATGAGCGAGACGGTCAGCGACACAATCGTGAACCCGATCTGCTCCGAGCCCTTCAGCGCCGCCATGACCGGCGAATCGCCCACCTCGATGTAGCGCGAAATGTTTTCGATCATCACGATGGCGTCGTCCACCACGAATCCGGTGGAGATGGTCAGCGCCATCAGCGAGAGGTTGTCGAGGCTGTAGCCGAGCAGGAACATTACGCCGAAGGTGCCTACGAGAGAGAGCGGCACGGTGATGCTGGGAATCACGGTGGCGGAGATGGTGCGCAGGAAGAGAAACATCACCATCACGACCAGCGCGATGGTCAACATCATCTCGAACTTCACGTCCGCCACCGAGGCGCGGATGGTTTCGGTGCGGTCGGCGAGCACGCTGACGGTCACCGCCTTGGGCAGTGCCGACCGCAATTGCGGCAGCAGCTGCTGGATGCGGTCCACCACGCTGATGATGTTGGCGCCCGGCTGGCGCTGGATGTTCATGATCACCGCCGGGTGCGTGTTCTCCCACGCCGCCTGCTTCACGTTCTCGGCGCTGTCCACGACGGTGGCCACATCCACGATGCGCACCGGGGAGCCGTTGCGATAGGCGATGATGACGGGCTTGTACCCGTCGCTGGACATGAGCTGATCGTCGGCGCCGATGGTGTACGCCAGCCGCGAGCCATCGATGCTGCCCTTGGCCTGATCCACATTGGCCTGCGTCAGCACGGTGCGCAGGTCTTCCAGGCCCAGCCCGTAGGAGGCCAGCGCGGTCGGGTTCGCCTGCACGCGCACCGCGGGTTTCTGGCC
>JAIQFM010000257.1 GCA_020073285.1 Terriglobia bacterium | reverse complement strand
ACCTCGTCGGAATCGAGGCGCGAGCTGATCACCTGGCCCATCTGGGTGAGCAGTTCGTACTCGCGGGTGCGCCGCTTGGCGTCGTTCATTACCACGTAGTTTTCAAGGGTGAGGACGATCTGCATGGCGACCCCGAGAAGCAGCCGCACCTGCGAGGTGCCCAGCACCCTGCGCTCGTCGTGGGGAAAAAGGACGACGCCGAAATTGTTTTCGCGTGTCTGCAGGCTGACCGCGGTCAGGCTGTACACCCCATAACGCTCCAGCACGGCCTGGCAGCGTTCGAAGCGGCGGGGCGCACCGGCGGGCAGCGGCTCGGTCATGTGGGCGACGTTGCGCAGAGTTCCCAGGCCGCCGCGCCGGTAGGCGATATCGCTGAGGTACTCGCCGGCGCCTTCGTTCCCCAGGGCGGCGGTGAAGGTGGGGTCGAAACCGCGGCTGACGGAAGGCAACACGGCGCGCCAGCGCTCGGCGATGCTGATGGCGGCCCGTTCGGCGCGGCACAAGCGCATGAACCGGTCCAGCAGCTTGAGCAGCGCGGGCGCCGCTTCGGCGGGACTGAGCAGGGAATTGGCGTCCACGTCGAGGGTGGAGAACACCAGCGCGTTCTCCTGCACCAGCCGGCGTTCGTGCTCGAACAACACGATGATCATGGCGACGCCGACCAGCATCTGCGGCATGGTGCCGAGGAAAAGGCCAACCTGCCCAAAATACTTATCGAAGAACCCGTGAAACTGGCGCAACACCAGCAGGGGAACCCACAACAGTAGAGATGCGGCCAGCAGGCGGAAACCAGCGGAGTCGCGTTGCCGGCCGAGGCGGTAGAAGCGCGCCGCGGAGAGCGCCAGCACGAAGGCGACGCCGACCTCCAGTTCCAGGTGCGGTCGAGCCATCGCCTGGAACCGGCCATTTTCCAAGTGGGCCAGGAGATTGTGCGCCGTGAGCGCGATCGCACCGGCGGCCAGCGCAGCATCGGACCAGCGCGGCCGGTAGTCTTCCTGCACCAGGCGCGTGGAAACGAAGATCGCAGCGGCTACACCGCAGAACAAGAGTTTGGAAGCGATGTACGCAAAGGCGTTCTCGGTGGAGAAATAATTCCACGCCAACAGCGCGTATTGCAGGCAGTAGGCGGCCCAGGCAAGCTGCCACGCCCGGAAATACGGCTCATGCGACTGCCGGTAGAGATAGCTGAAGACGAAGAAAAACAGCAGGGCAAAGATGCCGGGGACGATGATGATCCCGATGAATACGTTCTCCATGGCGCGGCTCTGCTGTTCGTTAGGCTAACCGGCCCGCCAGGACAGCTATGCTCTCCTTGGCCAGAACGGGCTGGCTTGGTCCCTGGGGAATCGCCCGTCGGGAGCGCACCTTGGGCTTTGGGGATAAGCCGGTCGCTTTGCCGTTAGGGTGGCGAAAATATATGTGGTTTGTCCCTAACCGTCAATCAGGTAAATGCCTACACAGGGGTAACTTAGGTCACTGCTTGCCTAGGTCCCGGCGCGCTTCTCGATTTTAGCCCAGGTGTCCTTCAGGGCGACGGTGCGGTTGAAGACCGGCCTGCCCGGGACGGAATCGGGGTCCGCGGAGAAGTACCCCAGGCGCTCGAACTGGTAACGGCTGCCCGGGGCGGCATTGGCCAGCGACGGCTCCAGCCTGGCGTGGCCGACGGTCTCCAGTGAGTTGGGGTTGAGGTTGGAGGCGAAATCCTTGCCCGGTTCAACTTGGCTGGGGTCCTCGCTGGTGAACAGCGTTTCGTAGAGCCGCACCTCGGCGTCCACGGCGTGTGCGGCCGAAACCCAATGGATTGTGGACTTTACCTTGCGGCCGTCGGGCGTGTTGCCGCCGCGGGTTGCCGGATCGTAGGTGCAGTGGACTTCGCTGACCTCGCCCTTTTCATTTTTCACCACGCCGGTGCAGGTGACCAGGTAGCCGTAGCGCAGCCGCACCTCGCGTCCGGGTGAGAGGCGGAAATACTTGGGCGGCGGGACCTCGCGGAAATCGTCCTGCTCGATGTACAGCACCCGCGAGAACGGCACCTTGCGCGTGCCGGCCTGCGGATCTTCGGGATTATTGATGGCGTCCAGTTCGTCGGTCTGGCCCTCGGGATAGTTATCAATCACCACCTTGAGAGGGCGCAAAACGGCCATGGCACGCGGGGCGCGCTTGTTCAGGTCTTCGCGCACGAAGTGCTCCAGCATGGCGAGGTCAACAATGCCGTTGGTGCGCGAGGCGCCCACGGCGGTAACGAAATTGCGGATCGCCTCCGGGGTATAGCCGCGGCGGCGGATGCCACAAATGGTGGGCATGCGCGGATCGTCCCAGCCGCGCACGTGGCCTTCGTTCACGAGCTGCAGCAGCTTGCGCTTGCTGAGCAGCGTGTAGGTCAGGTTGAGGCGGTCGAACTCGATTTGCTGCGAAGGGAAGATGCCGAGCTGTTCGATGTACCAGCGGTAGAGCGGCTGGTGGTCGGCAAACTCCAGCGTGCACATGGAGTGCGTGACCTTTTCCAGGGAATCGGACTGGCCGTGGGCGTAGTCGTACATCGGGTAGATGCACCACTTGTCGCCCGTCCGTTGATGCGAGGAGTGCAGGATGCGGTACATGACCGGATCCCGCAGGTTCATGTTGGGCGAGGTCATGTCAATCTTGGCGCGCAGCACGCGCGAGCCGTCGGGAAACTCGCCCTTCGCCATGCGGGTAAACAGGTCGAGATTTTCTTCTACCGGGCGATTGCGATAGGGGCTTTCCCGGCCGGACTCGGTGAGAGTGCCGCGGTATTCGCGGGTCTCGTCCGCGGTCAGGTCGTCAACGTAGGCCTTGCCGTCCTTGATCAGCTTGATCGCCCACTCGTAGAGCTGGTCGAAATAATCGGAGGCGTAGTAGAGGCCGTCCCACTCGAAGCCCAGCCAGCGCACGTCCGCCATGATCGAGTCCACGTACTCCTGCTCTTCTTTTTCCGGGTTGGTATCGTCGAAGCGCAGGTTGGTGCGTCCATTGAACTCGTCGGCCAGGCCGAAATCCAGGCAGATGGCCTTGGCGTGCCCAATGTGCAGGTAGCCGTTGGGCTCGGGCGGGAAGCGCGTCTGGATGACCGCGTCGCCGTACTTCTTCGTGCGCAGATCCTCGATGATGATGTCGCGAATGAAATTGGAGGGAGCGGCGGCGGGGGCGCTCACGGCCGGTTCGGTCTTAGGATTAGTTGCCATGGTGTCTGGTGTGCCCCTTAGGCCAAACGACTATTTTATTGGATTTTCTGGACCGGCACCTCCCTAGAGCAGGTCAGAGGTGAAATTCCCGGTTGGCCGGGGCGAGGCGACTTTGTTGATCGTTGAGAATGCGCATCAGTCCCGAGACAACTTGCACATCCTTAATTCGCTGAAGTCCAAAACCGAAATTTCCCGCAGCACGCAGCAACTTCTTAAACCAGACTTCTGAATCGATCGGGGTCGGCGGCACAAATGACAGTCCGGTCTTTGCCCAAGCACGGTGCAACTTGCTGTCATTGGACGCACTCCCCACTTGCTCCACGACAAAGCTTTCGCACAAACAGTACCGCTGCGGGCGGCCCGCTTTTGTGACCCGCCAAATGCGATCACCAATAATTGAATCTACCGGCTTATCTGTCACCATCCCGAACCCGCCAGGGCGGTACCCGCCTCGCTTCTGGGGATTATGGTATTGCACGAAGTGATGCATGTGTTTCTCCCACCAGCCAGTTTTTCGGTGATGTCTATTGTCGCCAGACCGATTTCTTGTGAAACCGGGTGGCGCAGGGCTTCAGCCCTGCGGTCCGGCTGCAACAGAGTTTTCCGGCTTTAGCCGCTGAGGTACTTCATCCAACTGCCATTTCGGATTTGCCGAGCTATACGGATAATCCTCTGCAACTTGGACTAGTCCAGCCCGCACGGGATTCTCGCGGATGTAAATTCTCATCTTCTCGAACTCACCCATGTCCCGCACCCGCCGGTCATAGAAGCTGGTTTGCCAAATCTCACCGCCGACCCCTAGCTCCTTTTTGGCCCGGAAGGAGAATCCGCCCTTGACCAATTGCAAGGACCGCTCCAGGGTTTCTCCTGGAGTAATCAGCAGGTGAAAATGATTCGGCATTACCACAAACTCGTGGAGCATGTATTTCTTCTGTTCACGGTAGTGGTACAGCACTTTGATGAACAGTTCCGCCATCCGATCCGATTGCAAGAGGCTCTGCTTTTGATAACTGGAGGCAGTCACAAAATATGTCGAATTGCTGGTCCAGCCTCGGTGCGGGATGGCCATGTGTACCTCAGCGGCTAAAGCCGTCCATCTTACCGCCCCGTACTGCAGGGCTAAAGCCCTGCTCCACCCGTTGGGGCACTGACCTCAGCGGCTAAAGCCGTCCATCTTACCGCCCCGTACTGCAGGGCTAAAGCCCTGCTCCACCC
>JAIQFM010000062.1 GCA_020073285.1 Terriglobia bacterium | reverse complement strand
GTTGTCGATGGAGTCGAAGGAACGGAACTTCACGTTCGGATTGTTCTTGCCCAAAACCTTGGTGATGGCCGCCGTCAGCGTCGTCTTGCCGTGGTCAATGTGACCGATCGTGCCCACGTTTACGTGCGGCTTGGTGCGGGAAAATTTTTCTTTCGCCATAAGTGCGTGCCTCTAAGAATCTCGATATACGGAATGAAATTTGTGCCGCAACTCCCCCGGCACCTGTTCCACTTGCACCAGGTAAAGCTCGCGCATCTGGCCCTTGTCGGACAGCGTCAGCGCCTGGTACAGCGCCTCCGCCCCGAATCCCTTCAGTTCCGGCGCCGCACTCTCCAAAACCCGTTTCGCCAGCACCGTTTCGAAATCGCGTATCCGCACGCCCTTGCTCTTCAGCGCCGCCAGAAACTTCTCTACCCGCCCGGCAGCAAACGCCTTTTCAATCGCGCCACGGAGTTCCGCGAATTCTTTTTCCTTCTCGACCGGAATCGCCGCCCGTTCAAAACCCACCGCAGGTCACCACCCAAGATCTGGAGCGGGAGATGGGAATCGAACCCACGACCAACAGCTTGGAAGGCTGTGACTCTACCACTGAGTTACTCCCGCTCTGAAACGCAGCTCTCAGCTATCAGCCATCAGCATTCAGCCACTCGCGCCGCGACTCCTGCGACGATTTACCGCTTTGCCGTCGACTGTCGACCGAATCCCTGGAGCCGATGATCAGGATTGAACTGATGACCTCTCCCTTACCAAGGGAGTGCTCTACCAACTGAGCTACATCGGCTACTGACTCTTGCTACTGACTCTTGTTCTCGTTTTTCTCCAGCCCTTCGCGCCGATGGTGCAGCCACGACTTGACCGCGAACATCGCCAGCAAAGCCAGCGTTACGCCGCGGATTTTCGGGTCCGGCAAGGTCAGCCACGCCACCAGTCCCAGCAATCCGTATATGGCCAGCGCAATCGAGAAACGAGATACCACTTACAATCCTGGTGCACAGGGGAGGATTCGAACCTCCGTAGCTCGCAAGGAGCGGCAGGTTTACAGCCTGCTGCCATTAACCGCTCGGCCACCTGTGCATTCCGGCCGTTCCATGCTGTGCGGACGGGAGAGCATTGCGCGCGAACATAGTTCCGCGCTTCACCACCGCATTACGGAAAGCTTCCTGTATGAGTACGATCTCTTGAGGAGCGCGCGCCGCAACCGTGACTATTCCCCGGGCGTTTCCGCCTACGCCTGGGACGTGCTTCTGGAGCTGGCGAAGGGATTCGAACCCCCGACCCTCTGATTACAAATCAGATGCTCTACCAACTGAGCTACGCCAGCAAAAAACCTTCCCGTCACCCGGCACAAACCATAAAAGTTATCACAACGGAACTCCGCGTGCAAGCGAGAACCTGCCGGGCACGGGCACACTACCGCCCGCTCCGCCCTCCGGGACTTTCACCACTGGGACACATCTCGGAATGCGCAGCAGGAGAGTGGACACATAGGCCAAAGCCTGGTAATCCAGTCCAGAAATCATTTTACCGAAAGCAGCCGGTGAGCGCCAGTGGGGAAATGTGTAATTTGCAATTGGTAATCTGCAATTTGAAAAGAAGTGCTGAACACCGGACTTGGCCGTTGACGATGCGGGGCTGAGCGGGCGCCGCCACGCGAAAGTCGGCTTGCTGGCTGTGCCGGCCGTTATGAATTGCAAATTACAAATTACTCAATTACAAATGCTCAGTGATGCGTCGGCGCCACCTCTTTCTTCCCGCGATTGGGTTGCTGATTGTCGCCGCAGTCGTTGCCGCGCTATTGCGCCGCGGCGCGCCGCCCGAGGCCGCGCGCCTGCTCCCCGCCGCCGACGCGTACGTCTACCTCGACCTGAAACCGCTGCGCGCCGCCGGGCTGTTCATGAACATGCCCAACATGGATGCGGATTACGCGCAATTCGTCCGCGACACCGGCTTCCAGTTCGAGCGTGACCTCGACGAGGCCGCCTTCGCGGTTCACCTGCCCTCGACCGAGATGGCCAACGCCCTGGCGCCGCCCGAAACGCGCTATTCGGAAGTTTTTGTCGGCCGCTTTGACGGCGCCAAGCTCGCCGCCTATCTGCGCCAAACCGCCGCCGCCACCCGCAACTATGGCAACTCCATTATTTACGAGATCCCGCTGCCCGGCCGCACCGTCCGGGTCGTTGTGCTCAGCAAGAATGTGGTCGCAGCCTCGAATACCGACAGCGCGGTTGCGATCGACGGAATCATTGATCGTTACGGCGAAACCTTCGGGTCCAGCGGCAACGATCTCCTGCGCCGCTACTACCGCCATGTCCCGCTGGTCAGCGTGGCCTGGGCGGTGGCGCGCACCACGTCCAGCGGTGAGCAGGGGAACGCCCGTTTCGTTCTCCCCGGCGGCTACGACCTGTTCTTCCCGCAGGGAACCGTGGTGGTGGCCGCCGTGCGCTATCTCGGCTCGGTACAGTTCCGCGCCGACGCCTTCACCCGCAGCCAGGAAGACGCGCAGCGCGTCTCCGACCAGCTCAACGCCTTCCTCGCCGTCGCGCGCAGCATCGAAGCCCGCGCCCAGGCGGGCAGCGCTGACCCCGACCTCAAGAGCTTTTTCGACAGCATCAGCGTTAGCCAGTTGCAGGATCGTGCCGAACTGAACGCTACCATCCCTCCCGGCCTGCTCAAGAAGATCGTCTCCGAAGCCCCGCCCGTGCCGGTAGTCGGTCCCGCCCCGCAGCCGGAGGCAAAGCAACCCGCCACCGAAACCCGGAAGCACCGAGGAAGGAAAAAGAAATGAAGTTCGGAAGGAAGAGGAAGTAAGAAGTCAGAACTGTTCTGACCACTTCTACCTTCCGACTTCTTACTTCTGACTTGGAATTATTCCCCGGCTGCGTTCAGCGAGGCTCGTGCCATGGTCGTGCGCAGGAAGTTGTAAGGATTAACGGGGTTATTGTGCAGCCAGACTTCGTAATGGAGATGGGGGCCTGTACTGCGTCCGCTGAGCCCGACGTATCCGATCACCTGTCCGCGGTGAACCGCTTGGCCGGGAGTAACGGCAAAGCTCGACAAGTGGCCATAGCGGGTCACGAACCCCTGCGAGTGCTCGATCTCGATCATCCGGCCGTAGCCGCTGTTGAAGTCGGCGAAGGTCACCACGCCATCGGCCGGTGCGATCACCCGGTTTCCGTACTCGGTGGATATGTCCACGCCGCTGTGGAACGCGCCCTCACCGTTGAAGGGGTCAATGCGCTCGCCGAACGAACCCGTCACTCGTCCCTCGACCGGCCACAGGTTGGGCTGTTCGGACAAGCGCAGCCAGTCGGCGGCGGTGAGGTTGCGCCGGCCCATGCTGATCCCGATGGCGGCGCCGCCGTTGAGTGCCGAAGTTCTCAGCAGTCGGAACTGGTCCAGCGACTTCTTGATCTGGTCGTCGGGGATAGGTGAATCACTGCGCCCGGTGGAAAGCAAGGGCTGCGCCTTCAGTCCGTAGAGCGCGGTTACCTCGCTGGCCAGCGATCCCAGCGACGCCACCTGAATGTCCCTGTCCTCAGCCACTTTCTCCAAGCGGCTGTAGCGGTTCTTGAGCTGCTCCTTCTCCGCCCGTACCTGGTTGAACCGCATCACCTTCATCAGCATGCGCGCGTACGAACCGGCCATCCCGGTGATGCTCAGCATGCCGATCAGCGCCCCAGCGAGGAACACTACGGCGTAATGCAATGGAATGGGGATCTTACGCAGTTGGCCTTCGGGATCTCGCGCTACAAAAAGAATGTAGAAACGCTTGCGCAATCTTTGCTCTCCGATTCCGATTCGTATCTGGCCAGAGACGACCCTAAGCCTGGTTCGATGTCCCGCCTTGAGGTTGGTTGCCTCGGAGTGGCGCTGCCGCGGGACGCTCCCGTGCTCCTAACTGCAATCCCAGGAGCTATATGAGAAGCCAAACGCTACCAGATGCACAACCTGGGTGTCAATCTGGATTTCCATGCCGAAAGGGGATGGCCCCCTTAACCTCCCAGTGAACGGCCTTGGGTGACCGCCCAGTGAACGGCCTTGGGTGACCGCCCGGGCTGACATGCCGCCCTCATCCCACCTCCACTAGCCCATACCGCCGTTGCCAATGCGACCGCAAATGTACCAGCGCCCGCGAGACCTCCGGTTGCGAAATCTCCCGGTCGCAACCCGATATAACCGCCGCCGCCTCTCGCCGTGCCGCCTCCAGCAATTCCTGATCGCGGATCAGGTTGGCCACCCGGAAGCCTGGCAATCCCGCCTGCCGAGTGCCAAAAAACTCGCCCGGCCCACGCAGTTGCAGGTCGGTTTCGGCGATTTCGAACCCGTCGGTGGTGTGCACCATGGTGTCCAGCCTTTGCTCCGCCTCCGGGGTTACCTTGCCCCCAGTTACCAGGATGCAGAACGACTTGGCCGCGCCCCGCCCAATCCGTCCCCGCAACTGGTGCAACTGCGCCAGCCCAAAGCGCTCCGCGTGCTCAATCACCATCACCGTGACATTCGGCACGTCCACCCCGACCTCGATCACCGTGGTCGAGACCAGCACGTCAATCTCGCCGGCCTGGAACCGCCGCATGATCTCATCCTTCTGCTCGGCGTCCAACCGCCCGTGCAGCAGGCCGATGCGCAGGTCCGGCAAAATGCGCCGCCGGATCTCGGCATACATCTTGGTTGCCGCCTTGACCCCCTTCTCCTCGTTCTCCTCAATGACGGGATAAACCACGTATGCCTGGTGCCCCGCCGCCACCTGCTTGCGCACAAAGGCGAAGACGTCGTCCGACCGCTCGTCCCCCACCCGACGCGTCACTATCGGCGTCCGTCCCGGCGGCATCTCGTTCAGAACGCTGACGTCCAGGTCGCCGTACAACGTCAACGCCAGTGTCCTCGGGATCGGCGTCGCTGTCATCACCAGCGTGTCCGGCTGAAGGTCTTGGGGGCCGGCTGCGACATCCGCGCTTCGCGTTGCGGCCGTTGACCGTTGACCGTCGACCGTCGACTGTTCCTCCTCCGCCAACGCCTTCTTCATCAACTTGAGACGCTGCATTACCCCGAACCGGTGCTGCTCGTCGACAATCACCAGCCCCAGGTTGCCGAACTCCACCTTCTCCACTATTAAGGCGTGTGTCCCGATCACCAGTTGCGCGTTCCCCTGCGCGATGTGGCGGCGGATGTCGCGCTTCCGCCCCTCCTCCACCGACCCGGTCAGCAGCACGATGCGATACCCTGCCTTCTCCAAAATCCGCCGTGCCGACAAATAATGCTGCGTCGCCAGGATTTCCGTCGGCGCCATCAATGCCGCCTGGTAGCCGTTCTCGATGGCGATGATCGCCGCCTCCAGCGCCACAATCGTCTTCCCCGACCCCACGTCCCCCTGCAGCAGCCGCCGCATCGGGGCCGGCTGGCGCATGTCGTCGGCGATTTCCTTCAGCACTCGCTTCTGTGCCGTCGTGGGATGAAACGGCAGGATGCGCTTGATCGCCTCTCGCACCCGGTCGTCGATACGGAACGCAATCCCGGACAGCGCCCGCATGTGTTTGCGCTTTAGTTCCAGGCCAAGCTCAAGAAAGAACAGCTCCTCGAAGATCAACCTAACCTGCGCCGGGGTGCGCGCCGCCAGCAAGTTTTCCAGCCGCGCCGACTCCTCCGGCCAGTGCGCCAGCCGGAACGCCTCGCGCCGTGGCATCAGTCCCATCCGCCGCCGCACTGCGTCGGGAATCGCATCCACGACATCCGGAGTCAAATTCTCCAGCGCACCGTGAATCACCCGGCGGAACCATCGCGACGTTACCTTGCCGCTGCCCGCCGACTCGTAGATGGGTACGATGCGCCCGATTTCCGTTGACTCGGCAATCGCTTCCGGCGCATCGCCGTCCTTTTCACCCAAGATTTCAAATTGCGGGTTGATCAGTTGCAGCCGCTCCCGGCCCATCTTGGAGACCTCAACTTTGCCGTACAAAACCACCAACTGCCCCGGCTGAAATCGGTCTTTCAGATAGGTCCCGTGAAACCAGATGCACTTCAGCATCGCCCTCGGCCCCGCCCCGAAGAGCCTTGGGCGGCCAACCGTTGTCTCGTCTGCTTGGGGTGAGATAAGGTGGGGACTCTCCTTCCCGATCACCGGGTCCCCCACCGTCAACTCAAATAAAGGCATGCTCTTGGTACGAAACAGCGCCGACGTCCGCACCTCCGCGATCACGCTCGCCATCTCGCCCGGGCGCAACTCCCCAATCCGCCGCGGGTTCAGCCGGTCCTCGTAGCGGAAGGGCAAGTAGTACAGCAGGTCTTCAACCGTGCTCATGCCTTTGCTCGCCAGCACCTCCGCCAGGCGCGGACCTATCCCCTTTACGTACTGGACCGGCGTATGCAGTTCAAGCATGCGTGCCCTAGTTTCAAGTGTCCGCAGTCAACTTTCAAGCCCGGCCATTACTTTGCCGCGTCTGAAAGCCGAGAGCGGAGAGGTGACCGCCAAGAGAAAGGCCCGAAGCTCTCGCCCCGGGCCGGATTCCGATGCCAATTCGCGGCTACTTCTTGGTCTTGGTTTTGCTCTTGCCGAACGAGGTTTCGACCGTCGCCCCGATGGATGCCAGCATCTCCTTGGCGGGTCCGGCGAACTGCCCGGTAGGCTGCAGTTCCAGGTACTTGTTGAACGCTTCCGCCGTTCCCGGAACCGCCTCCATCTTGTTGTTCTTCAAGGTCGCCTTGCCGAGCAGGTTGACACCCTTCCAATAGTACGCATCGGCCTTGTTCGGGTCGGCGAGGATCGCCTTGTCGAACGCCTGGATGGCCTCCTCTACCTTGCCGGTGTTGGTCAGCACCGCGCCTTCATTGAAGTAGTACTGGGCCGCGTTGGCTGGATCGGCCTTGGCCGCTTCCGCGTAGGCTTGCAGGGCGGCTGGCGTGTCGCCCGAGCGCGCCGCGGCATCGGCCATATTGTTGTAAAAGACGGCGTCCGGTTTCAGGACTATGGCTTTCTTGTAATCTTCGACCGCTTTCGCGAAGGAGGCCTTCTTCTCGGCCGCGTCCGTCTGTTTCTGCGCGACACTGCGCTCCGCCTCCGCCAAGGCCGCCCAGATCACTGCCTGGTTGGGATCGATTTGCGTCGCCTCCGTCAGCACGGTCACCGCCTGCTGGGGATTGCCGGCGTCCTGGGCCGCTTTGGCCTGCGCCAGCTTGTCGTTCAGGCTCTTGAACTTGCTGACTGCCTTCTCTTGGTCTTCCTGCTGCTTCTTCATTTCCGGAGACATGGTCGCCTGCTGCTCCGCCTGCTCCTTCTTCAAGTCAACGTTAACCACGTTGTCCACGTCGGTGAGCGTGATCGGAATGCCGGTCTCTTTCCAGAGCTGCTTGCCATCTTTAGTGACCACCAGGTCATAGCGTCCCGAAGTGATGCCCAGGGAAAAGTATTCGCCCTTACCGTTGGTCTTCAGCTCGTACTTGCGCCCGTTCTCCCGGTTGGTGAACTGGAGTGTGGCGCCCGCCACCGGTTCGCCCTTGACGTCGTGCAGGTAGCCCTTGATCGAAGTCGTTTGGCCCCACGCTGCTGGAGCCCACAGCGCCGCCATCATCGCGGCCAGCACGCACAGAATAAGTCTGCGTTTCATTGCCAACCTCCCGTTATGAATTCCGCGCATGTCCCGTGCCAGGAGCGCGGCCAACTCTTAATTACTTACCGCCGGTCATGCGCCGCTTCCGTTTCGTAAGGAATGGGATCGCGCGCGCCTGCCGCCGCGAACGCGCGCAGCCGCAACAGGCAGCTTTCGCACACGCCGCACGCCCGCTCTTGCCGACTGTAGCAACTCCACGTTAAATCGAAGGGCGCGCCCAATTCAAGGCCGAGCGTCACAATCTCCGACTTTCGCATTCCGATCAGCGGGGTCACAATTTCGATTTTCCCTTCCTTGGTTCCCACCCGAATCACTTCGTTGAACGCCCGATAATACGCCGGCCGGCAATCCGGGTATCCCGAGCTGTCCTGCTCCACCGCCCCGATCAGGATCTTCTCCGCTCCCAGTACCTCCGCCCAACTCACCGCCGCCGCCAAGAAATGCGCATTGCGAAAGGGCACGTAGGTGACTGGGATTTGTGACGTGGCGCGGGCGCCTTCGGCCGCTGTGGAAGCGCCGGGCTTCAGCCCGGCGGATAGGGCGTCCGATAACGACTGGGTTCTAGCCCTGGTCGCACTCGACGCTCTGCCCTCAAACTCCCCTTCCGCTACCGGCACCGCAATCGAAGCATCCGTCAGCGCCGACCCGCCGATCTGCCGCAGCGCCTCGTTGCGGATCACCATGCGCCGGCTAATCCCCAGCCGCTCGCAGACCGCTTCGAACGCCCGCCGCTCGCGCTCCTCCGTCCGTTGGCCATACATCACGTGCAGTGCCGCCGCGTCGTAATCGCGCGCCGCCAGCGCCGCACACACGCACGAATCCATCCCGCCGCTCAGCAGCACCACCACCCGAGGACGATGTTCCTCTTTGCTCATCGATAACGCAGTCAATTGCCGAATCGGGTAACTGCGGAATTTTGGAATTGAGAATCGAAGCGACGGCCGTTCCAATTACCCGATTCCGCAGTTCTGCGAGTCCGCAATTACACGCCCTTTGCTTCCGGCGCCCAAATAAACTTATGGATCTGCAGCCCCAGCCTTACGTGCAATCCGTCCTCCAGAATCCAGTCCGCCAGTTCGCGCGGATCAAGCAGGCAATGCGACGCATCCCGCTCCCCGGCAGCCTCCTTGCGAAACGCGGGCGAGAAAATCACGCCGCCCACATGGGTGTCTAACCCGTGTTCATGCACGAACTCGCGCGCGAACTCGTAATCCTGGCGCGATGCCAACACGAACTTCACTTCGTCGCTGCTGCCCAGTGCCGCCAGGTTCGTCAGGTCGAACCCGCCGCCTTCGCCCGATCCCGGGCACTTCACGTCCACAATCTTGTGCACCCCGTGCGGCACGTCTTTCAACGGGCGCTCACCGCTGGTTTCCAGCAGGACCGTGTACTGGCAGGCGAGCAGGCTCTCCATCAGCGGCAGCACTTCGCGTTGCTGCAGCATGGGCTCGCCACCGGTGATCTCCACCAGCCCCGACGCCGCCAGCCGCCGCACCTCGGCCCCCACTTCCTCCAGCAGCATTTTCTTGCCGCCGGTGAAGGTGTACTCGCTGTCGCACCAGGTGCAGCGCAGGTTGCATCCGGTCAGGCGCACGAAGGTGCACGGCAGCCCGGCAAACGAACTTTCCCCCTGGATGGAGCGGTAAATTTCCGTGATCTGCATGTGAAATTGCGGAAGTGCGGAATTGCCGAACTGCGGAATTGGATGACCGCAGAACGCCTTTCTTCAATTCCGCAGCTCTGCAATTCAGCAATCAGTTCGCAACTACTCGAAGTACGTCGCCGTCGTGCTGTCGGTTTCCCAGATCTTCACCTGCTTGACCTTCACCCGCCCGCCGGTCGCCTGCTGCAGGTGCGACGTTGCTTCCTGGTAGAAGTACCGCGCCATGTTCTCGGCCGAGGGGTTGAGCTGGCGGAAGGGCTCGATGTCGTTGAGGAACTGGTGGTCCAGCCGGTCGATGATCTGGTTCATCGCCTGCTTCAGGTCCTTGAAGTCGTAGAGCAGCCCGATGCTGTCCAGTTCATCACCCGCCAAGGTGATGCGGACCTTGTAGTTGTGCCCATGCGGGTTCTCGCACTTGCCGCGGTAACCGCGCAGCGCGTGCCCCGCCGCAAACGAATCTTCCACGCTGACTTCAAACATGCCGTTTCTATTCTAGCTTGAGTGCAGGAAAAACGCTGGTCCTCGGCCTTCCGATCCAAGGCGAACTTTCAGGGCTCACTCGCAAAACCTAAAACGATGTCATCCTGAGCAAGGACGCGCCACACAACCAGCGCGCCCGACTTTGGCACGCGGGTTGGCGCGTCCGAGTCGAAGGACCCCTGCGCATCGCCAACAAGGTTGAAAGGCAGTTCGGCCAGGAATTTCCTGACCGACGGCTCAGATTCGCTGCAGTTGCTCAACCGTCCGCTCGTTTCTCACATTCCCCGTGTTCAGCGTCGACTTCGGCTCCAGCAGCATGACATGGACTTCCTCGTCCGCGATCGGCATGTGCTCCACCCCGCGCGGCACGATGATGTACTCACCCGGCAGCACCGTCTTCTCCCGCTCCACTCCGTGCTCGCGGAACTTCATGCGCAGGGTCCCGCGGATCACCAGGAACAGTTCGTCTTCCGCCTCGTGGTGGTGCCACACGAATTCGCCCTTGAACTTCACCAGCTTGACATACGAGTCGTTCACCTCGCCCGCGATCTTGGGCGACCAGTATTCGGAAAACTGCGCCAGCTTTTGCGCTAGATTCACCACTTCCATGCTTATGCCTCGGGCTCGGTCACGACCGGTCACTTAGGAAAAGAATTTCTCGCTGGCGAGGAGAAACGTGATTTTGCTGACAACTGACTCCTGACAACTGACAACTGACAACTGTTCTTACCCCTCCGGCTCGGTCGCGACCTGCTGCGGCGCTTCTCCGCGTTTGGTGTAGCCGACGACCGTGATCAGTGCCAGCGCCACCGCCGCCGTCAGGAACAGTTGGCGGATACCGAGCAGGTGCGCCAGATAACCCGACAGCAGCAGCCCCGTCACCTGCGCCAGCGAGATCAGCGACATAAAGCTGCTGCTGACGCGCCCGATCATGGCGTGCGGCGTCTCCTGCTGCATCAAGGTTTGCGCCGGCACGATCACCAGCGCAATCGCCAAGCCCAGCCCGAACATGCTCGCCGCCGCCATCGGAATGTTGGCGAACGCGGCCAGCAGCCCGGTGGAGAATCCCAGCGTCAGTAGCCCGACCAGCACAATGTCTTTCTTCGAGCGCTGGCGCGCAAAGCGCGTTACCCCTTGCGTGCCCAGCATCAGCCCTACGCCGATCATGGTGCTGACAAACCCGTACAGCAACGTTCCGCCGCGCAGCATGTCGCGCACGTAGATCGAGATCAGCGGGCTGAAGCAGCTCAGCACGAACATCGCCACCACCATCGCAGTTACCACGAACGCCAGGTAGGCGTGCGTGAAGATGAAGCGGTTGCCGCTGCTGAACTCGCTGAGGAAGCCCTGCACGCTCTTGCCCGACGGCCGCGGCGGATTGATCGCCAGCGTCGAAACCATCAGCGCCGAGAACGCGAAGCTGGCGGCGTCGAGATAGAAGCACGGGTTCTCCCCCAGCCACGCGATCAGCGCGCCCGCGAGCAGGGGCGAAACCAGCCTCACCGTGAAGAACGCCTGCGACATCATGGCGTTCGCCGCCAGCAACTTCTCCACCGGCACCAGCGTACGCACCGTCACCGACTGCGCCGGAGCGAAAAAACTGGAGAACACGCCCAGCATTCCAAAGATGACGCACAACTGCGGCACGTTGCGGGCGAACACCGCCAGCAGGATCAGGATCGCGCGCAACAGATCGCTGGCAATCATCACCCGCTTCACGTTCCAGCGGTCCACGAACACGCCGGCCAGCGGCCCCACCAGTGCCATCGGGACCATATAGGCGACCATCACCAGCGTCACCTGCAGCGCGTTGCCGTGCCAGCGGAAGGCGATCAGGCTGATGAAGCCGAACAGCGCCAGGAAATCGCCGAAGATGGAAACGAACTGGGCCAGCCACAGCTTGCGGAAATCCGGCTGCTGCAAAACAGCGCGCATTCCTCCAGAGGGTTGTGTTGCCGATGCCACTGTCTGGGAACTCCCCGGTTGGTCTGCTCACATTGTACTTGGCCTCCGCGCCGCGTAGAAGTCTCTTGGGACGAACGGCAACGGCAAGTAGAACCTGAGACTCTAGCGCCTGAAAACCATTGCTGGCGTCATCCTCACCTCGCGCCAGGGATTGGCGCGAGGTTAGGATCGATGGCATTTGGTTAAAATGGACTGATCCGTGCGTCGCTCGCTCACATTCGCGCTCACTCTTCTCGGTCTGTTCGACTCCCTCTACCTTCTCTGGGTGTACGCCTCGCCGTCGCACGCGATGGTGTGCCTCGGTAGTGGCTGTGACGAGATCCGCGCCAGCCGCTTCGCCCAGATTGCCGGAGTTCCGACTCCGCTTTTCGGAGTTGCGATGTACGGCGTGCTCGCACTGCTCGTCTTTGTCGAGCCCCTGTTCTCCCGCGCCGGTTGGCTGCGGCGCTTCACCACCGCGATTGCCGGCGCGGGCGTCGTCGTCTCGGCCGCTTTGACAGTCATTGAGGCCTTCGTCATCCATGCCTGGTGCGCCTGGTGCGTGGTGCAGGCGATCGCTGTCACGCTGATCTTTATTCTCTCCCTCACGCTGTTGCGGGCGCGCTTCGACGATCGCTCCCAGGCCCGCGCTGCTTTTTTGCGCCATGCGCTCGTGCTGGTGCTGGCGATCGCGGTGGGCACGCGCGCCTTCACCTGGCTGCAAAATCACGCCGAAGCGCCAGTGCACGCGGCTGAGCCGAGCTCGGCCGAGATCGCCGAGCGACTGGTGCGTCCTGACAGCCACCTCACCGGCAATGCGCATGCGGCGGTGACTTTGGTCGAGTTCGGCGACCTGCAGTGTCCGTCGTGCGCCGCGGCGGAGCCCGAGATGCGCGAATTGCGAAAGCGTTACGGCGATCGCGTACGTTTCGTCTTTCGCCAGTTCCCCCTGGAAAAGGTCCATCAGTACGCAATGAATGCGGCTGAGGCCAGCGAGTGCGCCGCGCAGCAGGGCAGGTTCTGGGAAGCGCTGGACCGTTTTTACGCGGCCAACGGCGATCTTAAGGACGAATCGCTGGAGCGCTACGCCGGAGAACTCGGGCTTGATGTCACGAAGTTCAAGTCTTGCCTGAGCGGCGGTGCGACGCGCGCCATCATCCAGCGCGACAGCGAAGACGGGCGCGCGCTGGGCGTTCGCGGCACGCCCACATATTTTCTCGGACGGCAGCGCATTGTCGGAGCGCCCGAGACTGCAAAATTCCAGCAGTTGCTGAACCAGGAGCTCGCGGCCGCGTCAGCCTCTGCGCCTGCTCCAACCGCCGCGGAGAGCGCCGCGCCGCAAAGGGAGCGCAAGGCGACGAAAGAGGCTGCAGAAACATCAACCTCGGCTACCGGCGCAGGATTCAGCAGCGGGTCGGGTGGGTTCCTCAGTATCCAGGGCAACTCCACCGACTGCAGCGAGGACGCGCTCAAAGAGCCCGAGCCGGCGATGATCCACACCGCCGAGGCCGAAAAGCTGTTCCACGAGGGCGCCGCGTTCGTCGACGTGCGCGCGGCGGACGACTTCCGCAAGTCCCACATCCAGGGCGCAGCCAACCTTCCGCTGCTGGAAGCGCAGCGCCGCGCCACCGAGTTGCCGCGCGACAAAACCATCGTTCTGTACGAAGGCGGCAGCGGCGGCAATGCCGACGTCTGCGCCGCTAGCCGCGCCGTCGGACGAGTCCTGCTCGGCCACGCCTTCAAGAATGTAGTCGTTTATCAGGACGGCCTTGCAGGTTGGCAAAAACAAGCGCTGCCTACCGCCCGCTGATCGGAAGTAAGGTCAGACGCAACTACGAAAGAAAATCTATCTGTAGGCCCCGGCGCCCTCGCCGGGGCTGTCCTCAACAGTGCCGAAATCGATGTGGCGCGGGCGCCCTCGCCCGCGACTGCCGACTCAAAGCCCGCTTCAATCGACAATCGCAATGTACTTGAATCCCTGAGCGCACAACTCCCGCGAACACGCACTACTCCCAGCCTATCGCCTGAAGCCTGTTACTGAGCCGGTCCCTTCTACCATCTGCCGGAGTGTGCCGCCCGGCGGAGCGTCAGGTTCTGCGCCAGCTTGTAGCTGAGTTGCGTTTCCGCGGGCAGGCCCTTTTTCTTTCCCGTTAGGACTTGCGCGCCGGCGCCCGCGCCGCCGCCAGCCAGGGCGCCGATGGCCGCGCCTTTGCCTCCGCCCAACAATGCTCCCAAGACGGCTCCGACCGCGGCCCCGCCGCCGACATATTTGGCAGTGCGCGTGTTGGCGCCCAGTCCGGCGCCGCCGGCGTTCTTACCGCCGCCCGCCGAGGCAAGGTTATAGCGCGTGTGGCCAACAGTGACGGACTGCAGATCGAGCACGGTGTCGTTGCCGTCGTTGGTCGGCTGCGCGACCAGGCGCGCCCGGCTGGCGCGGGGAATGGCGATGCTGCCGGAAGTGTCCGGCACGTCGTCGCTGACGGTGGCGGTGTAGGCCGCACCGGCCGTGGGATGCGCCGGGATGGCGGTGTCGGTGCGAACCTTGATCTCCGTGCCTTCCGACAGCGTCCGCGTCTGCGCCCACGCAGGCAAGCCGGCGAGCAGCAGAAATGTAGTCAGCAACTTGATCTTTCTCATTGGATCCCTCCCAGGCACACGAATGGTGCAAATAGGGAGATGCGGGAGAGAAGAGGCGGGTGGGCTGGGGGGGAACTTGGGCGAGCGGGTTCACGCAACAAAAAGCCCGACCGAGGGCGAGGCCCCGCCACTGGCAGGCATTTGGCTGCGAACGGAATGGTTTACGGGTACACGACTCGTCCAGCAAGCCGACAAAGTGGAAGAATCGTTAATTACTTGTGATTGTCGCGAGATTCGAGCGTGTCGGTTGTGCAACTCACGGCAGTCTGGCCTGAGTTTGACGCGGCATCCCTATTTTCTTCGAATCCACGCTTTTTCCATGCTGGCCACGTATCAACGGTTCTTGAAACATCCGCAACAAATTGCCAGTGTGTCGCACTGCTCTCGTCGGATTTGTTCCTTTTCATCACGAGCCGCCCTCAAGACGCTCCATTGTCTCATAAATTTCTTTGACGGCAAGTTCTTCTCGCTCAATATACGATGTCGGCAAGAGCGGCACGCGTGGCCCAGACGTTCCAGACCGCTTGAAATCAGTGTACAGACCACGACCATCATCGTCCTTGCGTAAGCGCCGGGAACCATTACCCATTTCCATCGAAAAGAAATCGAGGTAGCGTCGTGTACCGACGCCCAAAAAGGGAACAAACGGAATCTTCTCGCCGGGGGAGACTTTCCCGGTTTGTTCGCCAATCTCAATGGCGTCTCCGTGCAATTTGCCCGCACGGCTTTTTGGATAGGGCTCGACGTATACAACCTTTCTTATCCCCGCCGCAATTATGTGGCGAGCACAGTTGTGGCACGGAAAAGTCGTTACATAAAGCGTAGCGCCCGCTGGGGACACTCCAGTGCGCGCGCATGCCATTAATGCGTCCATTTCGCCGTGAGTTGCACGTCCGTACTCAGTGATGTCCGCCAACTTCGTGCGTGCAAGAAGAGAGGACACAACTTTAGGGAGAGTACCTTCTTTCAGCACAGGTGAAAGCTGTTCGACTATGCTCTCGGCGATTTCCTGTTTCGCTTCATCGTTCGAATCACACGGGGGTTCAAGTCGGTGATCACGGCGATCGCTTGCCGTCGGATCGTCGGCTTCGGGCTCCCAATACGAACCTCCTTGCGCGCGCGGCACCTCGTTGCAGCCGACCGCAAGGACGTCGCCTACTGCATTGAGAATCGCCGCACCTACTTGACGTCCAGGCTGCGAAGAGCGAGCCGCTGCTGCAGATGCGAGAAACATGCCGTACTCGTCTCGGCGAGGGCTGATGAATCGCTCACCGAAAACCAAATCCAGGAACCGGAGTAACTCCGCATCGTAGTTGTCGCTCGCTAACTGCACAAACACGTCACCTAAGGGAAAGGTTTTCTCCGTACGCTGGCCCCAGGTATTGCCTTGTTCACGCAGGTCTCTCTTGATCAGGCCGGTCGCTTGGTCCGTTGACAAATTCTTGCGGTTCTCGAGATAAGCGTGTCGCTCAGTCTCTGTCGCAAAGATGCTGATCAAATAAAATCCAGAGCGGTAGATTCTACGTAATCGATCAACTTCCTCGGGCCTCTTCAAGGACCGGATAATTTGCACGGTTTTTTCGAAAGGTGCTCGTTGGCCCGCGTCTATCGTGCGCGCTTGGGAAATCTGCGCGACGGCCGCGAGCGCAAGAAAGTCCCTCCTCTGCGCTTGTTCGCATGCCTTGTTACCAGCATCAATGAGGTGGTGCATACGACCAGCTGGCGTCCCATCGTCAGGCGAAATGTCTAGTTGGAGGTTCTGCAGGTATTCGCTGATGCGCACGACGCGGGGCTCGTAAAAATACTTGCCAATATAGTCCGTGAGCAAGTTGACCACGGGCTCAACATTAGTTCCCAATGCGTAGCAAAGGCCAAACACGATTTCGTTCCCCGGATACTCAGAAACCGGCATACGAAATTCAGGCACTTTGTCCTCCTTAGCAGCCGCTAGCAATCGTGGCGCCGAATTCTGCGCTTTTTAAGCGCGCCAACGTCTGAATACCAACGTTTAGTGAATCCAGACTCGTTACTGGATCAGCGTCGGCTCCCCGTTCTCCGCTTCCTCCTTGGGGATCACCACCGCCGCTGCCACCTTGTCGTCGGAGTCCAGTTGCAGCAAGCGGACGCCCTGGGTGGAGCGGCCGGCTTCGCGGATCTGGTTGGTCGCGATGCGGATGATCTTGCCGTACTGCGAGATCACCATGGCCTCGCTCTCGTCGCTGACCAGCAGGATGCCGACCACCTTGCCGTTGCGCGAGGTGGTCTTGACGTTAATCACGCCCTTGCCGCCGCGTGATTGCAGGCGGTACTCGTCCACCCCGGTGCGCTTGCCGTAGCCCATCTCGGTGACCGAGAGGATCAGGTTGGCCGTCGGCTCGGTGTTTGCGTCTTTGTCTTTGCCGTTCTTGCGGTCGCCGTTTACTTTGGCCTCGCTCTTAGGCGTGATCGCCATGCCGACGATGTAGTCGCCCTTGTCGAGGTCCATACCGCGCACGCCGTACGCCGGACGTCCCATGGTGCGGACGTCTTCTTCGTCGAAGCGGATGGCCATGCCCTCGTGCGAAGCCAGGAAGACGATCTGGTAGCCGTCGGTGACGGCGGCGGCGACCAGCTCGTCGTCCTTATCGATGCCGATGGCGATGATGCCGCGCGACATCACGTTGGAAAAATCCTTCAGCGGCGTCTTCTTCACCGTGCCGTTGCGGGTGGCGAAGAAAACGTGCTTGTTCTCCTCCTCCAGATCGCGCACCGGCACGATGGTGCGGACGCTTTCGCCCGGTTGCAGCGCCACCAGGTTGCCGATGTGCTTGCCCTTGCCGGCGGCGCCGACGTCGGGCACTTCGTACACTTTGAGCCAGTACACGCGGCCGGTATTGGTGAAGATGAGCAGGTAGGCGTGGGTGGAGGCAATGAACAAGCGCTCGACGAAATCCTCCTCGCGCGTCTTCATCCCGGTGCGGCCCATGCCGCCGCGGCGCTGTGAGCGGTAGGTGGTGAGCACCGTGCGCTTGAGATACCCGGAGTGCGAGACGGTCACCGCAACCTGCTCGTCCACGATCAGGTCTTCGAGCTGGATTTCCGCGGCCT
Organism: Terriglobia bacterium; assembly: GCA_020073285.1. Taxonomy (GTDB): domain Bacteria; phylum Acidobacteriota; class Terriglobia; order Terriglobales; family Acidobacteriaceae; genus JAIQGF01. The sequence goes on along the minus strand of JAIQFM010000062.1, from coordinate 6,519 downwards.
CGTCCACGATCTGGGTGCGGCGCTCGTCGCCGAATTTCTTTTTGACTTCCTCCATCTCCTTGACGATGACGCCGCGCAGCTTTTTCTCCGAGGCGAGGATGGACTCGTATTCGGCGATGCGCTCGCGGACGTCCTTCAACTCGTTCACGACCTCGTCAATCGAGAGGCGGGTGAGGCGGTGCAGTTGCAGTTCGAGGATGGCTTCGGCCTGCTTGGCGTCGAAGCCCTTCTCAGGCTTGTTGCGGCCAATCGACACGTCCGACTTCTTGCCGTTGACGTTGACCTCGATGGGGCGCCCGCCGAAGTAGGCGACCAGGTTTTCGCGCGCTTCGGTGCGGTTGCCGCTGCCGCGGATGATGGCGATCACGTTGTCGAGTTGATCGATCGCGAGCTGGTAGCCTTCCAGGATGTGCTCGCGGTCTTTCGCTTTGCCCAGCAAATATGCGGTGCGGCGGCGGACGACATCGATGCGGTGATCGATGAAGTGCTGGATCGCCTGCACCAGACCCATCTCGCGCGGCTGCCCGTTGACCACCGCCAAGAAGATCATGCTGAAGCTCTCCTGCATCTGGGTGTGCTTGTAGAGCTGGTTGAGCACGATCTGCGGCTCGGCGCCGCGCTTGAGCTCGATGACGATGCGCATGCCGTCGCGATCGCTTTCGTCGCGGATGTCGCTGACGTCGTCAATGGACTTGTCGTTGACCAACTCGGCGATGCGTTCCACCAGTCGCGACTTGTTCACCTGGTAGGGAATCTCGGTGATGATGATCGCCTGGCGCTCCTTGGTCAGGTTTTCGATGGCCGCCTTGGCGCGCATCATGAAGCGCCCGCGGCCGCTCTGGTACGCCGCCTTGATTCCACTGCGGCCGTGGATGATGCCGTAGGTGGGGAAATCGGGCCCCTGGACGAACTTCATCACGTCGTCGAGGGTGGCGTTGGGGTTGTTCACCAGGGTGATGCAGGCGTCCACGATCTCGGTCAGGTTGTGCGGCGGGATGTTGGTCGCCATACCGACCGCGATTCCATTCGACCCGTTCACCAGCAGGTTGGGAACCATGGTCGGCAGCACCACCGGCTCGACCGTGGTGTCGTCAAAATTGGCGACGAAGTCCACCGTTTCTTTGTCAATGTCGGCGAGCAACTCTTCCCCGATCGCCGTCATGCGCGCTTCGGTGTACCGATACGCAGCGGCGGGATCACCATCCACGGAACCAAAGTTGCCCTGACCATCCACCAGCGGGTAGCGCATGGAGAACGGCTGCGCCATGCGCACCAGCGCGTCGTAGAGCGCGGTGTCGCCGTGCGGATGATATTTGCCGAGACATTCGCCCACCACCTTGGCGCACTTGACGTGCTTGCGGTTGGAGAGCAGGCCCATGTCGTGCATGGCATAGAGAATGCGGCGATGAACCGGCTTAAGGCCGTCGCGAATGTCGGGCAGTGCGCGGCCGATGATCACCGACATCGAGTAGTCGAGATACGACCGGCGCATCTCCTCTTCAATGTTGATCGGCTGGATGTTGCCGCCCGGACCTTGTCCATCACCGCCGGTCGGATTCAGGGGAAGCTGCGGATTGTCTTGATCGGCCATTCGATTAATTTCCTAACTAGAACAGATCCTTCGCTGCGCTCAGGATTTCGCCAGCGGGCTCCCGCTTCGCTCACGCCCGCTAAACGGCTCAAGCTGCGGATTGTCTTGATCGGCCATGAATTAGCTCTCAGCTATCAGCTCTCAGCCGGTGTGGCGCGGGTCTTTGACCCGTGTTTTCACGCCCGCTGTGAGTACCCGGGCCTGAGACCCACGTCGCACGCTAACTGCTTGAATTTATAAGAAGTTACGCCCGAGAAAGCACTACTTATTATAGCAGACCGGGAGAGCTTTTTGGGGGACGCGTTTGAGGGCGCAGGCGCTCCAACCAATCAGTCGATCTTCACCGACACCGGGACGCTGAACTCCACTCCGCGGTCATCGTTGGCTTTGATGGTCGCGCCCAGATTCAGCTCGGCAAGCGGGATCTTGTGGGCGACGAAGGTGCCGAGGTCGTAGAGCGTCTGCCCGACGATGGCGTAATTGCGCACTTCCTGCTGGTGACCATCGCGGAAGATGAGCACCACCGGGAACTGCTCGCTCGCGGGCGTGGTCGAGGGCATGACGCGGTTGTCGAAGACTTCGGGTTCGGGCGCGGGCTTCCGCTTTTCGCGCGCATCAAGATAGTGCGTGCCGTAGCGCGAGTTGTCGGCGGACATGCGCTCGGTGGTCGTACGATGTTCAAAGATGGTCGGTGCGGGAGGATCATCGGGCTCCGTTTCCTCATCCGCATCGGGTTCGGCAGCGACGGCCACCGGATAAGCGTAGGGCACGTACACGGGATAGTAAGAGCCGCCCTGATTCTGGCGCCTGGGGTGCAGGTTCACCCGGCCTCGATCGCGCGGGTCAGGAAAGTAGTAGCCGGTGGTGAACTGGGTGGGCGTGCATCCCAAGGCGGACGGAATCAGCGGGCTGATGCCCCCCGCCGAGCAATTCGTTGGATAGCCCCTGGGGCCGATGGAGGTCACGCTGGCCGGAGGCCCGGGATTCGAGCTGCGCCACGGAGCCATTGAGGTGACCGAGGCCGGCGCACCGCGAACCTGGCCCATGGCTGGGAGCGCAATGAGTGCGAGTGCCGCGATAGTGATCCATGCCCGCTTCATACCTCAATCATATCCCCGATGATTGGATTTCCGCTCCACTGCGGCGGATGCGCCTTCCTTTTTCGGGACGAACATGGGCGACCAATACAGGCCACCGGAGCGGCAGTTTCGATAACGGGGCGCCACCGCCGCTCCGATGACCCGGCCCTTGCTTATTAAAACCCGATTCCAGGGCGGGAGTTGCGGCGATTTGGTAATTGGGTAAGTTGGTAGTTTGGTAATTTGCTGCAACAGACTGAGGTTCTCCGGTTCGTAAATTACCAAATTACAAAATTACCCAATTACGAGATCCTCATCAGTCCCGTCACGCTGAACACACCCTGCGCCACCAGCACGCCGGTGAGGATGCCGAAGATCAGGCCGGAGTAGCGGGTCTCGAGCAGGTCGGCAAAGACGCCGGCGATGAAGACGAAAGCGAAGGGCAGCGCGGCGACGAACAGGTTGTAGCCGCCCAGGTGCGGCATGGTGATGCCGAGCAGGATGACCAGAGCGAACGCAATCAGCGGCGCGCTCACACCGAAAAAGCGCGGGCGCGGCCACGCCGCGTAGGCGATCAGTGCGGCCGCCAGCGCCACCAGCACGCCCGGCATGCGCATGAAGAAGACCGCCAGCAGCGAGTAGGTCAGTTTGCGCGCGAGCAGTTGGGGGGTGAAGTCGGCGGGGCGAAGTCCGCGCACGGAGGCGGCGAGAGCGTGCACGTCAAACCCGTAGGCCGCGAACAGCAAAATGAATGCGACGGCGCAGGAGGCCGCCATGATCGCCAGCGCGGCGCCGCGTCGCTCCGGGACCAGGTAGAGCATGAAGCCGAACGCCAGCAGCGCCACGGCGGCTAGGGCGAATTGCGATCCCACCGCGAGGGCGATCGAAAGGCCCAGCAGCGCGATGCGTTTCCAGTTCCAGAGCACGACCTCGCGCGGCGCGTACAGCGTGTGCGCCACGGCAATGGCGGTGAAGACGGCGCCGAATGCGCCCCAGGCGGCAACGATCGCGGGCTGAATGGTCGCGGCGCGGATGATGATGGCGGGCGAGGAGGCGTAGAGGGCGAGCGCGATGTATCCGCCGGCGTTGCCGTAGAGGCGTCGCGCGACGTACCACAACGAGGCGCCCAGCAGCACGCCGACGGCGATGAACGGCAGGCGCGCGCGCCAGCGCCAGGAACGCGGGTGCGCGTACAGGATCGGGTTATCGGCGGTGACGTTAATGCCGGAACCAATCAGGGGGAGCGCGGCGAGGATCGGGATCACGGGCGAGCGCGCCGATTCGGGAGCCACCGTGTGTTGCAGGATCAGCGTTTCTCCCTGCCGGATTTGCGACAGTTCCATCTCGCGCATCGGCATGTGCATGGCAAGCCAGAGGCATTGCGCGAGGAACATCAGGAGGAGCAGCGCGGCCAGGACTTGCGGAATGCCAACGGGCGAGCCGAGGACGACGATGTAGTCGCGAGGTGAGGCGACTTCGGTTTCAATGGCGGGAACGGACGCGGTGCTGGGGCCGAAGGACATCGGAAAAACGTTGTATCACGCGACGGCAGACAGCGCCAACGCCGACGATTCAGCGGAAATTGCTCATCATCACGACATCCGACTTCCGCCGCCCCCGGGACATGGCGAGTTGCTTGCCGTCCTTGGACCAGGCGAAAGCGAACATTTCGCCGCTGGTGAACTTTGTCAACTGCACCAGATCGCCGCCGGAGAGCGGCTGCTCCCAGATATTGGTAGCGCTCTTGCGGGTCAGCATGAAGGCGAGGGCCTTGTCGTCAGGCGTGAAAACGGGCGACTGCATTCCGTAGGGGGCATCGAAGGTGCGCAAGATGGTTGCCGGTGCATCGGCCGGCGAAAGCACGAGCTTGGACTGCATAACCCCAGCCTCGACCTTTTGCGAGAAGTAGTACATGAGCTTGCCGTTGTGCGAGTACGCGAGTTGTGCGACGGGCAGATCGGCCTTGGTGGGCGCTCCGCCGTTGATCGAGGCCCGCCAGTAAGCGCCGTCGGCGGCATATATGACTGACTGGCCATCCGGCGAGCACAGCCCCGCGCCCGCCATCGGCGCCAGCTCCAGGGGATTAGCGCCGTCCATGTCGCTGCGCCAAAGGTCAAGGGAGCCGTCGTGAAAGGCGGTATAGACCATGTACTTGTCGTTCCCGCAGGTGGTCAGTTGGAAATGGGGTTCGCGTTCGCTGTTGAGGACAACAGGACTGCTGCCGTCAGGATTCATCAGCGACCACACCCCGCGCTGGTTGGAGGCAAGGATCTTGTCGCCGACCCAGTGCAGACCGATCCCGAGAGGCTCGCCGGAAGTGACCGGTTTGGTCTCCGATCCGTCGGCTTTGCCTACCCAGAGATCGCTCAGAAGCGTGTCCTGGAGTGCCACCAGCGCCTTGCCATCACGGGTGATGTCCAGGCAGCACACGTTGTAGTCAGTGAGATCGTTGGTGAAGCGGCTGACCGCGCCCTTGGGATAGCTGACGAAATACACCTGCCCGCGCGCGCTTGGCAGTTCGGTGGCCACCACTAGGAGACCGTTACCGTCCGGCAGCCAGGCCAGCGCACGCATCGGCAGCGAGGATATGTGCAGGTCCTTGACTTCGCCGGACTTGGTGGCAATGATTTCCACCACCCACCGGTTGGCATTATCGCGGATTTCAGCGGAAACAATGGCCAGACTCCGGCCGTCTGGGGACCACGACACCGGCACATTGCCTGGGCCAAACCCCTTGCGGCGAGTGAGCAGACGCTCGCCGCTGCCATCGGCCTTGGCGATCAGGATCTCATTTCCGGGCGGATTGAGAATGCCCCGCGAGTACGCGATCTCGTTACCGTCAGGAGAGAAGGCGGGCGCTGAATCCACATCGCGGTAGAGCTGTCTCGGCGTTCCGCCCAGCACCGGCATCTGGTACAGGTAACGGAAATTCGTCGTAGACTTGTCCGAGCGCACGAACATCACGTAGTTGCCGTCAGGCGTAAAGCTGAGCTCGACGAAACGTACCTGGTCGGGCGCCAGCACTTGCACGTTGCCGCCGGTGGCCACCTGCCGCACCCACAGGCTCTCCTGCGCGCCGTCATGCAGGACATAGACAATGTAACGACAGTCGGGAGAAAGCGCCGAGGCGCCGGCGTTGCCGCTCTCCGTGACCTGCGCGATCCTCATGTTCTGCAGGTTGAAGCCGCGCGGGCGATTGGACCACACGTAAGCGCCGAGGGCGGCGGCAATCAGCAGCACGGCGACGACGGCGCCGATCAACACGTTGCGCTTGCCGTGCGCCGCGGTCTGCATCGCCGATGACGGCGCCACGACAACCGCGCTGCTGGGAATTTTTACGTGGCCGGAACTGGTGTCGCGCTTCAGCCGCTTGAGTTCGGCGCGCAAGTCGGCCGCATTCTGGTAGCGCAGGTCGCGGTCTTTTTCCAGCGCGGTGCGGACGATCTCGTCGAGCTTGGGCGGAATGTCCGGACTTAATTCGCGCGGTGGGACCGGCGTGCGGTTCAGGATGCCGTCGAAGATGACGGCTGCGGTTTCGCCTTCGAACGGCAAGCGGCCGGTGGTCATCTGATAGAGCACGGCGCCGAAAGAGAACAGGTCGCTGCGCGCGTCGAGCCCCTTGCCACGCGCTTGCTCGGGCGACATGTACGCGGTGGTCCCAACTGCGGAGCCTGGCGAGGTGAGATGCTCGGCGGCGGTGGCCGCGGTAACGGCGACGGCGGCGAACTTCTCGGCCCGCCGCTCAGCCACCAGCTTCGCCAACCCGAAATCGAGGACTTTTACCTGCCCGCGCTCCGTCACTACGATGTTGGCCGGCTTGATGTCGCGATGCACGATCGCCTGCGAGTG